>DATJEE010000167.1:0-6360 GCA_035496995.1 Solirubrobacteraceae bacterium | reverse complement strand
GCGGATCCCGCGATCGGGCTAGGCGAGCAGGCCGAGCTCGCCGCCCCGGTGCGCGGCCTCGACGCGTGAGCGGCAGTCGAGCTTGCGCAGCATGTTGCGCACGTGCATGTCGACCGTGCGCGGGCTGAGGAACAGCTCCTGCGCGACCTCGCGGTTCGTGCGGCCGACGGCGATCAGGCGCAGGACCTCGAGCTCGCGTGGCGTGAGACCGGCGCGCTCGGTGTCGGCGGCGGCACGGCCGCCGAGCCACTGCGCGACCGACGCGCCGAGCGCGGCGACCTCGTTCGCCGCCGCCGCGGTGAGCGGGCGCGCCCCGAGCTTGCGCGCCGTGAGGTAGGCGTCGCGCAGGCGTTCGAGGGCGGGCTCGAGGTCGCCGGCGGCGGCGAGCGCGACCCCGGCGCGCAGCTCGACGTGCGCGCGCTCGAACGGGATGTCGAGCGTGCGGAAGATCTCCGCGGCGCGCGTGAGCTGCCCGGCGGCGGTGTCCGCGTCGCCCTCGAGCAGCGCGGTCTCGCCGATCGCATGCGCGAGCGCGCCCAGCGCGTAGGGATGACCCGTCGTGGAGGCGATCTGCGTCAGCGCGTGCGTGCAGCCGTGCGCGCCCGGGCGATCGCCGCGGGACGCGAAATATGCGGCGCCCCAGCGCAGCCCCCAGATGCAGAAGTGCCGGTCCTCGCTGTCGTGCCAGCGGCGCAGCAGCGCCCAGCAGTGCTCGGTCGCCTCCTGGTGCGCGCCCTCCGCCGCGGCGACGTAGGCCAGCCCGGCGGTCGAGTCGAACCACATGTGGTAGTGGCCGGCCGGCGTCGAGCTGTTCAGCGAGGACGTCAGCATCCGGCGCGCGGACCCGAGCTTGCCCTGGAAGGCACGGATCGTGCCGAGCATGCCCTCGGCGACCCAGACCGCCGTGTCGGTGGCGATCAGCTCGCGGCTGAGCTGCGCCGAGCGTGACCACTCGCCGCGCTCGCGCAGGACGTAGACGAGGCAGGTGACGCAGGCGATCTCCGTCGACCCGGCCGAGTCGGCCCGGCAGAGGTCCAGCGCCGTGTCGAGGGCTTCCTCGGCGCGGCGGTAGTCGGCCGCGTGGTAGAGCACCATCGCGAGGCGCTGGTAGAGCTCGGCGGCGACGAGCGTGAGGTCGTGCTCGAGCGCGAGCGCGAGGCCGGTGCGCACGGTCTCCAGGCCCTCGTCGAACTCCCCGCGCTGGGCGCGCGTGAGCCCCTCGAGCCCGAGCGCACGGGCGCGGAGGTCCAGGCGGCCGGCGGCGACGGCCTCGTGCGCCGCGGCCCGGGCCAGCTCGACGGCGTCGCTGAACTGCGCGACGCTGCGCCGGTGGTCGCCCATCGCGAGGCGCTCGATGGCCGCGTCGGCGGGCCGGTCGTTGGCGGCGAACGCCAGCACCGCGAGCCGCCGCGCGGCGAACGCCGGCTCGCGCTCCCCCTTGAGCTCGTGGACGCCGGCGAGGCGGCGCTGGGCGTCGGCGTAGGCGAGGCCGTCGCCGCCGGCGCTGCGGATGTCCGACAGCTCGCGCCACGCCTTCGCCGCCTCCGTGAGCTGTCCTGCGCGCTCGGCGCAGCGCGCGTGGCGCTCGAGCAGGTCGATCCGGTCAACGGCCTCGTCGTCGCGCGACGTCCAGAGCTCCAGCGCCTGGCGGCCCGCGCTCGTCGCGTCGCGGTAGGCGTGGACGGCCTCGAACTCGCGCGCGGCGCGGACGAGCAGCTCGCGCGCGCGCCCGGCGTCGCGGGCGCCGAGCCACTGCGTCGCGATCTCCATGCTCGGCCCGCCGCCGGCCTCGAGCAGCTCGGCGACCTGGCGGTGCAGCGCGCGCCGGCGCAGCCAGGGCACGTCGGCGTACCAGGCCTCCCAGTGCAGCGCGTGGCGGAACGCAGCGCGCCCGCCGCCCTCGTCGCGGATGAGGCCGTGCGCCAGCAGCTCGGCGACAGCCGACTCCGTCACGAGCTCGCCGAGGAGCCCGAGATCGAAGGACTGCCCCGCGACCGCCAGGGTCTCGGCGGCGGCCCGCGCCGGCTCGGACAGATCGGCGGCGCTCATGAGGACCGCGTCGCGGACGGTGTCGGGCACCGGGACGCTGTCACCGCCGACGAGCTCGACGCCACGCGGCCCGGAGCGCACGCCACCGCTCGTCACGAGGGCGCGCGTCAGCTCCTCGACGAAGAACGCCAGCCCCTGGGTGCGGTCGTGCAGCGCCCGGACGAGCGCCGCGGACGGCGGGCTCCCGAGCAGCTGCCCCGCCAGCACGGCGGTCGCGTCGAGGTCGAGCGGCGCGAGGACGAGCTCGTCGAGACCGGGCCCGCGGCGCAGCTCGTTGCGCAGCCGGCGCAGCATGTGGTCGCGCGGCAGGCCGTCGGAGCGGTAGGCGGCGACGACGAGCATCGCCATCTCCTTCAGCGCCGGCGCGAGCGCGGCAAGCAGCTCGAGCGTCGCCTCGTCGGACCACTGCAGGTCGTCGAGGACGACGAGCACGGGCCCCGCGGAGGCGATCTGCTCCAGCGCGCAGCGGATCGCCTCGAAGATCGTGGCGTTGTCGCTCGCCGCCGCCGGCGCGCCGAGCTCGGGCAGCAGGACCGCCAGGTGCGCGCGCAGCGGCCCGCAGGCGTCCAGGCCTGCGGGCCGCGAGCGCAGATAGATCCGCAGCGCGCTGATGACGGGGCCGTACGGTGCCGTCGCGCTGTTGCTCGCGGTGCCGCGCAGGACGAGCGCCCGCGAGGCGGCGGCGGCATCCTCGGCGAGCCGGGTCTTGCCGACCCCGGCCTCGCCGGCGAGCAGGAGCAGGCCCCCGCTCCCGCGGCGCGCGCGCTCGACGGCCCGCGCGAGCTGCGCGAGCTCGGCGTCGCGGCCGACGAGCTCACCGCGGGCGTGCATGTGCGGAGTCTAGGTGGCGTGAGTCGGAGTTTCGTGCGACTCACGACGCGTAGGACCGCTGCGTCAGGCTGCGGCGGGGGTCGGATCGGCGCGGACGAGCACGGTGTCGGCGATCGGGACGACCTCGTCGACGGGCAGCGTGGCGGCGGCCGCGTGGGCGCGAATCGCCTCGGGGCTGTCGGCCTCGTAGACGCAGAACGTGCCGAGCTCGCCGCTCTCCTCGGCGAGGACGTAGCTGCGGATCCAGCGCACGCCGGAGTCGGTCTTGTCGCCCTCCTCCGTCGAGCGGGCCGCCGCGGCGCCGAGATCCTCGGGCGAGGCCCAGCCGTTGCGTCGCATGATGCCGTAGAGCTGCATGGTGATCTCCTCTGGTTGGTTGCGCAGACCGTACGTCCGCGCCCCATACCGGGACATCCGTGAAACCGCCGTATTTCGCGCTCGCGGTGCCGTCCTTCAGGCTGCCGGCTGGAGCCCGAGCTTCGCCTCGATCGCCGCACGCGGCTGGGCGCCGACCATGCGGTCGACCTCGGCGCCGTCGCGCATGACGACGAGCAGCGGGATCGAGCGCGCCGCGAAGCGGCCGGCGAGCGCCATCGCGCGGTCGGCGTCGACCTTCACGATCTTCACGCGGCCCGCGTGCTCGCGCGCGATCTCGGCGAGCACGGGCGCGACCGCGCGGCAGGGCGCGCACCAGTCGGCCCAGAAGTCGACGAGCACTGGCACCGACGCCCGGACCTCGGCGTCGAACGTCTCGACCGTCGCGTCGACGAGCCAGGGCAGCGCCTTGTGGCAGCGCCCGCAGTGCGGCGTCCCGGAGGCGACGGGGGCGACGTTGTTGCGCGCGCCGCAGGACGGGCAGGCGATCTGGGTCGGCATCTCGGCAAGGCTAGCCCGTGCCGGGGCGCACTACGGTGACGTGCGCCCCTCGCCGATGTCGACGAGATCCGCGAACGACGCGCGCTGGGCGGGGGTCAGGTCGTGGGCGTCGCCGAAGAAGTAGACGAGCGATCCCTCGGTGTCGAACACGCCGCGATTGGGATGCTCGCCGATCGCGGCCTTGAGCGCCTTGGCCCCGGCCGACGCCGCCGCGGGCGTGTTGTACGCGTAGATGAGCACGTGGTCGCCGATCTTGCGGGCGGCGATCGCGGGCGGGTTGACGTCGATCTGGGTGACCGTGTAGCCGCCCTTGCGCAGGAGCGACACCGCGTTGTCGAGGACGAGGGAGCGCGACGGCCCCGGGGCGGGCGCGGCCGGCGTCGTGAGGGTCGTCACGGTCGGCGTCGGCGCGGCGGTGGTCTTGCTCTTGTTGTCGGAGCCCCCGCAGCCGCCGGCCACGACGGCGGCGGCCAGCACGAGCGCGATCGGTCCTGTCAGGCGTCGCATGTCTGGCGCAGGGTAGCCATCTGCGTGGTTCGCGCCCGCGCGCTACCCGCGCTCGAGCGCGAGGCGCGGGATCCAGCCCAGCCAGGAGGGCAGCCACCACGCCGCGCGGCCGGCGACCTGCATGATCGCCGGGACGAGCAGGCAGCGGATGATCAGCGCGTCGAGGAAGACGGCGATCGCCAGGCCGAGCCCGAACTCCTTGATGACGCGGTCGGGGCCGAGCGCGAAGGAGGCGAAGACGACGATCATGATCGACGCGGCCGCGGTGATGACGCGCCCGGTCGTCGCCACGCCGTTGCGCACGGCGAGCGTCGCGTCGCCGGTCCGGTGCCACTCCTCGTAGATGCGCGACATGAGGAAGACCTCGTAGTCCATGCTCAGGCCGAAGACGATCGCGAACAGCATGACCGGCACGAACGACTCGACCGGACCCGTGCCGACGCCGAGCAGGTCGGCCAGGAAGCCGTCCTGGAAGACGAGCGTCACGACGCCGAGCGCGGCGCCGATCGAGAGCAGGTTCATGAGCGCCGCCTTGACCGGCACGAACACGCTGCGGAAGACGGCCATGAGCAGCAGCGCGCTGAGCAGCACGACCATCCCGACGAAGATCGGCAGCTTGTCGGCGATGACCTGCGTGAAGTCCTCCTGCGACGCCGTGGCGCCGCCGACGTAGACCCGCACCCCGGTGTCGCGCTCGACGCCCGGGATCACGTCGTCGCGCAACCGGTTGAGCAGGTCGGTCGTCGCGACGGCCTGCGGGCCGGTCTTCGGGAACATGATGATCGTCGCGACCTGCTTGTCGGGCGACAGCTGCGGCGGCGCCACGACGGAGACGTTCGGATCGCGCTTGACCGCATCGGCGACGGCCTTGGCGGCCGCGCCATCGCCCGCGTGCGGCAGTTGCACGGCGAGCAGGAACTGGCCGTTCGTGCCCGCCCCGAAGCCGCCGGCGATGAGATCGTAGGCGACGCGCGTCGTCGTGCCGGGCGGGTCCAGGCCGGCGTCCGACGTGCCCAGCCGCATGTGCAGCGCCGGCACCGCGAGCCCCAGCAGGACGACGAGCGAGATCACGAGCGCGGGGATCGGCCGGCGCTGGACGATCCCCGACCAGCGCGCCCAGGCGGGGCTCACCCCGGACAGCTCGGCGGCGGTCTCGTCGGCTCGCGCGTCGCCGCGGTGGCGACCGGGCAGCGGGAGCCGCCAGCGGTCGATCCAGTCGCCCGTCTTGCTGATCATCGCCGGCAGCAGCGTCAGCGAGGCGCTCATGACGAGCAGGACCGCGAGCGCCGACGCCAGCGATGCGCCCTGCATGAACGAGAGCCCGAGCAGCAGCAGACCGAGCAGCGCGATGATGACCGTCAGGCCCGCGAAGAAGACCGTCCGGCCGGCGGTGTCGATCGACAGCAGCAGCGCCTCGTCGCGCGACAGGCCGCGCGCGTGCTCGGCGCGATAGCGCGTGACGACGATCAGCGCATAGTCGATGCCGACCCCGATCCCGATCAGCGCGGCGAGCTGCGGCGCGAAGTCGGGCGTGTCGACGACCTGCGAGATCACCGGGACGAGGCCGAGCGTCGTGCCCAGCGCGAGCATCGCGTTGAGCAGCGGGACCCCGGCGGCGATGACCGATCCGAAGGTGATCATCAGGACGAGCGCGGCGGCGAGGAGGCCGAAGAGCTCCGTGGTCGAGCCCTGGCTCGCCGCCTGGCGCACGACCTCGGCACCCTGTCCCCCGTGCTCGACCTGCAGGGCCGGGCCGCGCACGCTGAAGCCCGCCTTCTCGACGCGCTTGAAGCGCGCGACGTCGAAGTCCTCGGCGCCGGACTTGTACGTCACCATCGCGACGCCGGTGCGCCCGTCCTTCGTGAGCTGGCCGTTGCGGCGCGGATCGGAGACGTCGACGACGTCGGGGTCGGCCTTGAGCTTCGTCAGCGATGTCTGCATCGCGCCGGCGGCCGGGCCGTCGCGCAGCGTCCCGTCGCGCGCGACGTAGACGAACTGGTCGACGATGCCGTTGCGCGTCGGCGCGTGCTCGGCCAGCACGTCGTAGGCCGTCTGCGACTCGGTCCCGGGCAGGCGGAAGCTGTCGATCTTCTGCGT
>DATJEE010000166.1:0-41957 GCA_035496995.1 Solirubrobacteraceae bacterium | reverse complement strand
CGTTCCACTCCGTGGCGATCTCCTTGCGGTCGCGCGTGATCCCGGCGCGCTCGTGGACGACCGCCTCGCGCGAGTTCGTCAGGCGGTTGACGAGCGAGGACTTGCCGACGTTCGGATAGCCGACGACCGCGACCTTCATCGCACGGCCGTCGCGAGCCGGACGATCTTCTGGACGACGTCCTCGATGCCGAGTCCGTCGGTGTCGACGCGCAGGGCGTCGCCGGCGGGCGCCAGCGGCGAGTGCTCGCGCGTTGCGTCGCGGGTGTCGCGCTCGCGCTGGTCGCGCAGCACCTCCTCGAAGTCGGCCCCGAGCTGCTCGGCGCGTCGGCGCGCGCGCTCCTCGGGCGACGCGGTGAGAAAGACCTTCAGCTCGGCGTCGGGCGCCACGACGGTGCCGATGTCGCGGCCCTCGGCGACGTAGTCGCCCTCGCGGATGAGGCGGCGCTGGAGCGCGACGAGCTCGCCGCGCACCTCGGGCCGCGACGCGACCTTCGAGGCGTGCTCGCTGACCTCGGGCAGGCGGATCGCGTCGGTGACGTCCTCGCCGTCGAGGGTGATGCGGTCGCCGAGCCCGATCTCGCAGGCGACGGGGTCGGCCGCCCCGCGCAGGTCCGCCAGCGCGACGCAGCGATACATCGCGCCGGTGTCGAGGTACGTGAAGCCGAGCGCGTCCGCGACGGCGCGCGCGACGGTGGACTTGCCGGCGCCCGCGGGCCCGTCGATGGCGATCAGCATCGCCTTGAGCATAGGCACGCCGCTCAGCGGTCGGCACCCTCGCTCGCGTCGCGGTCGCGCTTGGGCCCGCCGTGCCAGTCGAAACACAGGACCGTCGCGTCGTCGCGCAGGACTCCGCCACAGGCCTCGACGACGGCCCTCGTGAGCTCCTGCACCGCCTCGCGGGGATGCAGATGGCGCGTGTCCAGCAGGACCGAGTAGGCGTCCACGGCGCTGGCGTTGCGCTCGAGGATGCCGTCGGTCACGAACACGAGCCGATCGTCGGCAAGCAGCTCGAGCTCCTGTTCGCGATAGCCGCGCTCGCCGAGCAGCCCGAAGGGTGGATCGGCCAACAGCGCGACGTCCTCGCAGCGGCCGTCGCGGACCCTGATCGGCGGGTGGTGCCCGGCGTTGACGATCCGGGCGATCCCCGAGCGCAGGTCCACGCGTACGAGCTGGCCCGTCACGAACGCGAGATCGGTCGCGTAGCCCCTCAGGGCGACATCGGCGATCCGGGCCTGTTCGGCGAGGCCGACGGCGCGGCGGCGGGTGTTGCGCAGCGCCCCGACGAGCACGGTGGCCAGCAGCGCCGCCTCGAGCGTGTGGCCCATGGCGTCGGTCATCGAGAGGTGCAGCGTGTCGCGGTCGACGCTGAAGTCGAACGTGTCGCCACCAACGTCACCGGCGGGCTCCAGCCAGCCGGCCAGCGTGAACTGGCCCGCCTCGCAGGTGTAGGAGCCGGGCAGCAGCCGATGCTGGATCTCCGCCTCGAGCGATAGCGGCACGGACCGCTGCCCCCATTCATAGAGGTCGGTGAAGCGCCGGTTGGCGATCACGATGTAGGCGAGTGCATGCGCCGTGCGGGCGATGTCGGCGAGCGTCTCCGCGCCGGGCTCGTCGTCGAGCGCCAGCTCCAGGACGCCGACCGCCTCGCCGCGGCTCGTCACCGGCGCGAGCACCCGGCTCCCGCCCTCCTCGGCGACGACCTGCACGCACTGCTCGACCAGCGCGCGACCGTGCGGCGACCCGATCAGCGCCACCGCCTCGGCGCGCTCACGGCTCGCCGCGCCACGCCCCTGCCGATGCGCCACGTGGCTGAGGCGGATGAGCGACCTGCCGCTGTAGTCGGCGATGAGAAAGCTCACCTCCCGCGCATCGAGGGCCTCGGCGAGAGCGGTCGCGATCACGTCGGCGGCCGCAAGCGGCGGCGCCGCCTCGACGGCCGACAAGAGGAGGTCCAGGTCGAGCGGAGAGTGAGGTCGCTCGTGCAAGGGCGGGACACTAGACGCCACCGCGCGGCGAGTCGCGGCCCGCGCTGCTAAGCATCGCCGATGAAACGCGCCGGAGCGATCACGAAGCGGACGATCTGGGCGTTCTACAACGACCAGATGACCCAGCACGCGGCGGCGCTCACGTACTACGTGCTGATGTCGATGTTCCCGGCGCTGCTGCTCGCCCTCTCGATCCTCGGGCTCGTCGGCCAGTACCCGGAGACGTACAACGCGATCATCGGCTACCTCAAGCGCGTCGCGCCGCTGTCGGCGGTCGTGCCGCTCGACAGCTCGCTGCGGGCCGCGCTGCGCAGCGAGGGGACCGCGGCGACGACGCTCGTCATCGGCGTCGTCTTCGCCCTCTACGGCACGACCGGCGCGCTCGAAGCCGCGCGGCGGGCGCTGAACGTCGTGCTCGAGGCCGACGGCGGCCGCCGCTTCATCCGCCGCAAGCTCATCGACATCGCGTCGACGTTCGTGCTCATGTCGCTCGTGCTCGTGAGCCTCATCCTCGTCTTCGTCGGCGGCGGGTTCGCCGAGGACCTGCTCGGCTTCCTCGGCCTCGGCCCGAAGATCGCCGACCTGTGGAACATCCTGCGCTGGCCCGCGGCGGTGGCGGTGGCGATGTTCGTCTTCGGCTTCGTGTACTACGTCACGCCGGACGTCAAGCAGCGCTCGTTTCGCGCGGTCCTCCCGGGCGCGGCGCTCGGGGTCGCGCTCTGGCTCGCCGCCTCCTACGGCTTCGCGACCTACATCTCGCAGATCGCGAACGTCGGCGCGATCTACGGCGCGTTCACGGGCGCGATCGTGCTCGTGATCTGGCTCTGGCTGACGAGCGTCGCGCTGCTCTTCGGCGCCGAGCTCAACGCCGAGATCGAGCGCGAGCACGAGCTGCGCGAGGGCGTGGCGCTCGGGGACACGCTCAACCTCCCGACGCGGCCCGTCAGGACGTGAGCCGGGCGCCCCGGTCGCGGGCGGGACGAACTGCATCATCGAAAGACAGATGGGCCAGGAGGCCGAGGCGGGAACCCTGGCGAGGGGGTTTGGCGGATCGCGTCCCGCATTGGGACGCAATCCGCCAGACCCCCCCGCGGATGGGTGCGCCCGAGCGCTGAAACGCCCCTCCCTCAATGACCGCGGTAGACGTTCCGCGCCCCGCCGACGAACACGGCTCGGCCGGCGGCGATTTCCGCCCAACGAGAGCGCCCGGGGGCCGGTGCCAGCGATGAGATGGCTCCCTGCCGACCCGGGGCCCGACGCGGCGTCAGCGGCTGAGCCGGGCGAGATCGTCGGCGAAGCCGGGGTAGGACACCGCCGCGGCCTCCATCCCGGCGACCTCGACGCCCTCCTGCGACGCCAGGCCCGCGACGGCGCCGAGCATCGCCATCCGGTGATCGCCGGCGGCGTCGATCGTGCCGCCGCGCAGCTCGCCGGTGCCGGTGACGACGAAGCCGTCGTCCGTCGCCTCGATCTGCGCCCCCAGGCCGCGCAGGCCCTCGACGACGCCTGCGATCCGGTCGGACTCCTTCACGCGCAGCTCCTGCGCCCCGCGCACGATCGTCTCGCCCTCGGCGAAGCAGCCCAGCAGCGCGACGAGCGGCAGCTCGTCGATCGCCAGCGGGACCTCCTCGGCCTCGACGACGGTGGCGCGCAGCGGCCCGGCCTTGACGTCGAGATCGCTGATCGGCTCCGACCGGGCCACGGCGGCCGACGGCTCCTCGAGGTCCCCGAGCACGATCGCCCCCATCCGCTCGAGGATCCGCAGGAAGCCCGTGCGCGTCCAGTTGACGCCGACGCCGCGGACGAGCAGCCGCGAGCCCTTCACCAGCACGCCCGCGGCGATCATGAACGCCGCCGAGGAGAGGTCGCCGGGGACGACGATGCTCTCGGCGTCGAGCTCGTCGGTGCAGGTAACGCTGACCGTCAGCCCGTCGCGCTGGACGCGGACGCCGGCGCCGGCGAGCATCCGCTCGGTGTGGTCGCGGCTCGCGGCCGGCTCGACGACGCTCGTCGTGCCGTCGGCGCAGACGCCGGCGAAGAGCACGCAGGACTTCACCTGCGCGCTGGCGACCGGCATGTCGTAGGCGATCGCGCGCAGCCGCGTGCCGTAGACGACGAACGGCGGGAAGCGGTCCTCCTTGGCCTCGATCTGCGCGCCCATGAGCGCAAGCGGCGCCGCGATCCGGTCGACCGGGCGCCGGCGGATCGAGCTGTCGCCGTCGAGCACGAAGATGCGCCCGTCCTGCGCCGCCAGCCAGCCCGGCAGCAACCGCATGAGCGTGCCGGCGTTGCCGACGTCGATCGGACCGCCCGCCTCGCGCGCCTCGCGCAGGCCGGTGCCGCGGACGACGACGACATCGTCGGCGCGCTCCTCGACGAGCGCGCCGACGGCGCGGATCGCCTCGAGCGTCGAGAGCGTGTCCTCGGCGCGCAGGTAGTTCGAGATCCGCACGGGCTCGGCCGACATCGCGCCGAGGATCGCCGCGCGGTGCGAGATCGACTTGTCCGGTGGCGCGACGACCTCGCCGCGCAGCGACCCCGACGGGGCGAAGAACACGCTGGTCACGGCAGCGCGCCGTAGCTCGACAACGGTTCGGGTGTGATGCTCAAGCGCATGTCCTCGCTATGACGCCGCCGGGTAGCCGAGGCCTGCGACGAGCTCGATCGCGCGGTCGGCGTCGCCGGCGCCGACCCAGAGCGCGATGACGCCGGTGTGGTTGTCGGCCTCGGGCGCGAGCGACATGTCGGAGATGTTGATGCCCGCGCGCCCGAGCGCGAGCGCGATCTGCGCGACGACGCCGGGCTTGTTCGGCACCGCGGCGCGGATCTCGCGAACGGCGCGGCCGCCGCCGACGAGGCCGACGTCGAGCAGTGCCTGGCGCTGCTGCGCGGCGACGTCCTGCCAGGCCTCGAGGGCGCCGCTGCCGGCGTCCAGCAGCGCGCGCACCTCCCCCAGCCGGCGCACGAGGTCGTCGATCTGCGTCCCGAGCGCGACACGGTTGGCCGTGTAGATCTGCGCCCACAGCTGCGGGTTGGAGCCCGCGACGCGCGTCGCGTCGCGAAAGCTCGGGCCGGTCGCCGGCAGCGTCTCGCCGCCGAGCGCGTCGGCGGCCTGCGCGACGAGCACGTTCGCGACGACGTGCGGCAGGTGCGAGACCGCGGCCATCAGCCGGTCGTGGTCGTCGGGCGCGATCGCCGTCGGCACCGCGCCCAGGCCCGCGACGAAGCGGGCGAGGCGCTCGTAGAGCACGCCCGGCGTCTGCGGGCGCGGCGTGAGGTACCAGGTCGCGCCCTCGAAGAGGTCGGCGCGGGCGTGCGCGACGCCGGTCGCCTCGGCGCCGGCGAGCGGGTGGCCGCCGATGAAGTTCGGGCGGTCGATCGCCGCCACGAGCGCGCCCTTCGTCGAGCCGACGTCGGTGACGACGGCGTCCGGCAGCGCGTCGCAGAGCTCGCGCACGGCGTCGCCCAGGGCGTCGACCGCGACGCCCGCGATCGCGATGTCGGCCGAGCCGACGTCGGCGATCGATGCGACGGCCTCGTCGATCGCGCCGCGCTCGAGCGCGATCTCGAGCGCCGCCGGGCTGCGGTTCCAGCCGACGACGTAGGCGCCGCGGCGGCGCGCGGCCATGCCGATCGAGCCGCCGATGAGCCCGACGCCGAGGAGCGCGACCCGCATGAAGCTAGTAGTCCACTGCTACGCGAGCGCGCGGCGGGCGCGCACGTCCGCGGCGAGCTCGTCGAGCACGCCGACCGTCGTCTCCCAGGCCATGCACGCGTCGGTGATCGACTGCCCGTAGGTCAGCTCGGCGCCGTCGACGACGTCCTGGCGCCCGGCGACGAGGAAGGACTCGAGCATCACGCCGACGATCGCGCGGCTGCCGCTGGCGACCTGCGCGCCGATCTGCGCCGCCACGGCGGGCTGGCGCTCGTGGTCCTTGCCGCTGTTGTCGTGCGAGGCGTCGATGACGAGCCGCTCGGCGAGCCCCGCCTTGCGCAGCTTCGTCAGCGCCGCGCCGATGCTCGCCCGCCCGTGGTTGGGCTCGCCGCTGCCGCCGCGCAGGATGACGTGGCCGTCGGGATTGCCGGTCGTGTGGAGGATCGCCGGGATGCCGCTGACGTCGACGCCGGCGAAGGAGTGCGTCGCGGCCGCGGCGCGCACGGCGTCGACGGCGACCTGGACGTTGCCGTCGGTGCGGTTCTTGAAGCCGACCGGCATCGACAGGCCCGAGCCGAGCTGGCGGTGGATCTGGCTCTCGGTCGTCCGCGCGCCGATCGCGCCCCAGGAGACGGCGTCGGAGATGTACTGCGGCGTGATCGGGTCGAGGAACTCGCAGCCGACCGGCAGGCCGAGGCGCAGGACCTCGAGCAGGAGCTCGCGGGCCGCCCGCACGCCGGCGTCGACGTCGCCGCTGCCGTCGAGGTGGGGGTCGTTGATGAGGCCCTTCCACCCGGTCGTCGTGCGCGGCTTCTCGAAGTACACGCGCATCGCGACGAGCAGGTCGTCGCCGTGGCGGACCGCCTGCTCGGCGAGGCGGCGGGCGTAGTCCAGCGCCGCCTCGGGGTCGTGGACGCTGCACGGGCCGACGACGACGAGCAGGCGATCGTCGGCGCCGTCGAGGATCGCCTCGACGTCGGCGCGCCCGCGCAGGACGACCGCGGCGAGGTCGGGCTCGAGCGGCAGGCGCTCGAGCAGATCGGCGGGCGTCGTCAGCGGCGAGACCCGCGCGATGCGGGTGTCGCGAACGCCGGTTGTCTGCTCGGGCCTCGTGTGGACCATGCTCAGACGACCGCGCCCATGCGCTTGCCCGCAATCGCCGCAACCTGCTCGACCTTCGCCGCGAAGGCGGCGAAGTCGTTGCTGTGCAGCGCCTGCGGTCCGTCGCAGATCGCCTCGTCTGGATCGGGATGCACCTCGACGATGATGCCATCAGCGCCCACCGCGGCGGCGGCCAGCGACAGCGGCGTGACCAGGTCGCGGCGCCCGGCCGCGTGGCTGGGGTCGACCACGACCGGCAGGTGGGTCTGCTCCTTGAGCACGGGCACGGCGGTCAGGTCCAGCGTGTAGCGGTAGGAGGTCTCGAACGTCCGGATGCCGCGCTCGCAGAGCACGACGTTCTCGTTGCCCTCCTTCAGGACGTACTCGGCCGCCATCAGGAGCTCCTCGATCGTGCTCGACAGGCCGCGCTTGATCATCACGGGGCAGCCGGAGCGCCCGACCTCCGTCAGCAGCGTGTAGTTCTGCATGTTGCGCGCGCCGATCTGGATGAGGTCGGCGACCTCCACGACGGCGTCGAGATCGCGGATGTCCATGAGCTCGGTGACGATCGGCAGGCCGGTCTCGGCCTTGGCCTCCTTGAGGATCCGCAGTCCCGCCTCGCCCAGTCCCTGGAACGAGTACGGGCTTGTTCGCGGCTTGTAGGCCCCGCCGCGCAGGAGCGTTGCACCAGCTGACTTGACGACGTGCGCCGTCGACAGCGTCTGCTCGCGCGACTCGACGGTGCACGGCCCGGCGATGAGGGCGAAGTGCTCGCCGCCGATCTTCGCGCCGCCGATGTCCAGGACGCTGCGCCCGCCCTGGTGCAGCTCGGCCGAGGCGAGCTTGTAGGGCTTGAGGATCGGGACGACCTTGTCGACGCCGGGGCTGGCGTCGAGGCCGAGCCGCATGACGTGCTCGCGGTCGCCGATCGCCCCGATGATCGAGAGCTCCTCGCCCTCGACGATGTGCGCGCGGGCGCCGATCGATTCGACGCGCTCGACGACGGCCTGGATCTCCTCGCGGGAGGCCGTCGGTTTCATGACGATCAACATGCTGAAAAGTCCTTTCGAAGAGAGACGCCTGGAGACGGGGGTCCTGCCTATGGCGCTCGGCGAAAGGTGCGGAAGGGTGCGGTGAGCCGAGCGCCTAGATAAATCGCCAGGCGAAATAACGACGCGCGAAGACCACGAGGCTGCTGCGGGCGCTGTCGTCAGATCGGTTCATGCGCGGGTGAGCTTAGAGCACCTGGGCCAGCGCGTCGAGGAACCTGGCGTTCTGTCCAGGTGTCCCGTAGGTCACGCGCAGCGCGCCGGCACGGCCGAGCGCCCCGCCCGCGCGCACGAGGACGCCGCGTTCGGCGAGGCCGCGCACGACCTCCTGCTCGTCGCGGTCCTCGGGCAGATCGAACCAGCAGAAGTTCGCCTGCGACGGCGCGGCCGTGATCCCGAGCTCCTCGAGGCCCGCCTCGACCTCGACGCGCGCGACGACCGCGCGCTCGACGCGCTCGGCGACCGCGTCCTGGTGCTTGAGCGCCTCGATCGCCGCGGCCTGGGCGGCGGCGTTGCAGAAGAACGGCTGGCGGACCTGGTCGACGGCGCGCGGGAACTCCTCGCTGCCGCAGAGCGCGAAGCCGACGCGCAGCCCACAGAGCCCGTAGACCTTCGAGAACGTCCGCAGCAGGACGAGGTTGGAGTGCCTGGCGAGCAGGTCGAGCGTCGTGTCGGGGTCGTCGAGGAGGTTGAACTCGCAGTAGGCCTCGTCGACGATGACCGCGACGTGGCGCGGGACGCGCGCGACGAAGGCTGCGATCTCGGCGAACGGCAGCGCGGTCGAGGTCGGGTTGTTCGGGTTGCAGACGATGACCAGGCGCGTCGCGGCGGTGACCTCGGCCGCCATCGCGTCGAGGTCGTGGAAGTGGTCGTCGCGCAGGTCGACGGTGACCGCGCGCGCCCCGGAGGCGGCCGCGAGGTGCGGGTAGACGCTGAACGACGGCCACGCGTAGACGAGCTCGGCGCCCGGCTCCAGCAGCGCGTCGCCGGCCGCGAGCAGGATGTCGCAGGAGCCGTTGCCGATCGCGATCCGCGCCGGCGGCACGCCGTAGCGCCCGCTCAGCGCGGCCTTCAGCGCCGAGTTGGACGGGTCCGGATAGCGGTTGGCGCCCGCGAGCGCGCGGCTCGCGGCGCGCACGACGGACGGCAGCGGCGGGTCGGGCGACTCGTTGGACGCGAGCATCGCCACGTCGTCGCCGAGCGCGTAGCCGTCGGCCACCGGATAGACGGGGATGCGCCTGATGCGCTCGGAGAACTCGATCGCCATGCCGCCATTGAACATCATCGGCGCGCCCGGACCGGCGCGCCGTCGCTCAGGCGAGGATCGCGTCGTCGCGGTTGAGCGTGAAGGCCCCGTACGCCACGGCGAGGCCGAGCGCGACGCCGACGTAGGCGCCGAAGCCGAGGAAGTCGGTCTCGACGACGAGCTTGAGCGCCAGCAACGAGGCGACGGCCACGCCGGCGACGAGGTGCACCCGCGCCCACGGCACCGGCGGGTCGGGGAGGCTCGCCGACATGATCTTGGCGGCGACGATCTGGCCGACCATGACGATCGTCAGCAGGAGCGCGAGCACGCCGTAGCCGCTGTGCGGCGACTGCACGCCGCTGCGCGTGAGGTCGACGCCGGGGATCGTCGCGCCGAGGTCGATCTTGTGCCACGGCGCGAAGAGCAGGTCGAGGATGAGCAGCACACCTGCGATGAGCACGATCCGCTCGCCCTGCGTGAGCCTCGACAGATCCATGGTCCCTCCCCTGGAGAACGCTGCGGCGGTCTTACCACGTCCCCAGCGAGCGCAGGGAAATCCTCTTACGGGCGCCCCACTACTGCGCGCCTTCGAGATCCTGGCGCAGCGCGCGCGCCTCGCCGAGGTAGACATGGCGCGGGACGTGCACGTCGAGCGAGTGGTAGTGCATGAGGACGCGGATGATCCGCGGCATCGCGCCCGGGACCGGGACCTCGCGCGCGCAGAGCAGCGGGACCTGGGAGAAGCCCATGTTGCGCGCCGCGACGGCCGGGAACTCGGCGTCGAGGTCGTCGGTCAGCGTGAAGATGCAGCTGACGACGTCGCTGGGGTGCAGGTCGTTGCGCTTGAGGATCTCGCGCAGCAGCCACTCCGTCGACCCGAGGATCGCCTGGGCGTCGTTGCGGTCCACCGACGAGGCCCCGCGCAGGGCGAAGAGCCGCATAGGGGCGCGAGCTTAGCCGGGAAGGGGGGCCAACGGCCGCGGGGGCCCGGCGTCGCCGCCGGGCCCCCGCTGTCATTGCTGTCGCCTGCGCTTGCGGACTACGGGGCCGGAGCGCCGTTGAGCTTGCTGAGCGCGACGAGTGCGTTCACGTCGGCGTGCCCGCTGATGTCGCCGAAGCTCGCGCCGCCGGCGTTGCACAGCGCCGCCTGCTGGGCGTCCGTCAGCCCGGCGTTCGACAGCGACTGCTTCGTGACGCCGCCGACCGTGACGTCACGCGAGAACAGCGTGTTCGTGCCCTCGTGACAGACGAGCACGACGACCCGGTGCCGGCGGTCGTCCACGAAGGACACCGGCACGGTGTCGCCCTGGCCCGCGACGCTGCCGAGCCCGACGGTGATCGCCTTGTCGGCGGCCGTGTCGTAGTGATCGGGCGTCACCGTCTCGACGACCCAGTACGTGCCCGGGGCGACGTTCGTGATGTCGCACGTCCCCGTGCCGGTCGCGCCGGTCGTGCACTTCTTCGTCGTGATCGTGTCGGCGGCGGTGCGCGTGCCGCCGACGGTCGGGTTGTCGACGTAGAGCGTGAACTGCGCCCCGTTCAGCGCGTTGGGGTTCGTCGAGTCGTCCGTCTTCGTGATGCTCACCTTGCCGTTGACCACCGCGTCGACGAACGTCAGCGAGTCGCTGTCGCCGACGTGCGCCGTCGCGCCGATGCCGACGTCGACGGCCTGCGGGGCCGCGGTGTCATAGCCGGGCGGCGTGATGCTCTCCACGACCATGTACCTGCCCGGCGCGACGCCGGTGATGCTGCAGGCGCCCGCACCGCTCGTCGTGCAGGTCTTCGACGTCGCGGTGTCCTCGTTGCCGAGCGTGCCGATCGGGGCGGCGTCGGCGTACAGCGTGAACTGCGCGCCGTTGAGGTCGCTGCCGCCGATCCCGGTCTTGTGGATGACGACCGTCCCGGGCACGACCGGGTCGGAGATCGTCACCGAGACGGTGGCGCCCTGGTTGGCGCCGCTGCCGAGCGGCACCGAGACCGATTTCGGGTCGGCGGTGTCGTAGCCCGGAGGCGTCGTCGTCTCGACGAGCCAGTAGTCGCCCGGGGCGACGCCCGTGATCGAGCAGTCGCCGGAGGCGTCGGTCGTGCAGGTCTTCGACGTCGCGGTGTCGTTGACGCCCAGCGCGCCGCCGACGATCGGAGCGTCGATGTGCAGCGTGAACGTGGCGCCGACCAGCGCGGCCCCGTTCAGCCCGGTCTTGTGGACGTTGATCGTGCCCGCTGCCACGGCGTCGTCGATCGTGATCGAGTCCGAGTCGCCCTGGCCCGCAGAGGTCCCGATCCCGACGTTCACCGCGCGGTCGCCGGCGGTGATGAAGCCGATCGGCGTGGTCGTCTCGACGACCCAGTAGTCACCCGGCGCGACGCCCGTGATCGAGCAGTCGCCGGAGGCGTTGGTCGTGCAGGTCTTCGTCGTGATCGTGTCGGCGCCCGTGCGGGTGCCGCCGACGGTCGGGTTGTCGACGAACAGCGTGAACGTCGCGCCCTGGAGCGCGCCGCCATTGCCGGTCTTGTGGATGTTGATCGTTCCGGGCACGACCGCGTCGTTGAACGTGACCGTGGCCGGGGTCCCGGTGGAACAGGTCGCCGCGGCGGTCACCGAGACCGACTGCGAGGCCGGGGAGGCCACGCTGTGGCCGTTGGGCGCCGCGGTCTCGAGGACCGTGTGCGCGCCGATCGTCAGGCCCGCCACGCAGACCGTGCCGTCCGCGCCCGTCGTGTAGTCGCCGGCCCCGTCGACGGAGAAGTGCGCGCCCGACAGCGCCACGCTCGTCCCGGAGCGCAGCTTCGTGATCCTGATCGCGCCGCTGAGCTGCTTGTCGTTGTACGTGCAGGTGATGACGTTGTCCGACGCGGCCTTGATCGCGCTGATCGTGTCGCCGCCGGCGGTGCCGGTGCCGTTGGAGGTCCCGGCGCCCGTCGCGCCGGTGCAGGACGGCGTCCCGTCGACGGCCCAGTTGAGCGGCACGTCCTCCTTGAGGTTCACGTTGACGCCCGAGCGGATCGGGATCGGGGTGCTCGTCTGCGAGCCCGAGGCGGTGAAGACGACCGGGTTCGCCGCCGCGGCGTCGGTGCCGAGCCGGAACGGGAAGCTGCCCGCGTTCGGGTTGGCGACCTTCACGATCGTCACGAACGCGTCGCGCGGGATCAGGACGCAGTCCGACGGGTCCGACGTCGGCTGCTGCGAGGGGTAGGAGCAGGTGTTGACGAGCTTCGCGGCGCCCGCCCCGCCGACGTCGGCGAGGTCGATGTGGCAGACCGCCTGCGTGTCCTTCTGGCCGGCGTGGAAGGGGTCGGTCGCGTTGACGTTCGTCGCGCAGGCCGTGTTGATCGGCGTGATCTGCGTCGAGGTCGAGGTGCAGCGGTCGACCTTGCCGTTGCCGCAGCTGAAGACCCGCGGGCTGTTCGCGGTCAGCTGCGCCGCGGGGTTGCCGCCGATCGTCACGCAGACGGCGAAGTTGATCTTCGTGTCGGCGTCGGTGGTGAACAGCGAGCAGGCGTCGCCCGTGTTGCCGCCCGACAGGCTCGTGACGTCCCACAGCCAGGAGGTCCACAGCTCACCGGGGGTCGGGGTCGCGACCGCCTGGGCGCTGAGGTCCTTCTGGCCCGGCTGGTCGTCGGCGCCGTTCTCGTCGTTGACGAACTGGAACGCCGGCGCGGGGCTGACGGGCAGGGCCGCGGACGCCGGGGAGGCGAACGCCGGGACCGCCACGAGCATGAGCAGCCCGGTGAGCAGGATGCTGCGACCCTGCCGCGCACGGGCGCAGCGCGAACTGTGCTTTCGCATCTGGTGGACTCCTTGTCGCTGAGGTGCGGAAGACGGCTCTGAGTCGGTCGAGCACGAACCGCTGCCCCGGCTCGGACTGTCCGTCGACCTGTCAACGCACCGTAAACCGGTTGGAGGACCGAACGCTAGGACGAACGTCGCAGATGTGCTGCGAGGTCGCGCAGATCGCGGCGCGGGCCCGCGCGCCGCAACGACCCGGGTTCTACGGCGCGAACTCGATCGGGATCTTCACGAGGTCGCGGTCGGCGCCGAGCGCGAGCAGACAGCGGTCGTTGAAGCGCGTGAAGTACAGCGAGGGGCGTGCGCCGGTCGTCTCGTAGTTGCGCGACGGGCTCAGCGGATCCAGCAGCGACGGATAGGCGACCTGATGCTCGCCGCCGGTCGGGCACGTCCAGGGCAGCGCGGCCTCCATCAGCAGGCGGCGCGGGGTCCACGAGACGAGGTCCTTCGAGGTGGCGTAGTAGAAGCCGGAAACCGTCCGGTGCTGGGCGCCGTCGTAGCGGCTGGACATGCCGACGACGAGATAGCGGCGCAGGTGCCAGTTGTACGTCAGGCTCGAGTTCATCTTCTCGATCGCGTCGAAGGCCACCGGCTTGCAGGCGTGCCCGGCGGGCGCCGGGGTCTCGGTGTAGGGGTCGGCGAAGCGCACGTCGAACGCCTTCCCGCCCCAGGCGCGCCACGTCGCCGGCGCGGCGAGCTCGCGCGTGCGCAGGAGGCACACGCCGACGTGCTGGATCGGACCGGGGCGCGGGTAGTCCTCGACGTGGACGAGGACGTAGAAGTACGTCACGCCCTCCCCCGGCCGGCGCGCGCGGATGATGTTGCTCGGCTCGAAGATCCCATACGGCCCGGTGCCGTCGACGTAGCGCCAGGGAACGGCGGCGACGAGGTTGCCCGGCGCCGCGGCGGCCTCGTACGTGCTGCCGCCGTCGACCGAGCGCGCGGCGGTCACGGCGTTGTACCAGCAGCCCGCCTGCGACAGCGCGATGCAGCCCAGCGGCGTCGTGAGGCCGTGGAACTCGTCGTGGACGAGCGCGTCGATCGTCCTGCCGTCGCGCGTCCACGTCGCCGCGAGCCACTCGCGCTGGGCGAACGCCGCCGGGTCGGGGCTCATCCGCGAGCGCATGATCACGCCACAGTCGCGGGCCACCGCATCGAGGCTCGGCCCGCGCATCCGGCGGCTCGCGGGCGCGCCGGCGATGAGCTGCGTCTGCCCCTGCGCGTCGCGGAAGGCGCGCGCGGGCGCGTCCGGGTAGTCGTCGAAGTCGCAGCGGTCGGCCGACCAGTCGCGGACGATCTGCTCGGGCCCGGCCTGGCGAACGCCCGGCCCGAACTCGTAGGCGCCTGCGGGCGCCGCGAGCAGCAGCGCGGCGAGCACCGCGGCAAGCGCCGTCCTGCCTGTCGGGCGGGGCACGTGGCGCATCGCCGGCGACCCTACCGCGGCAGCTTGCGTGGACGGACCCGGACATTTCGACTATGTTCACTGCGAGCACGGTTTTCTTCGAATGTTCCGTGCTCCTATCGGGGAACGAGACAGCAATGGGAGCAGGGGCTCCGACATGCGGACACCGGCAGGGGCGTCGTCCCTAGGCGATGAACGGCCATTCGCAGCAGCGAACCCTCGGAGCGGCAGGCGGGCACGACCGGGCGAGCGCGCGGGCGGCGGATGATCGTGCTGCGCGAACAGGGCAAGAGCCTCGACGAGATCGCCCTCGGCTTCGGCGTGTCGCGCGAGCGCGTCCGCCAGATCCTGCACGAGCACGGTACGCCTGACCCGCGGAAGGTCGCCGCCGCGCGCCGGCGCCGCGTCGAGCAGGAGGTCGAGGCACAGCTCCCCGCGCTGCTGGCGCTGTGGCGCGCGGGCGCGGCGGCCGGCAGCGCGGCGGAGGCCCTCGGCCTGCAGGTCACGGCCTGCCGCAACGCCATCGCCCGGGCGGCGACGGATGCCGATCGCGACGCGCGCAGACTGAGCCTCGCGGGCGACCGCGCGATCGCGAAGACCTACTCCGACCAGGACATCCTCACCGCGGTGACGTCCGTGGCCCAGCGCCTCGGCCGCGTGCCGACGGCCAAGGAGTACGGGGCCCAGGCGCGCGAGCTCGAGCTCCCGAGCCTGCCGACGGTCGTCAACAGGATGGGCCGGTGGACGAACGCCATCCGCGGCGCCGGCCTCGTCCCGGCGCACACCGCGGCGCATGCGCGGGCCCGCCGCTGGACGGCCGAGAGCTGCTGGCACGCGATCCGGGTGGTCGTCGCCGAGCTCGGGGAGATCCCGACCGTCGTCGCCTACGACCGCCATGCCGCCGGCCGCCGGGACCTGCCGTCGTCGGCGACGCTGCGCAACCGCCTGGGCCGCTGGAGTCAGATCACGGGGCGGCTCATCGGCGAGCGCGACGCGCCGTACACCGACGCCGCCTGACGGACTACGGGCGCGTCACGCCGCGCCGCAGGCCCTCGACCTCGGCCTGCTTCAGGCGCCGGTGCGCCCCCTCGGGCAGGTCGTCGAGGCGCAGGGGCCCGAAGCGGATGCGCTCGAGCGTCCGGACGCGGTGGCCGACGGCCTCGCACATCCGCTTGACCTGGTGGTTGCGGCCCTCGTGGATCGTGATCTCGAGCACGCCCGCCTTGAGCTGGCGGACCTTGGCCGGCGCCGTGCGGCCGTCGTCGAGGTCGACGCCCTCGCGCAGGGTCCGCAGCGCGTGCTCGGGCACCGGCGCAGGGTGGACCGTCGCCCGGTAGACGCGCGGGACCTCGAAGGAGGGGTGCGTCAGGCGCTGGGCGAGGTCGCCGTCGTTCGTCACGAGGATGATCCCGGTGCTGTCCTGATCGAGCCGGCCGACGGGGTACAGCCGCGCGCCGCGCCCCGGGACGAGGTCGATGACGGTCTTGCGGCCGTGCGTGTCGCGGGCCGTCGACAGGACGCCGGAGGGCTTGTGGACGACGAAGACCATCCGCTCCTCGACGCCCTCGAGGAACTTCCCGTCGACCGCGACGCCGCTGTCGACGTCGACGTCGCGCGCGGGGTCGGTGACGATCCGGTCGCCGATCGTCACGCGGCCGTCGCGGATGATCTCCTCCGCGCCACGTCGGGAGGCGACACCGGCATGGGCGAGGAATTTGGCGAGGCGCACGCCTACGATGGTCGCAGGTGGTCCCCAACCCCTTCCTCCCGGAGATGACGCACTTCGCGCTGCCGCTGCACGCGACGCGCGAGGAGCTCATCGAGATCGCCTCGCGCTGGGCCCTCGAGCACGACCTCCATCTCTCGATCGAGCGCTGGTATCCGGCCTACGGCTCGGTCGCCGTCCCGCTCGGGGGCGACCTCGGCGCAGCGATCGCGCAATTCGAGCCCGTGCGCCGGATCTGCCTGCGCCGCGGCGAGTTCTACGTCGACGCCGTCAATCAGATGCAGCACCTCGTCCGCAACCCCGAGTCCTTCGTCATGGTCCTCGAGCCGCTGACGGAGGACGGCCTGCGCGCGACCGCCCTGACGTCGCGCATGGGCGACGAGGACGCGCTGCGCTGGTGGGTCGGGCTCGTGCGCGCGGAGCTCGCGAACGTCACCGCCGGCGCGTGGGCGATCGAACCCGAGCGCGGCGGGCGCAAGTACATCCCCGACCACTGCTACACCGAGGGCGCCCGCGAGCTCGCGCAGAACGGCGTGAAGATGCTCGCGGCGGCCGGCAGCGCGTACTTCGAGTTCGACGACCTGCGCTGATCGAGAGCGGGCTACCGCGGTGAGACGACGGTCACACCGGCTGCCGTGGCGGCGTCGCCGAGCCGGTCGTCGTACGTCACGAGCACCGCGAGATCCGCCGCGAGGCTGAGGGCCGTGGCGAGGTGCAGCGCGTCGAGCGTTCGCAGCAGCGGCGGCCCCAGCGTCTGCGCCACCGTCAACACGGGCTCGTCGAGCGCCAGCAGGGAGACGCTGCGCAGGCCCGCGCGTGCGGCATCCGCGTACTCCCGGCCGTAGCGCGCGCAGGCGCGCACCGCCTCGACTGCGAGCAGCCAGCTCGACACGGCGGCATACGGCTCGAGCGCAGCCAGCAGTGCGGCGCGTTCCGGCTCACCCAGCGGCAGCTTGACGTAGGCCGAGGTGTCGAGGTAGGCGAGGGTCGCCATCAGAGGCGCTCCTCGCGCTGACGGTCGATCACGTCGCCGCTGGGCGGGCCACCGGCTGGCGGGAGGCCGGCGCCGACGTCGCACAGCGATCCCGTCGGAAGCGTGGCACCGCGGTTCGCCGCCAGGCGTGCCAGGGGGTCGTCGGCCGGGCCGGAGGGCACGAGCCGCGCGACCTCGCGGCCATGCTCGGTGACCACCAGGGCCTCCCCCGCCTTGACCGCCTGCAGATATCGCGACAGGTTCTGCCGCAGTTCTCTCACGCCGACCGCTCGCATTGTGCGTCACCGTAGCACAATTGCGGCGACGGCGGGCCCTACGATGGGCAGATGGACCTCGAGCTCCTCCAGCGCACGCTCGCCGACGCCGGCCAGCCCGCGTTCCGGGCCCGCCAGGTGTGGAGCTGGGCGGCCCGCGGCGCGCGCGGCTACGACGAGATGACCGACCTGCCGGCCGCCCTGCGCGCGCGGCTCAGCGAGGAGGTGCCGTTCTCGACGCTGACGCTCGCCGACGAGGCGCACGCGTCCGACGGCACGGTCAAGGCGCTGCTGCACACGCACGACGGCCGCGCCGTCGAGGCGGTGCTCATGCGCTACAAGGACGGCCGCCGCTCGCTCTGCCTGTCCTCGCAGTCGGGCTGCCCGCTGACGTGCACGTTCTGCGCCACGGGCGCGATGAAGTTCGGCCGCAACCTCACGACGTCGGAGATCCTCGACCAGGCGCTGCACTTCCGGCGTTTGCTTCGGACGGCCGGAGGAAGTCCGTCGTCATCAGGACGCGGGGCCGGGCGCCCCGCGGAGGACTCCCCTGACCACGTCGTGTTCATGGGCATGGGCGAGCCGATGATGAACCTCGACGGGGTGCTCGGCGCGTGCCGGCGGCTGCCCGACGTCGGCGTGACGCACCGCCGCACGGCGATCTCGACGGTCGGCTGGATCCCGGGCATCGAGCGCCTCGCCGAGACCGACATGCCCGTCCGCCTCGCGCTCTCGCTGCACGCCGCCGACGATGCTCTGCGCAGCGAGCTCATGCCGGTCAACGACCGCTATCCGCTCGCCGACGTGCTCGAGGCCTGCCGCCGCTTCTATGCCGCCAAGCGCCGCCAGGTGTTCATCGAGTACGTCATGCTCGCCGGGGTCAACGACCGCTACGAGCAGGCCGTCGCGCTCGCGCGCGTCCTCGATCCGAAGATCTTCAAGGTCAACCTCATCCCGTACAACCCGACCGGCTCCTACGACGGCTCGGGGCCCGACGCGATCGGGGCCTTCCGGGCCGTGCTCGAGGAGCACGGCCTGCGCGCGACCGTGCGCCTCACGCGCGGCCGCGACATCGCGGCGGCCTGCGGGCAGCTCGCCGCCGCGTCGGCGTGAGGATCGGCCACGGCGGCCCTGACGGCTCGCGGCTGCTTTCCGGGCGGGCCCGCGCCGCGACGGGAGGGGCACGCGGTGGCCCCGGCACGGCGCGGCTCGTACGGCCCGTCCGGCCGGAGGTCGTGCTCCGTTGCGTGCAGCTCCGCTACGAGCGGCGCACCGCGGTGACGACGAACGTGACGTAGTTCATCGTGAAGCTCCCGCCCACGGCGTCGATCGCGTCCCCGACCCCCTCCAGCAGACCGGCCAGCTGGCCCTCGGAGATGGCGTCGCCCGCGGTCTGCAGCGCGTCCAGCCACTCCTCGCGCGTGTACGCCCGGTCCCAGTCAAACCGCCACCGCTCGGGGTCGTCGAACGCACCGGTCGCCCGCATGCCATCAGCCGCCCTGGCGCACATGGCGGCGTGCGCCTGCTCGAGCGACCGCCGCTCCAGCCGGGCGGCGAACGACTCCGGCAAGACCCGGCGATACACGTCGGCGAAGGCTTCCTCGCGGCCCGCCGGCCGGCCGGTGTTCCAGAACACCGCCAGCCGGCCGCCAGGCCGCAGCACCGCGGCCGCCTTCGCCGCCCCGGCGACCGGGTCCACCCAATGCCAACTCTCACCCGAGACGACCGCGTCGAATCTTCGGCCCGCAGCGTCCCACGCTTCGAAGGTCGACACGTCGACCTGCACGCCACTGCGCTGCGCGAACTCGGCCAGCCGTGCATCGGGGTCGACCCCGAGCACCCGGCAGCCGGCTGCTTGGAACTGTCGCGCCACGATGCCGGTGCCAACGCCGACGTCCAGAACGTCCCCGCCCGGAGCCCCGGCGACAATGCGCTCGATCAGGACGTCGGGATACCGTGGCCGCGCCCGGTCATAGCGCTCGGGATCCGAGCCGAACGACTGCGCGGCCCGGCGCCGGCGATCAGGCTCGTCCTCGCCGCTGGGCACCCGATCATTATCGCCGCGGCACCGACTGGCGCCCGAACGGCCCCGGACGGGTTTCTACGGAATCGGCCCTGCGTATGCCTCCGGATGCCGCACCGATGCGCCGACCGTACCGTCGTGGAGATCACGCCGACAGCCGGCTGAGAGGCTCGCGGCGCAGCGGCCGGTCGCGCGCGACGCGCAAACCGGCCGCGCGCCGCGGTGGGCGCCCAGAGGGCGGCGTCGGACGCGAGCGCCGGCTCCGTCAGGTGACGAGCAGGGCGACGCGCTGCATCCGATCACGTGCCCGCGAAGAAGACGTAGGCGGAGCCCGAGTCGGCGCCACCGTGGTCGGCGAAGCGCGCGCCGGCGACGACCTCGCTGCGCCCGTCGCCGTCGAAGTCGCCGCCTGGGCCGACCGTGGTGAAGCCGCCGGCCCCGGGGGTCGTGTAGAAGGAGCCGTCCTCGATCGTGCCGTCCAGCCACCAGCCGACGCCCGACGTGAGGTTCGCCAGCCGCTGCAGCCCCGACGCACGCCGCCCCCGGATGACGGCGACCGAGCCACCTGCCAGCAGCGCGACGTCGCGGTTGCGATCGGCGTCGGCGCGGCCGGCGATCGCAACCGCAAAGCCGGCGTAGTCGCCGGGGCGCCCGCGGAGCTCGCGCACCCCGGCACGGGGACGCGAGAGATCGATCGACCGGCGGGCGGCGGTGCCCGACACGACCCATGCACTGCCGGCCGCCCGGGTCCCGGACCGCCGGCCCTGCGGGGCGGTGATGACGAGGTCGGGCAGTCCGTCACCGTCGAGGTCGGCGCCGCCCGCGACCGCGTACCCCGCGTCGCCGTACTTCTGCGCGCCGCGGATGGCGATCGTGTCGCGCACGGCGCGCCGGGCCGGACCGCGCCCGCGGAGAATGAACGCGCCCCCGAACCCGTGCTGCGCACCGGTGTCGCCGATCAGGACGTCCGCGCGACCGTCGTGGTCGACGTCGCCGGCCGGGGCGACCGAGCGCATGCCGCCGTTCGAGCCTCCGGTCAGCCGGATGCCGTGAGCGCCGAGTGCCGATGTCCGCACGGTGGAGCTCGACCTGCGACCGAACACGACGTAGGCGCGCCCCGGTGACGCCGTGTCTTCGAAGCCTTCGTTGCCGGGTGCGGCGATCGCGACGTCGTCGCGTCCGTCGCGGTTGACGTCGCCGACCCCGGTGACCGACCAGCCGAACGCGTCCGGGAACGGCCGCTGCTCGCCGATGACCGCGAAGCCGCGGGCGCCGAGCGCGGCGAGGTCGACCGGCGTCGGTGTCGGCGAGCCGAACACGACATACGCGCGCCCCGCGGGGCCGCGCGGCCCCTCCTGGTTCGGCGCCGCGCCGGGCGCTCCGATCACGACATCGTCCAAGCCGTCGCCGTTGACGTCGCCGGCCGCTGCCACGGAGCTCCCGACGACGCCGCCGGCGCGCGAGCCGCTGATCGGGACGACCCCTTGACCGCCGAGCGTGCGCTCGCCGGGCGCGAGCGGCCCGAGGACGACGAACGCCGCGCCCGCGTGCAGGTGGCCGGCCGGGCTTGCCTGCGGCGCTCCCACGACGAGGTCTTCATGGCCATCGCCGTTGAAGTCGCCGGCCGCCGACACCGATGCACCGAGCGCCTCCCCGGCGACCGCGCCGTCGAGGCGAAGCGTCGCCGCGCTCGCCGGGACGACCGCGAGCAGGGCGATGATCGCCGCGGTGAGGGGAATGCCGAGCACGGTCAGCGCTTGCGCGTGAAGTGCAGTCGCGTCCGAGCCACGGCGAGGGAGTCGCCGATCGCCGGTCCGAGCGCCTCGCGCCACGTGCCCGAGTGGCACTCGCTGCCGGCACGGGAGATCGCCGTGACACGGATCTCGGTCCACGGGGTATTGCCGTTGGCGGCGATGTCGGAGCGCCGCGTCAGGACGTGGGCCCACAGCGCGTCGAGGCGGACTCTTGCGCCGAGCCCCGGCCGGCGCACGACGCGGAAGGCGGCTCCGCCGCGCGTGCCGCTGTCGAGCAGGTGCTGGGCGCTGGCCGCCGGCAGCTTGGACAGGACGTAGCCGGAGGCGTCCT
This sequence comes from Solirubrobacteraceae bacterium, assembly GCA_035496995.1. Classification (GTDB taxonomy): domain Bacteria; phylum Actinomycetota; class Thermoleophilia; order Solirubrobacterales; family Solirubrobacteraceae; genus CADCVQ01. Next base: position 20,650 of record DATJEE010000166.1, on the reverse strand, counting down.
GGCTCGGTGCGAGCACCGACTTGACGCTGTAGGTCAGGTCGTAGCGACAGCTCGCGTTCTGGGTCGTCGCGAAGCGAAGCCGGCCGGCCGCTGCCCTGCTCTCGCGCCAGCCGGTCGGGATCATGACGCGCGCGTTCGACGTCGCGACGAGGTCGCTGAGCCCGCCGGTGACCGGGAGTCCGGCCGTCGCGGGCTCGCTGAGCGCCTTGACGACGAAGGTGCCCGTCGCCGCGCCGGCGGATCCTGCGATCGCGAGGCCGAGCCCGCACGCGGCGATGAGGGTGCGCTGAAGTCGACGGTGTCTCACGGTGTGGTCAGTGTCGTCGCGGTCGGACCGTCGCGGCAACCGTGAAAGCCCGCATGTGTCGCGGGCACCTTCCGCATGCGATCCGGGGCGCGGGCCCGGCGCTCAGCGCCCGACGCGGTACGCGCCGGGCGGCCCACGCCGGCGCGCGGCGACCCTCACTGCGCCGCGACGTCGCCCGCGCGCTGCTCGCCGGCGCGCAGCAGGCGCTCGCGCAGGTCGGCCTCCTCCTCGGGCGTCGGGTCCCACTCGGCGATGCTCGGCAGCGCCTTGAGCGAGTCCATCCCGAAGAGCTTGAGGAAGAGGTCGGTCGTGCGGTACAGGACGGCGCCGAACTGCGAGCGCCCCGCCTCCTCGATGAAGCCGCGCTCCTCGAGCGTCGCGCTCGCCGACTCGGCGGCGACGCCGCGGATGCGCGTGATCTCCGGGCGCGAGACGGGCTGCAGGTAGGCGACGATCGCGAGCGTCTCGGCCTGCGCGGGCGTCAGCGGCGGCGTGCGCGGCTTGGCGAGCAGCCGCCGCGCGGCCTCCTCGGCGACGGGGTCGGTCGCCAGCGCGATGCCGCCCGCGACGCGCTTGAGCTGCAGGCCGCGCTCGCCGGGGGCGTAGGCGCGGTCGAGCTCGGCGAGCGCCGCGGCGATCTCGTCCTCGCCGCAGGCGGCGGCCTCCGCGAGCTCGGCGACCGCGACGGGGTCGGGGGCGAGGAACAGCAGCGCCTCGACGATCTTCGCGAGCTCGGTCACCGCAGGGCCCCGGCGGTCGCGTCGCGCGGCGCGCGCTCGGCCCGCGCGATGGCGATAGCGCCGAACGGCTCGGGCTGCGACCACGTCGCCTCGCCCTGCTTGTAGAGCTCGAGCAGCGCGAAGAGCGTCACCGCGACCGTGATGCGATCGGCGCCGCGGACGGCCTCGTCGAACGTGCACCCGCCGCGGCGCAGGAGCGTGCGCAGGTGCGTCAGCCGCTCGGCCGTCGTCACGTGCGGGACGGTGATGTGCTCGAGGTTGATCGGCGCGGGCACGCGCAGCAGGCCGCCGAGCGCCCGGCCCAGGCGCCGCGGGTCGTAGACCGCGCCGGCCTCGGCGAGGTTGCGCCGGCGCAGCGCGGGCGGCAGCGGCGCCGAGCGGTAGCGGATCCCCTGCTCTGCGGCGAGGCGGGCCGCAAGGTGCTCGGCGGCGTGGCGGTAGCGGCGGGCGTCGAGCATCCGGGCCAGCAGCTCCTCGGCGGCCTCGCCGGGCTCGAAGTCCTCCAGGGCGTCGTCGGCCCGCGGCAGCATGAGGCGCGACTTGAGCTCCAGCAGCGCCGCGATGAGCACGAGGAACTCGGTGGCGACGTCGAGGTCGAGCTCGCCGCGGGCCTCGAGGTGGTCGAGGTAGGCGAGCACGACGTCCGCCAGCGAGACCTCGAGGAGGTCGACCTCTTCGCGGAGCACCAGGGTCAGGAGCAGGTCGAACGGGCCCGAGAAGACCTCGAGATCGAGTTCGAGCGAGGCAGCGTTCATCCGCGCAGGCTAATGCCGACGGTGGACAACGGGTGCGTCAGCCCCTCCCCAGAGGTGCTACGAAAACGCGATGAGCAGCGAGATGCCAAGCAGAAGAAACGCCATCACCAGGATGAGGATGACGTCGAATCCACTGAGGGCACCGCGTTCATTGTTCTTAGGCATGCGGGCGACTGTACACACGGAGGCCGGTCAGTGCGGACTAGGTCCGACGCCCATGACACGGCGCACGTCCGCGAGCGTCGCCGACGCGATCGCGCGCGCCTTCTCGGCGCCTGCGGCGAGGATCTGCTCGAGCGCACCGGCGTCCTCGCGGATCGCCCTGTAGCGCTCCTGGACCGGCGCGAGCTCGGCGGTCACGGCCTCCGCCACGGCGACCTTGAGGTCCCCGTAGCCGCGGGCGCCGCGCATCTCCTCCTCGACGGTCTCGGGGCTGACCTGCCGGACGGCGGCGAGGATGTCGATGAGGTTCGTCACGCCGGGCTTGTCGTCGCCGCGGACGATCTCCGTGCCGGAGTCGGTCACCGCGCGCTTGAACTTGCGCAGGACGGCCGCCGGCTCGTCGAGGACGTAGACCGTCCCCTGCTCGGTGCCGCCGGTCGTCGACATCTTGCGCGTGGGCTCCTGGAGGTCGCGGATCCGCGCGCCGACGGCCGGGATCCGGTGCTCGGGCACGACGAGCACGTCGTCGCCGAAGCGCGCGTTGAAGCGCCGGGCGGTGCGGCGCATGAGCTCGAGGTGCTCGCGCTGGTCCTCCCCCACCGGCACCTCGTGCGCGCGATAGGCGAGCACGTCGGCGGCCTGCAGCACGGGGTAGAAGAGCAGCCCCGCGGAGGTCATCTCGCGCTGGGCGGCGGACTTCTCGCGGAACTGGTGCATGCGGTCGAGCTCGCCGAGCGGCGTGACGGACGTCAGCAGCCAGCTCAGCTCGGTGTGCTCGTGGACGTCGCCCTGGCGAAAGAGGATGCAGCGCTCGGGATCGAGGCCGGCGGCGATGAGGATCGCCGTCGTGTCGTGGACGCGGTCGCGCAGCTCCGCGGGCTCGTAGGGGACGGTCGTCGCGTGCAGGTCGACGATGCAGTAGATCGCCGGGTCGCCGCGGTCCTGGCCGGCGACGTACTGCTTGATCGCGCCGATGTAGTTGCCGAGGTGCTTGCTGCCGGTCGGCTGGATGCCGGAGAAGATGACGTGTGCCACGGCGCGCAGGCTACTGCCGCGCGCCCGCCGGCAGGGCTACGGCGCGACGGCCTTGGCGAGGTTCACGCGGCCGAAGCCGAACTGCGGATCGCGGCCCTTGGCCCCGAGGTCGTCGACGGCCGCGTCGAGCTTCGCGCGCCACGCCGCCGGCCCGCCGGCGGGGTTGCGCGCGGCGATGATCGCCGCGACGCCCGCGACGTGCGGGGTCGCCATCGACGTGCCCGAGAGCGTCCGGTAGCCGCCGTCGTTCCACGTCGAGAGGATGTCGACGCCCGGCGCGGCGACCTCGACGTCGGCGTTCGCCGTCGAGAACGACGCGTGGGCGCCGTTGCGGTCGACGGCGGCGACGGAGACGACCTGCGGGTAGGCGGCGGGGTAGCTCGGCACCGCGGTGCCGGTGTTGCCGGCTGCCGCGACGAGCAGCGCGCCCCTGTCGCTCGCGGCCGCGACGGCGTTGGCGAGCGTCGTCGAGTTCGGCCCGCTGACCGAGAGCGAGATGACCTTCGCGCCCTGCCCGCTGACGTACGTGATGCAGTTGGCGATGCCGGCGAGCGACCCCTGGCCGTGGCTGTCGAGCGCCTTGCAGACCGCCAGCGGCGAGTCGAACGAGACGCCCGCGATCCCGCGGCCGTTGTTGGCGATCGCGGCGGCCGTGCCGGCGACGTGCGTGCCGTGGCCCTCGTCGTCGGCGCAGCGCCCGGGGACGATCGACGGGTCGTCGAGGATCGGCAGCGTGATGAGGTTCAGGATGTTCAGGCCGAACGAGCGCACGCCGGCGCACGCGACGACCTTGCCCGCGAGGTCCTCGTGACCGGCGTCGATGCCGGTGTCGACGATGCCGATCTCCGCCCCGCCGCTCGCGGGGAACGCGCCGAGACCGGCGGCGTCCCAGCCCTGCGGGGCGCTGATCGCGCCGAGGCCGTAGAGCTGGCCGTAGAGCGGGTCGTTGGGGGCCGCGGCCGTGCGGTAGATGAAGTTCGGCTCGGCGTAGACGACCGCGCTGGAGCGGTTGAGGCGCTCGGCGACGCGGGCCGGGTCGCCGCTGACGTGGACCAGGCGCGCCCCGAGGCCGGTGATGCGCCCGAGCGTCTCGAGCACGCCGGCGCTGCGGGCGGCGAGCGAGCGCTGCGCCGCGGGCGCGCCGTCGCGGTACTGCACGATGACCGTGTCGGCGTCGTAGCGCGCGGGCGCGGCCGCGGACGCTGCGGCGGGCGCGGCGGCGAGCGCCGCCAGCACCGCGACGACGAAGCACCTCCGGATCCCCTGCCAGCGCGTCACCCGGCCAGGGAAGCTAGGGCCCGGGCGGCGCGCCCGCAACACCCAACCGTTCAGGCGACCGGCCCTAGTCGGGCTCGAGGTCGCCGCAGGCGACCCGGTCGCCGGGGTCCGCGTTGCCGTGCGCGTAGACGACGACGGAGAAGAGGTGCCCGCTCGGCAGCGGGTGCACGCGGATGCGGTCGCCGGCCTCGCCCCTGCCCGCCGTGCGCAGGTCGAGCCAGACCTCGTTGTCGCGCGTCGCGGGCCCGGACGGGCCGGTAACGGTTGTTACAAGGTCTCGCGCACGCGCGGGCGCTTGGCGGCGCCGGCCTCGTCGAGGCGGCGCACCGGCGTCGTGTAGGGCGCGTTGCGGGCGATGTCCGGATCGGCGGCCGCCTCCTCGACGATCGCCGCGATCGCCTCGACGAACAGGTCGAGCGTCTCGCGCGTCTCGGTCTCCGTCGGCTCGACGAGCAGCGCCTCGTCGACGACGAGCGGGAAGTAGACCGTCGGCGGGTGCATGCCGTGGTCGAGCAGGCGCTTGGCGAGGTCGAGCGTCCGGATCCCGAGCTCCTTCTTCATCGGCGCGCCGCTGAGGACGAACTCGTGCATGCAGCGCTCGCCGAACGCGAGCGGCAGATGCTCGCCGACGCGCTCGCGCAGCCGCGCGAGGAGGTAGTTCGCGTTGAGGACCGCGACCTCGCTGACGTCCTTCAGCCCCTCGCCGCCGAGCGACCGGATATATGCGTAAGTCCGGACGAACACCCCGTAGTTGCCCTGGAAGCCGCGGAGCTTGCCGATCGACTTCGGGCGGTCCTCGTCGAGGTCGTAGGTCGGCGGCCCACCGTTGGCGGGCTCGCGGCGCACGACCTGCGGGCGCGGGAGATACGGCTCGATGCGGTCGCTCACGGCGATCGGGCCGGCGCCCGGGCCGCCGCCGCCGTGCGGCTGTGTGAACGTCTTGTGGAGGTTGAAGTGGACGATGTCGAAGCCCATGTCGCCGGGGCGCGAGTAGCCCATGACGGCGTTGAGGTTCGCGCCGTCGTAGTACAGCGTCGCCCCGACGTCGTGGACGATCTTCGCGATCTCCTCGATGTTCGGGTCGAAGATGCCGAGCGTGCTCGGGTTCGTGAGCATGAGGCAGGCGACGCTCTCGTCGGCCTTCGCGCGCAGGTCGTCGACGTCGACGCCGCCGGCGGCGTCGAGCGCGACCTTGACGACCTCGTAGCCGGCCATCGTCACCGTCGCCGGGTTCGTGCCGTGGGCGCTGTCGGGCGTGAGGACCTTCGTGCGCTGCTCGCCGCGGTCGGCGTGGTAGGCGCGGGTCAGCAGGACGCCGGCGAGCTCGCCGTGCGACCCCGCCGACGGCTGCAGCGAGACGTGCGGCAGCCCGGCGATCTCCGCCAGCGCGCCCTGCAGCTCGTACATGAGCTCGAGCGCCCCCTGCGCGCGGCGCGGGTCCTGCGCCGGATGCAGGCGGGCGTGGCCGGGGAGCGCCGCGACGCGCTCGTGCAGGCGCGGGTTGTGCTTCATCGTGCACGAGCCGAGCGGGTAGAAGCCCGAGTCGAGGTCGAAGTTGCGCTTGGAGAGGTTGACGTAGTGGCGGACGATCTCCGGCTCGGTGGCCTCCGGCAGCCGCGGCGGCGCCGCGCGGCGCAGGCCGGCGGGGATCAGACCGTCGACCTGCGGAACGTCGAGCTCCGGAGCGATGAACGCCCGCCGGCCCGGGGCGCCCTTCTCGAAGATCGTCGTCGCGCGCTCGCGCTGCTGCGGCGTCGCGCCGCCGTCGAGAGCGCTCATCGCGAGCACCCGCTTGCGGACTCGACGGCGACGAGGGTCGAGCAATGACGCCGGGTCATGCCGGCACCTGGGCGGTCGCCCGCTCGGCCGCGACGGCCTCGCCGAGGACGTCGGCGAGCCGGTCGATGTCGGCCCGCGTGCGCTGCTCGGTGATCGCGACGAGCAGCCCGTCGGGGTGCTCGTCGTACGTGCGCCCGAGCCGGTAGCCGGCGTTGATCCCGGCCGCCGCGCAGCGGTCGAGGACCTTGTCGACGGGCGCCTCGAGGCGCAGCGCGAACTCGCGCACGACCGGGCGGTCGTGGAGCTTGGAGACGCCGTCGAGCGCGGCGAGCGTCTCACGCGCGTAGTGCGTGCGCTGGAGCATGAGCTCGGCGAGCTCGGTGATGCCCGTGCGGCCGAGCCAGCTGAGGTACACGACGCCGCCGAGCGCGTTGAGCGCCTGCGACGTGCAGATGTTCGACGTCGCCTTCTCGCGGCGGATGTGCTGCTCGCGCGTCTGGAGCGTGAGGACGAAGCCGCGGCGGCCGTCGACGTCGGTCGTCTCCCCGGCGATCCGGCCGGGCATCCGGCGGATGTGCGCGTCGGTCGCGGCGAAGAAGCCGAACGACGGGCCGCCGAAGTCCAGGCGGTTGCCGAGCGTCTGGCCCTCGCCGACGCAGACGTCGGCGCCCTGGTTGCCGGGCGCCTCGAGGACGCCGAGCGTCAGCGGGTCGGCGGCGCAGATCGCGAGGGCGCCGTGCTCGTGGGCGGCATCGGCGATCGCGGCGACGTCCTCGATCGCGCCGAGGAAGTTCGGCTGCTGGAGGATGACGGCGCTGACGTCGTCGCCCATCGCCTCGCGCAGCGCGTCGAGGTCCGTGACGCCGTCGTCGAGCGCGATCTCCTCGACCGTCGTGCCGTAGCCGACGGCGAGCGTCTGGAGCGTCGCGCGGCTGTCGGGGTGCACACCGCGGCTGACCAGCACGCGCGGGCGCCTGTTCGCGAGCTTCGCGAGGTAGGCGGCGGCGCCGACGGCGCTCGGGCCCTCGTAGACGGAGGCGTTGGAGACCGGCAGGCCGGTGAGCTCGGAGATCGCCGTCTGGTACTCGAACATGACCTGCAGGCCGCCCTGGCTGATCTCCGGCTGGTAGGGGGTGTACGGCGTCAGGAACTCCGACCGCGACATGAGCATGTCGACGATCGACGGGACGTAGTGGTCGTACATCCCGGCGCCGAGGAACGTGATCTCGTCCTCGGCGCTGACGTTGCGCGCGGCGAGGCGGCGCAGCTCGGCGTAGACGGCCTGCTCCGGGAGGCCCGGCGGCAGGTCGATCGGGCGGCGCAGGCGCACGCCAGCCGGGATCGAGTCGAACAGCTCGTCGATCGACGCGACGCCGATCGCGCCGAGCATGATCTCGAGGTCTTCCTGCGTGACGCCGGTGTAGCCGCTCAAGCGAGCGACTCCGTGTAGGCGGCGGCGCTCATGAGCCCCTCGAGCTCGGACGGGTCCGACAGCTTGACCTTGACCATCCAGCCGCCGCCGTAGGGGTCCTCGTTGATCGACTCCGGCGTGTCGGCGAGCCCGGTGTTGACCTCGATGATCTCCCCCGACAGCGGCGCGATGACGTCGGAGACCGCCTTGACGGACTCGACCTCGGCGTAGAACTCGTTCGCGGTGACCGACGTCCCGACCTCGGGCGGATCGAAGAAGACGACCTCGCCGAGCGCGTCCTGGGCGAACCAGGTGATCCCGAACGTCCCGACGCCGTCCTCGACGAGCGCCCAGTCGTGGTCGGGGTGATACAGCCGGTCGTCCGGGTAACTCGCGTCAGCCATCGTGCTCCTTGCTCGGGGGGCGGTAGAGGGGCTTCTTGGCGACGACCGCCGCGCGGGTCTTGCCGCGGACGTCGATCTCCAGCGTCGTGCCGGCGGTCGCCGACGCTGCCGGGACGTAGGCCATCCCGATCCCGATGTCGAGCGACGGCGACATCGTCCCGCTCGTCACGACGCCGCCGCCGACGACCGGGTTGCCCTGCCGGGCGATGCCGGGACCGGTGAGCCTGAAGGCGACGAGCTTCTCGGCGGTGCCGTTGGCGCGCGCGTCGCGCACGGCCTCGGAGCCGATGAAGCCCGTGTCCTCGGCGCAGGCCCAGCCGAGGCCGGCCTCGATCGGGTTGCGGTCGGCGGAGAGGTCGTTGCCGTAGAGGTGGAAGCAGACCTCGAGGCGCAGCGTGTCGCGCGCGGCCAGGCCGCAGGGCGTGGCGCCGCGGGCGACGATCGTCTCCCACAGGTCGGGCGCGTCGGCGGGGTCGACGAGGAGCTCGACGCCGTCCTCGCCGGTGTAGCCGGTCCCGCAGACGAGCGCGTCGCGGCCGTGGATGACGCGCCGCTCGGCGTGCATGCGCGCGGGCAGCGGGCTGTCGGACAGCGCCTGGACGATCTCGCGCGCGACCGGGCCCTGGACGGCGAGCATCGCGTAGCGGTCGGCGACGTCGGTGACCTCGACGTCGAAGCCCTCGGCGTGCTCGGCGATCCAGGCGAAGTCGGCGTCGTGGTTGGCGGCGTTCGTGACCGTGAGGTAGTGGTCGGAGTCCAGGCGGTACGTGAAGAGGTCGTCGCGGACGCCGCCGTCCTCGTTGCACAGCAGCGCGTACTGCGCGCCGCCGATCGCGATCTTCGCGACGTCGTTGGAGTAGACGCGCTGCAGGAAGGCCTCGGCGTCGGGCCCGCGGACCTCGACCTCGCCCATGTGCGAGACGTCGAAGATGCCCGACGCGTTGCGCACGGCGAGGTGCTCGGCGCGGATGCCGTCGCCGTACTGCACCGGCATCTCCCAGCCGCAGAAGGGTACGAGCTTGGCGCCCGCCGCGACGTGGGCGTCGAAGAGCGCTGTGCGCTTCAGTGTGGGCGTCGTCACCGCCCGGAGGCTAGCGAAGCGCCCGGCCCTTCCTGGCGCGGCCCCGCGTGCCCGCGATCAGCGCAGGAACGAGGGGATGTCGATGTCGTCGTCGGGGATCTCCAGCGACGAGCGCTGGCGATCGTCGTAGCGCGGCCCGCGGTCGCGGTCGCGGGCGCTGGAGCGCGTCTCCTGCGCGGCGGAGCGCGGGCGCGCGCGGCCGTGGTCGAAGCCCGTCGCGATGACGGTCACGCGGACCTCGTCGCCCTGGGCCTCGTCGATGACGGCGCCGAAGATGATGTTCGCGTCCGGCGACGCGGCCTCGCGGACGATCTCGGCGGCCTCGTTGACCTCGAAGAGGCCGAGGTCGCGGCCGCCGGTCATGTTCAGCAGGATGCCGGTTGCGCCCTCGACGTTCTCCTCGATCAGCGGGCTGGAGATCGCGATGCGCGCGGCCTCCGCGGCGCGGTTCTCGCCGTTGGACGTGCCGATGCCCATGAGCGCCGAGCCGGCGTCCTGCATGATCGTGCGGACGTCGGCGAAGTCGAGGTTGATGAGGCCGGGGATCGTGATGAGGTCGGTGATGCCCTGGACGCCCTGGCGCAGGACGTTGTCGGCCTCGCGGAAGGCGTCGAGCATCGTCGTGCGGCGCTCGATGACGGAGAGCAGCTTCTCGTTCGGGATGACGATGAGCGTGTCGACGACCTCACGCAGGCGGGCGATGCCCTCCTCGGCCTGGCGCGTGCGCTGGCTGCCCTCGAACTCGAACGGCTTGGTCACGACGCCGACGGTCAGCGCGCCGATCTCGTTCTTCGCGATCTCGGCGATGACCGGGGCCGCGCCCGTGCCGGTGCCGCCACCCTCGCCCGCCGTGACGAAGACCATGTCGGCGCCCTTCAGCGCCTCCTTGATGTCGTCGCGCGACTCGGCGGCCGCGCCGAAGCCGACCTCGGGGTTGGCGCCGGCGCCGAGACCCTTCGTCAGGTCGTGCCCGATGTTGAGCTTGATGTCGGCGTCCGTCATCTGCAGCGCCTGGGCATCCGTGTTGGCCGAGATGAACTCCACGCCGCGCAGGCCCGCGTCAACCATGCGGTTGACCGCGTTCGTGCCGCCGCCGCCGACACCGACGACCTTGATGACGGCTAGATAGCTGCTGCTGGATTCCATGAGGGAGCGTCCGACCCTTGAGTTAGCGTTGAGAGATTCTGGCTCTCCGGCCCGATACTGCGGAAACCACAGTAAGCACGGGCTGGAACGGATGTCAACGCAAAGTCTATCCGCGCAAGAACTGTTGCAGATCGCGCGACTCTCGACCAGTGCAGGAGAAATGACTTTTGGGTGCCATCAACCTATAGTTGAGGTTGAGACTCAGCGGTTCGCGGTTTGAGGCCACCGGCGACAGGGCGGGCGGGTACGCGCAGGTCGATGTAGCGCGCGCCCTTCGAGGTGCTGTTCCCGAGCACCGCGGCGGCGGCGCCCCACTTCGCGGCGAACTCCCCGCTGCCGCCGAAGTAGAGCTTCGGACCGCGCTCGAGCGTCGCGGCGAGGCCGGTCGGCCCGCGGTACACGCGCGAGACGCGGGCGCGCAGCGCGGCCGGCGCGGCAGCCAGCAGGCCGATCGCGCGCAGGGACTGGGCGTCGCGGACGCGGCTGCCGCCGGGGGTCGAGCGCACGCCGACGACGGGAAGGCCGCCGGTGGAGGCGCCGCGCAGGACCGTCCCGTCGGCGGCGACCGGCGTGAGGCCGGCGCCGGACTTCAGCGCGGCGACGGGCTCGTAGGCGTTGACGGTGATCGTCAGCCCGTGCGGGAAGTCGGTCCTCGTGCGCAGGCTGCGCACGATCGGATAGGGCTCGACGGCAGTCTTCAATGCGTCGTCGCGCACGTCGAGGACGGACATGTCGAGCGCGGCCTCGGTGAGCGCGCCGCGGATCGCCGCCGCCTGGCGGCCCTCGATGCCGGTGACCGTGACGTGCTCGACGCGGACGAGCGAGCTGTTGCGCAGCCACATCCCGAGCGGTACGAGGACGGCGGCGAGAACGACCGCGCCGAGGATCGCGCGGGTCCGGCGGCGAGCGAGAGGCATCGGGTCGATGTTCGGCGCGGGCGGCCGGGACCCTGCCGCGTAGGGTTCCCCGCGTGCCCGCCTCCCCCGCGCTGAGCGACCTGACGACGCTGCGGCTCGGCGGCCCGGCGCGCCGCATGCTCGCGGCGACGAGCGACGACGAGCTGCTCGCCGCCGTCCGCGACGCCGACGACGCCGGCGAGCCGCTGCTCCTGCTCGCGGGCGCGAGCAACGTCGTCGTCGCCGACGACGGCTTCGACGGCACCGTCGTCCGCGTCGCGACGCGGGGGGCCGAGCAGCTGCAGCGCTCCGACGGCCGCGTCTGGCTCGAGGTCGCCGCCGGCGAGGACTGGGACCCGTTCGTCGCCAGTTGCGTCGCGGGCGGGCTCGCGGGCGTGGAGGCCCTGTCGGGGATCCCCGGCTCGGTCGGCGCGACGCCGATCCAGAACGTCGGCGCCTACGGCCAGGAGGTCGCCGACGTCGTCGTCGCCGTGCGCGCGCTCGACCGGACGACCGGCGAGATCCACGAGCTCGACGCCGAGACCTGCCTCTTCGACTACCGCACGAGCGTCTTCAAGCGCGACCCCGCCCGCTGGGCCGTCCTGCGCGTGACGTTCGCGCTCGAGCGCTCGGGGCTGTCGGAGCCCGTGCGCTACGCCGAGCTCGCGCGGCGGCTCGGGGTCGAGGTCGGGGCGCGCGCGCCGTTGAGCGATGTGCGCAGGGCCGTGCTCGAGCTGCGCCGCGGGAAGGGCATGGTGCTCGACCCCGCCGACCCCGACACCGTCAGCGCCGGCTCGTTCTTCACGAACCCGATCCTGCGCGAGCGCGACTTCGCGGCCTTTGGGGCGCGGGTGGCGGAGCGGCTCGGTGCCGACGTGGCGCCGCCGGCGTGGCCGGCGGGCGAGCGGCGCGTGAAGACGTCGGCGGCGTGGCTCATCGAGCGCGCCGGCTTTGCGCGCGGGTACGGGCGTCCCGACGGGATCGCGATCTCCTCGAAGCACACTTTGGCTTTGTGCAATCGCGGCGACGGGACGACGGCGGAGCTCGTGGCGCTGGCGCGGGAGATCGCGGCGGGCGTCGACGAGGCGTTCGGGGTGGCGCTCGTGCCGGAGCCGGTGTTCGTGGGGGTGTCGTGGTGACGCGGTCGGTCGGTGGCGCGGCGCAGCGCTTACTGCGTCATTGAGGAAACGGGTTCGGCCTCGCGCCGCTCCTGCGAGGGGGGGTGTGCCGGGTTACGCTCGCGGAGCGATAGTCATCCGGCGCACCCCCCCTCGCAGGCGCGCCGCGAGCGATCCGCACCCTTCCCTCAATGACGCAGTAGACGCGGAGGCGCCCCGCACCGACCGAGTCACCCCGAACCGACGAGCCGCCGCCCCAGCGCATCGATGTCCCCCGCCCCCAGCACGAGGCACAGGTCACCGTCGCGCAGCAGCGCCCGCAGCACGGCCTCGGCCGCATCGAAGCCCGGCGCCCACGCCACGAGCCGCCCCCGCCCGGCGTCGACCGCCGCCTCCGCGACGAGCAGCCCGCTCACGCCGGGGAAGTCCTCGGCGCGCTCGCGCGCCGGGTAGACGTCGAGCACGACGGCGGCGTCGGCGCCCGCCAGCGCCGCGCCGAACTCGCGCGCGAGCAGCTGCGTTCGCGAGAAGAGGTGCGGCTGGAACGCCGCCACCACGCGGCGATGACCGAGCGTCCGCGCCGCGGCGATCGTCGCGCGCAGCTCCGTCGGGTGGTGGGCGTAGTCGTCGACGACGAGCGCGCCCGCGGCCGTCGTGCCGAGGCGCTCGAAGCGCCGCCCGGCGCCGCGGAAGTCGGCGAGCGTCCCGGCGAGGACCTTCGGGTGCGCGCCCGCGATGACGCACGCCGTCAGCGCCGCGGCCGCGTTGGCGACGTTGTGCGCGCCGGGCACCGAAAGCTCGACCTGACGTTCAGCCCAGACGAAACGCGAGCCGCCGTCGTGCAGCTCGATCTCCGACGCGCCGTAGAACGCGGCCTCGCCGATCCCGACGCGGTCGAGGAACGCCTCGCCCGCGGGTGTGTCGGCGACGACGCGGCGCAGGCCGTTGCGCAGGAACTCCGCGAACGCCGCCTCGAGGTCGGCGAGCGACGGGTAGGTCGTGTGATGGTCGAGCTCGATGTTCGTCACGAGCGCGATCTCCGACGCGAGCTCGAGGAACGAGCGGTCGGACTCGTCGGCCTCGACGACGAGCCAGTCGCCGGCGCCGGCGGCCGCGTTGCGCCCCGTCGTCGTCAGCTCGCCGCCGATGACGTAGGACGGCTCCCAGCCGAGCGCCAGCAGCGCGTGGGCGACCATCGAGGACGTCGTCGTCTTGCCGTGGGTGCCGGCGATGGCGATCGTGCGCCGCAGGCGGCTGAGCTCGCCGAGCAGCGCCCCGCGGTGGATCTCGCGCAGCCCCCGCTCGCGCCCGGCCGCGCGCTCGGGGTTGGCGGCGGGGATCGCCGTCGAGACGACGAGCTCGACGTCGTCGCCCGCCGGGACGCCGGCCGCATCGTGGCCGACCGACGGCACGATCCCGGCGGCGCGCACGAGCTCGAGATACGGCGACTCCGCGCGGTCCGAGCCGCTGACCGTCGCGCCGAGCGCCGCCGCGACGAGCGCCAGGCCGCTCATGCCCGCCCCGCCGATGCCGACGAAATGCAGCCGCCGCCCCTCCCACTCGGCGCTCACGAGCCGCGCGCCTCCGCCGCCGCGAGCACCTCGTCGGCCACGTCCTGCGCCGCCTGCGGCCGCGCGAGCGCCGCCGATGCCGCGGCCATCGTCGCCAGTCGCGACGGATCGCCGAGCAGCGTGCCGACCTCCTGGCCGAGGCGCGCGGGCGTCAGCTCGTCGTCGGGGACGATGACGGCCGCCCCCGCATCGGCCATCCAGCGCGCGTTGGAGCTCTGGTGGTCGGCGCTCGCGTGCGGATAGGGCACGAGGATCGCCGGCTTGCCGGCGGCCGCGATCTCGAAGATCGACCCGCCGGCGCGCGCGACGACGAGGTCGCAGACCGCGAGCGCGTCGCCGAAGTCGTCGATGTACGGCCGCAGGTCGTAGTGCGGGCCGGCGATGCGCGCCGCGAGCGCCGCGTGGTCGCGCTCGCCGGCGGCGTGCAGGACGCGAAACGGCGCCGCCTCGAATGCCTCGACCGCCGCCTCGTTGATCGTCCGCGCGCCGAGCGAGCCGCCGAAGACCAGCACGCACAGCTCCCGCGGCGCCAGGCCGAACCGCTGCCGCGCGGCGACGGGGTCGCGCGCGGGCGGCGGCACCGGCCGGCCCGTGACGCGGTAGCGCGGCCCGTCGCGGCCGGCGATCGGGAACGCGAGGCAGACGCGGCGCGCCCGCGCGGCGAGCAGCCGGTTCGTGACGCCGAGGTGGCTGTCGGCCTCCGTCAGCACGAGCGGGATGCGGCGCAGGAGCGCCGCCAGGCCGACCGGGCCGGCGACGTAGCCGCCGCCGCCGAGCACGACCGACGGGCGCAGCTCGCCGAGGATCCGGTGCGCGGCGGCGACCGCCGCGCCCGCGCGCACGACCGCCCGCGCCGCCCGCAGCGGGTTCGTCCGGCTCAGGCCCTCGACGCGGATCGTGCGCAGCTCGTAGCCCGCGGCGGGGACGAGCTGCGCCTCCGCGCGCTGGCCCCCGACGAACACGACGTCAGCGCCGGCCGCCCGCAGCCGATCGGCCACCGCCAGCGCGGGCACCACGTGCCCGGCCGTCCCGCCTGCTGCGATCAGCACCCTGCGCATCGGCGGATCCTTGCGCATCGCCCCCGGCCCAGGCGTCCGGCATCGGCAGCGACGCCAGGTGGCTCGTGCTGCGCGACGCGACGTTCAGCAGCAGCCCCATCGTCGCGAGCAGGACGAGCAGGCTGCTCGACCCCGACGAGATGAACGGCAGCGGGACGCCCGTCAGCGGCGCGATCCCGAGCACGGCGAAGACGTTCAGCAGCGCCTGGCAGACGATCAGCGACGTCAGCCCGGCGGCGAGCAGCTGCGTGTAGCGCGTCCGCGCGGCCTTCGCCGTGCGCAGCCCGGCGTAGCCGATGAGGCCGTAGAGGAACAGCAGCCCGCAGATGCCGGCGACGCCGAGCTCCTCGCCGATGACGGCGAGGATGAAGTCCGTGTGCGCCTCCGGGAGGTAGAAGACCTTCTGTACCGACTCGCCGAGGCCGACGCCGAACAGCCCGCCCGAGCCGAGCGCGATCTGCCCCTGGACGGATTGGAAGCCCGACGAGGCGGCGTGGGCCCAGGGGTTGATGAACGCCGTCAGGCGCGCGGCGCGGTAGGGCTCGACGAGGACGAAGAGCAGGACGAGCACGGCGCCGACGCCGGCGATCCTGCCCAGGAGCGCCAGCGGGACGCCCGCGACGAGCAGCAGCGCGCCGACCGTGAACGCGATGACGAGCGCCGTGCCGAGGTCGGGCTGGGAGGCGACGAGCGCGATCGCCGCGCCGGTGACGAGCAGCACGGGCCCGATCGCGCCGTCCTTGAGCGTGCGCAGGCGCGAGGGCGTCGTCGCCAGCAGCGAGGTCGCGTAGAGGACGAGCGCGAGCTTGCAGAGCTCCGAGGGCTGGAACTGCAGCGGACCCGCGCCGATCCAGCGCCGCGCGCCGTTGATCTCGACGCCGATCCCCGGGACCTTCACCGCGAGCAGCAGGACGAACGACAGGCCGAGCAGCAGGGGCGTGAAACGCGGGAGCAGCTCGAGGCCGCCGCGCGCGAGCACCTGCAGGACGACGAGCCCGACGGCGCCGAAGGCGAGGTACTTCACGAGGTAGACGGTGCCGTCGCCCTGGCCCTCGAGCAGCGTCCGCGCCGACGACGCGCTGTAGACCATGACCGCGCCGGCGGCGAGCAGGCAGAGCGTCGCCGTGAGGAGGATGTTGTACTCGACGGGCTTGGGCGCCCGGCGCCGGGGCCGAGGCGCGACGACGTCGGTGTCAGTTCGCCGGGCGGCTGAGGCCATCCGGACTGCGTTCGACGGGTGGCGGCCGAGTCCTACCCGCGGGGCGCGATGTGGCAACTGTGTGAGAGCTCACACTCAAGGGGCTGCCGGCGTGCCATCTTGGATGGCATGACCACGGCCTTCATCTTCGCGAACGGCGGTTGGGCCTTCTTCGCCTTCCTGCTCATCATGTTCTTCGCCGTCGCCCACGGCTACTACTCGCGCAGCGGCAGCGCGATCAACCAGCGCCCGTACCACGGCGCCTCCGGCGACTCCCCCGGCGCGCGCATCCCGAGCACGATCGGTCGCGACGTCGACCGCCGCGACTTCTCGCGCGGCACGAAGTACTGACCGAAGCTCGCACTAAACACACCGGCTGAAGGAATCTTTCTGCCGAAGTCTTGACAAATCATTGTGTCCTTCGGCACAGTGGCGTCATGGAATCGTCCGGCGCCGGCTCGCTCGGCTCGCTCCGAGAACGCAACCGCCGCCAGCTGCTCGACGCGCTGCGGCGCAAGGGCAGCGCCAGCCGCGCGGACCTCGCCCGCATGACCGGGCTGTCGCGCTCGACCGTCTCCACGCTGGTCACCGACCTGCAGGCCAGCGGCCTCGTCGTCGAGCGCGAGAGCGACGACCGCCCCTCCCAGCAGGGCCGCCCGCCGACGCTCCTCGCGCTCGACCAGTCCGCGGGGCTCATCCTCGGCATCGACTTCAACCACGAGCAGGTCCACGTCGCGATCGCCGACCTCTCGCGCACGATCCTCGCCGAGCGCATCCAGCGCCTCGACGTCGACAACGCCGCCCTCGCGGCGCTGACGGCGGCCGTGACGCTCACCGACGAGGCCGTCGCCGAGGCGGGCCTCGACGCCGACCGGATCCTCTGCGCCGGCGTCGGGCTCTCGGGCCCGATCGACCGCGCCACCGGCACGGTCCACGCCGGCAAGATCCTGCCCGGCTGGGAGGGCATCCGCCCCGTCGCCGAGCTGCAGGCGCGCCTGGACCTCCCGATCCACCTCGACAACGACGCGAACCTCGGCGCGCTCGCCGAGGTCACGCTCGGCGCCGGCATCGGCGCCCGCGACGCGATCTACCTCATGGTCTCCGGCGGCATCGGCGCGGGGCTCATCCTCAACGGCGAGATCTACCGCGGGACCGGCGGCACGGCCGGCGAGCTCGGCCACGTGCTCGTCGACGAGAGCGGCCCGATCTGCCGCTGCGGCAACCGCGGCTGCCTCGAGACGATGGCCGGCGCCCCGGCGATCATCGAGCTGCTGCGCCGCAGCCACGACGACGGGCTGACGCTCGAGGACGTCATCCGGCTGTCGGCCGACGGCGACTCCGGCGTGCGCCGGGCGATCGGCGACGCCGGCCGCGTGCTCGGCCGCTCGGTCGCGACGATGGTCAACGCCTTCAACCCCGAGCTCATCATCGTCGGCGGCGGCATGAGCGCCGCCGGCGACGTGCTGCTCGACCCCCTTCGCGAAGCGGTCGACCGCTACGCGATCCCATCCGCGGCCGAGGACGTCCGGATCACGGCCGGCGTCCTGGGCGAGCGCGCCGAAGTGCTCGGCGCGCTCGAGCTCGCTGCGCGGCAGTCCGACGTCCCACTACCGGCGACGTCCAACCAGGTCGCATGACCACAACCAGGAGGAGGCCCATGCGGGCACCACGACATATCTCTCGGCGGCGGTTGCCGCTGACCCTGACCGCCGGCGCGGCGGCGCTTGCGCTCGTTGCAGCCGGCTGCGGCAGCAGCAACGACAACAAGTCCAGCGGCGGCGGCGGGGGCAGCAGCTCGACCTCCGCCGGCAAGGTCGCCGTGCTGCTCCCCGACTCCAAGTCCTCGGTTCGCTGGGAGACGGTCGACCGGCCGTTCCTCAAGGCCGCCTTCGACAAGGCCGGCATCTCGGCGACGATCCAGAACGCCGAGGGCGACAAGTCCGCCCAGCAGCAGCAGGCCGAGCAGGCGATCACGAACGGCGCGAAGGTCCTGCTGCTCGTGAACCTCGACTCCGGCAGCGGCGCCGCGATCGAGGCCAACGCGAAGTCCCAGGGCGTCAAGGTCATCGACTACGACCGCCTGACGCTCAAGGGCACGTCGGACTACTACGTGTCGTTCGACAACGAGGCCGTCGGCAAGCTCCAGGGCCAGGGCCTCGTGTCCTGCCTCGGCAACGCCTCCAAGCCCGCGGTCGCCGTCCTCAACGGCTCGCCGACGGACAACAACGCCACGCTCTTCGCCAACGGCTACAACTCGGTCATCGGGCCGAAGTTCAAGTCCGGCGCGTGGACGAAGGTCGACGATCAGTCCGTGCCCGACTGGGACAACCAGAAGGCGCTGACGATCTTCGAGCAGATGCTGCAGAAGTCGTCCAACAAGGTCGACGGCGTGCTCGCCGCCAACGACGGCCTCGGCAACGCGGCCATCTCGGCGCTCAAGGCCCGCAAGCTCAAGCAGATCCCGGTCACCGGCCAGGACGCGACGCTCCAGGGCATCCAGAACATCGTCAACGGCGATCAGTGCATGACCGTCTACAAGGCGATCCAGAAGGAGGCCGACGCGGCCGCGACGCTCGCGACCTCGCTGGCCAAGGGCGAGACGCCGACCGGCGTCACGGCGTCCGTCGACAACCAGACCAGGAAGGTCCCCGCGATCCTGCTGCAGCCGGTCGCGGTGACGAAGGACACCATCAAGCAGTACCTCGGCGCGGCCGACTTCCCGAAGAAGGCCGACATCTGCGCGGGCAAGCTCGCGTCCAAGTGCGCGGCGATCGGGCTGTAATGACCGCCACCACCGACGGGGGGCCGCAGACGCGGCCCCCCGGCGCGGGGCCGATCCTCGAGCTCCGCGGCGTGTCCAAGCACTTCGGCGCCGTGCGCGCGCTGCACGAGGTCGACTTCACCGTCCACGCCGGCCAGGTCATGGCCCTCGTCGGCGACAACGGCGCGGGCAAGTCGACGCTCATCAAATGCGTCGCGGGCATCTACCCGATCGACGGCGGCGAGGTCCTCTTCGCGGACCAGCCGGTGAAGATCAGCGGTCCGAAGGACGCCGCCGATCTCGGGATCGAGGTCGTCTACCAGGACCTCGCGCTCGCCGACAACCTCGACGTCGTGCAGAACATGTACCTCGGGCGCGAGGAGAAGACGCCGTTTCGCACGCTCGACGAGACGAGGATGGAGCAGCGCGCCGTCGAGACGCTCGCGTCGCTCTCGGTCACGACGATCCGCTCCGTCCGCCAGACCGTCGCCGGGCTCTCGGGCGGGCAGCGCCAGTCGGTCGCGGTCGCCAAGGCCGTCATGTGGAACTCCAAGCTCGTCATCCTCGACGAGCCGACCGCGGCGCTCGGCGTCGCACAGACGCGCCAGGTGCTCGACCTCGTGCGCCGCCTCGGCGAGCAGGGCCTCGCCGTCGTCATCGTCTCCCACAACCTCCACGACGTCTTCGAGGTCGCCGACGACATCACCGTCCTGCGCCTCGGCGAGGACGTCGCCCGCTTCCGCACCGCCGACACGACCCAGCGCGAGGTCGTCGAGGCGATCACCGCCGGCAAGCTCAGCACCGTCCCCGGCCAGGAAGAGGAGATCACGGCATGAGCGCCATCACCCCTCCCCTCCCGACGCCCGCGGCCGCCCCGACGGCGACGATCGGCGCCTACGCCAAGCGCTGGGCCGACGACGTCAAGGGCGGCGAGCTCGGCAGCCTGCCGATCATCCTCGGCCTCCTCATCATCGCCGTGGTCTTCCAGGTCCAGAACGACCGCTTCCTCACGGCCGGCAACTTCGTCAACCTCATGGTCCAGGGCGCCGCCTTCGCGCTCGTCGCCATGGGCATCGTCTTCGTCCTGCTGCTCGGCGAGATCGACCTCTCCGTCGGCTACGTCAGCGGCGTCTCCGGCGTCATCACCGCGCTGCTGCTGCTGCCCGACGGCTCGACCGTCCCGACCTCCGTGGCGATCCTCGCCGCGCTCGGCTCGGGCGTCGCGATCGGGACGCTGCACGGCGTCATCATCACGAAGGTCGGCATCCCGTCGTTCGTCGTGACGCTCGCCGGGCTGCTGGCCTGGAACGGCGTCGTGCTGCTGCTCATCGGCAGCCGCGGCACCGTCGTGCTGCAGGACGACTTCGTCATCGGCTTCGCCAACGACTTCGTCCCGAAGACGACCTCGTGGATCCTCATGGTGCTCGCCGTCGGCGGCTACGCGGCGGTGCAGATCCTCGGCCTGCGCAAGCGCGCGAGCGCCGGCCTGACGAACGACCCGCCGCTCATCGTCGGGCTGCGCATCGTCGGGCTCTTCCTCGCGCTCGCGGCGGTCGTCGCCGTCGTCAACCAGGACCGCGGCCTGCCATACGTCGCCGTCCTCGTCGGCGCGCTGCTCGTCTTCTGGACCTACATCCTGCGCCGCACGACGTTCGGCCGCCACGTCTACGCCGTCGGCGGCAACGCCGAGGCCGCGCGGCGCGCCGGCATCAACGTCGACCGCATCCGCGTGCTGTGCTTCGCCATCTGCTCGCTCATGGCGGCGGTCGGCGGGATCGTGCTCGCGTCGCGCCTGCGCTCCGTCGACACGAACGCCGGCGGCGGCGCGATCCTCCTGTACTCGATCGCCGCGGCGGTCATCGGCGGCACCTCGCTGTTCGGGGGGCGCGGGCACATCAAGGCCGCGCTGCTCGGGGCGCTCGTCATCGCGAGCATCGACAACGGGCTCGG
>DATJEE010000165.1:0-42488 GCA_035496995.1 Solirubrobacteraceae bacterium | reverse complement strand
CCGGGCACCGAGTCCTTCTACATCTCGACCGAGCGCTACCGCAGCGTCCGCACCGCCGTGCGCGGCAGAGCGTGGCGAAGCTCGCGGCGCTCGATCCCCTCGTCGTGGCGCCCGGTCACCTCGGGCCGCTGGTGGGTCCGTCGGCGCGCGCGCAGCTCGAACGCGCCGCCGCCGCGAACTAGACCCCTGTACAGCACGCGCCGACGTCCGCCATGACGCGCGGTACGATCTGCGCCTCAGCCACGCACAGCGGGGGAGTTGCCTTGCGCATCAAGATGGTGTCGCTGGAGGATGGAATCACCTCCTGCGGCTTTCGAAAGATGGCCGCGTTCGTCGCGCGAATCAACGAGGACAGCGAGTCCTGCTACGTCTCGACGAACCGGTACCGCAACATTCGCAACGGATTGCGAGGCACGCTCGGCAGCGCCGGCTCGCTCGAAGACGAGGACATCGACCTCGCCGCGCGCCACCTGATCGAGGCCGACCTCGTCGGCTTCTCCTCGATGACCGGCTACGCCGATCTCACGCGCCGGCTGATCAAGCGCGTCAAGGAGCTCGACCCGTCGACGTTCGTCATCTGGGGCGGGATCCACGCGATCATCCAGCCCGAGGACGCGATCCTCGCCGACGTCGACGCGATCTGCACGGGCGAGGGCGAGTTCGCCTTCGAGGAGCTCCATCAGCTCATGCTGGAGGGCCGCGACCACACGAACGTCAAGAACTTCTGGTTCAAGCAGCCCGACGGCAGCGTCATCAAGAACCACTTCCTGCCGCTGATGAGCGTGGAGCAGATGGAGTCGCTGCCGTTCCCGCAGTACGGCGAGGGCGAGACGATCTACGAGTCCGGCGAGGGCTTCAAGCCGATGAACGCCCGCCACTACATCGACAACGACGGCCTGAGCTACACGACGCTCTGGTCGATCGGCTGCCCGTTTCACTGTACGTACTGCGGCAACACGAAGTTCATCTCCAACGACCCGAAGTACAAGCGCATCCGCCACCCGAGCGCGCGCTACATCGTCGACGAGGTGAAGACCGCCCGGTCGCGCTTCCCGCACCTGAGCCACGTCTCCTTCCACGACGACAGCTTCATGGCGATCCCCTACCGCGAGATCGAGGAGTTCGCCGAGCTCTGGAAGGCCGAGCTCGACCTGCCGTTCGCCGTCTACGGCGTGATCCCCAACTACGTCAAGCAGGAGAAGTTCGAGCTGCTCACCTGGGCCGGGATGAACCGCATCCGCATGGGCATCCAGAGCGGCAGCCGCCGGACGCTGGAGTTCTACAAGCGCCCCTCGCCGCCGGAGAAGATCCTCGCGGCGGGCACCGTCAACGCCGGGTTCGCGCCGAAGTACCACATCCCCCCGGCCTACGACATCATCACCGACAACCCCGTCGAGACGCGCGAGGACATCAAGGCGACGCTGCAGCTGCTCTACGACATGGAGCGGCCGTACACGCTGTTCATCTACGCGCTGAAGGTCATCCCGAACACCGAGCTCGAGAAGAAGCTCAAGGAGCTCGGCGTCGACATCGAGGAGATCTCGGCGACCTTCATGGCGATCCCCGCGCGCGTCAACAACCTCCTGCTGTACCTCCTGACGATCTGGCGCCCGCCGCTGTGGCTGTGGAACCGCCTGCTCCCCCGCGTGCGGGCGAGCACCGAGGAGCAGAAGCTCTACCCCCGGCTCGGGCGCGTGCTGCGCGGGATGTACCTCACGCGCCGCGCGATGAGCCACCTCGTGAAGCTCGACTTCTCCGCGACGCCGGGCCGCACGGGCTACTACTTCTGGCGGCTGGGGCTCATCGGCTTCTGGCGCAGGCACCTGACCCGCCGGCTGCCGCGCCCGCCACGGCCCGAGCGCGAGATCGCGCGCGAGCAGCGCACACAGAAGATGGCGGCCTAGGGTCGCGCGAGTAGCCGCGAACGGAGCCCGCCGGTGCTAGAGCAGAGACGCGAACGACCCATCGCCGCGCGTCTGGACGGGGTCGCGCCGGTGCGGCCGGCGCCCCGCCTGCGCCGGCCCACCTCGCCACCGGCCGGCGAGCCGTCGCGCGCCGAGCCGGTCGCCGCGCGCGACGACGCGCTGACCGGCCTCGTCGCGCGCGCCGTGCGCCGGCGCGCATCGCGGCCGCTGCTGCAGCGGGCGATCATCGCGATCGACGGGCCGACGGACAACGCGCTGCAGTTGCAGGCGACGCGCAACTGCCTCGACAACCTGCGCGTGAAGGGCACGCGCGGGGCGGCCGTGGGCCCGGCGCTGCTCGGCGCGATCGCACCCCCCGCGCTCGGCGCCGGCGAGACGCTCTACGTCCTCGCGCACGGCGCGCCCCCCGGGACGACGCCCAACGTCGACCTCGCCGCCGACACGGTCGGTGGCCTCGATCCCGACCAGATGGGCGCGCAGATCGTGGCCTGGTACCCCGGCGTCGCGTACACGGGCAAGATCAAGCTCGTGGCCTGCGTGAGCGCGGCGAGCGCCGCGGCCGTCCGGGGCGGTCTGACCTACGCCGACAGCCTCAGCCGCTGGTTCGCGACGAACGCGACAGGAACGTTCAAGCCGGCGTCCGTCGACGGCATCATCGGCGTCGGCTGGGTCGACGAGACGACGAGCAAGCAGCAGTCGATCGACACGCCCCGGTACCTCGACCCGAGCGTTGACAAGAACGTGTTCGGTGACGTCACGAGCGCCACCCGTCAGGCCGGGATCACGCGGGAACTGGGGGCCATCGGCGGTCCGTACCGCGTCACCGGCAAGGCGAGCGCGGGCGGAGGGAAGGTTCGCTACGACGTCGGCTATCCGCCCCCGCCCGCGCCGTTGCCCGCTGCGCCGGCCGCGCCCGTTGCGGTGCCGGTGCCGGCGGCCGCGACGACGGCGCCGACGAAGAAGGTCGGGTTCTTCCGCGGCGTGTGGAACGCGCTGACGGCCTGCATCCCGTAGCCGCGCCCGTCACCCCTCGTCGAGGAACTCCCGCACGTCGGCGTTGAAGCGGTCCGGGCGCTCGAACATGACCATGTGGCCCGTGTCGGGGTAGATGACCTTGCGCGCGTCCGGGATCAGCCACGCGAACTCCGACGCGTCGCGCAGCGGCACGAGCCGGTCCTCCTCGCCCCAGACGATGAGCGCCGGGCAGGCGACCTCGCCGAGACGGTCGCGGATCGGGTAGCCCGTCATCGCCTCCAGCGCGTCGTCGAAGCCCGGCTTGCCCGCGCCGTGGGCCTGCTCGGCGATGAGCGGGCCCGGCAGGCGCTCGGGGTGGGCGACGACGAGCATCAGCAGCGCGCGCCGCAGCCGCGGGCTGCGCACGACGACGTCGCTGTGCGCCGCCAGGCGCCCGAGCGAGAAGAACAGCGCGTTCTCGACGCGCGGGCGCACGCCGCGCCGGCGCTCGTGGCGCATCTGGCGCAGGCTCAGCCCCGCGGCCGCGACGAGCACGAGCCGCCGGACGCGATCGGGGTAGCGGATCGCCATCTCGGCGCCGACGAAGCCGCCCATCGAGTTGCCGGCGATCCGCACGTCGCCGATGCCGAGCTCGTCGAGCAGCGCGTCGAGCATCCGCGCATAGCCCGTGATCGAGATCGGGTCGGCGGGCATCGGCGACGCGCCGAAGCCCGGCAGGTCGACGGCGATCACGCGGTGGTCACGGGCGAACTCCGGGATGTTCTCCAGCCAGTTCTGCCAGCAGCCCGACAGGCCGTGGAGGAACAGCAGCGCGGGTCCGCTGCCGATGTCGAGGACGTTGACGAGGCTGCCCTGGACGCGTACCCAGCGCAGGTGCGCGTTCCAGTCGATGTCCATCCACGCCGGCCGCCCGGCCGGGCCGTAGGCCGTGGCGCGGTCGTCCGCGCCGGGGGTCGCCGTCGTCGCCACGCCCCGAGGATAACCCCGGACAGGCGTGGCGCTGCGCCGTGTCAGGCCGCGAACGTCCGCGTGCCCGCCCGCGGCGCCTCCTCGCCCGGACCCTCGTGGAGGAAGGCGTGGACGTCGCGGTTGAAGCGCGCCGGGCGCTCGAGCATCGTCAGATGCCCGGTGTCGGTGTAGACGATCTTGTGCGAGTCCGGGATGAGCTGCTCGAAGACCGTCGCGTCCTTGACCGGGACGAGGCGGTCCTTGTCGCCCCAGACGATGAGCGTCGGGCAGGCGATCTTCTCGAGCCGGTCGCGCAGCGGGTAGTGCAGCATCGCGTCGAGCGCGTCGGAGAAGCCGGGCTTGCCGGAGCCGGCGACGAGCTCGATCGTCAGCGCGGGCGGGAGCTTGGCCGGATGCGCGACGACGAGCAGCAGCAGCGCCGAGCGCAGGCGCCGGCGCGCCGCGACGGTGTGCGAGCGCGAGGCGACCCAGCCGAGCTGGAAGAAGACGACGTTCTCGGCCTGGTGGCGCATGCCCTGCGTGCGCTGCGTCCTGATGAACTCGATGCTCAGCCCCGCGGCGGCGACGAGCACGAGCCGCTCGACGCGCGCGGGGTGCTGGATCGCGAGCTCGGCGCCGATGAAGCCGCCCATCGAGTTGCCGACGATCTGCGCGCTGTCGATGCCGAGCTCGGTCATCAGCGCGTCCATCGTCGCCGCATAGCCCTTCATCGAGATCGGCTCGACCGGCATCTCGGACTGGCCGAAGCCCGGCAGGTCCATCGCGATGACCCGATGCCCGCGGGCGAAGTACGGGATGTTCTCCAGCCAGTTCTGCCAGCACCCCGACAGGCCGTGGATGAACAGCAGCGGCGGGCCGGAGCCGTAGTCGAGCACGTTCATCCAGCGGTCCTGGACGCGCACCCAGCGCAGGTGCTTGTTCCAGTCGATGTCCATCCACTCCGAGCGGCCGACGGGCCCGTAGGCCTCGAGTGCGGCGGCGTCGGGTTGCGTCGAGGTTGCGGTCCCGGTGGCCATCCTTCGAGCATAACCGTCTGCGTGCCAGGCTAATCCCCGTCGCTGACGGTGCGTCAAGCCGCGAGGGCGTCGCGGACGGCCGGCGCGCGCCTGGCGAACGCGCGCAGCTCCTTGGGCCCGAGGCGGCCGGCGAGCAGCGCGAGCTCGGCCTGCAGGCCCTCGGCCGCGACGGCGTCCAGCAGCCCGCCGAGGACGTCGTCGTCGAGCGCCGCCGCGAGCGTCGCGACCTCCTTCTGCGTCCGGGCCTCGAGCTCGCTCGCGAAGCGCACGAGCGGCGCCCACAGGTCCTCGCGGTGGGCCGTGAGCATGATCTGCGCGAGGATCGAGCGGCCGAAGCCCGTGCCGAGCGCGGCGACGCGCCGCCGCGAGGCCGCCGGCAGCAGCGGCAGGAGCGTCAGCAGCTCGGCCCACAGCCCGCGCTGGGAGGCGGCGTCGACGATCGACGCGAGGACGGGGCGCGTCTGGATCGGCTTGAGCTTCGCGAAGCGGGCGCGGCTGTCGACGCTCATCGCCCGCGTGACCGGCAGGACGTCGGCCCACAGCCCGTCGCGCTGGGCGGCCTTCACGAGGCCCGCGAGGACGTCGTCGTCCTGGGCGGCGGCGACGTCGCCGAGCATGCCGCGGCGGCGGTCGCCGACGTGGCGCAGGACGTCGAGCGCCTCGCGCCAGAGGTCGGCCTCGGTCGCCGTGCGCATGATCCGCTCCAAGCGCTCCTCGGGGATGAGGTCGACGAGCGCGCCGAGGCTGCGCTTGGACTCCACGACGTACGCCGTGCGCAGGAGCGTCGCGTCGTCGGCGACGTCGAGCGCCGCCTGCAGCGCGCGCTCGGAGAGGTGGCCGACGAAGCCGCCCATCGTCACGTGGTCGCCGCGGCGGACGAGCTCGCGCGTGATCTCGGCGACCTTCTGCGGCGGGATCTCGGCGATCAGGCGGCTCGCGCGGCGCGCGTCGAGCAGCCCCGCGACGTCGGCGAGGAAGCGGGTCGGCAGGTGGCCGATGATGTCGACCCCGCGCGAGGGGTCGAGCAGGCCGGCGACGCGCGCGCACAGCAGCGGCCCGAACGCCCGCTCGCCGATCGCCGCAGTGATCTTCGGCGGGACGAGCTTCGTCGTCGCGGCGACGCGCTGGAGCATCTGGCGGTCGTTCTCGAACATCACGACGGTCATCTGCTCGCGCAGGTCGCGCAGGTCGCGCCACGCGATCTGGCGCAGGAAGTCCAGCTCGCCCGCGTCGGTGCGCAGCAGCCGGGCGAGCTTGACGATCTCGATCTCGGCCTCGGCGAGGCTCACGGCGCCGTCATCCGAACAACATCTTGCGCACCGGGCCGCGCATGAGCCGCGGCACGATCTCGAGCGATCCGCCGACGCCCGCTTCGAGCTCGCGCGCCTGGTCGGCCTTCGCGATCGCGAGCAGGTCGGCGAGGACGAGCAGCTCCTCGTCGGCCAGCACCTCGAGCCCCTCCGGGATGCGGGCGCCCAGCTCCTCCTCGAGGATGTCGATCGCGTCGTCGCTCATCCGTCAGAGCGTATGGCGCGCTGGAGGGCGTTCCGGATCATGTGGCGCGGTTGAACCGTCCCGGGCCCCCGCGCGTAGGAGCGAGCGTGAGCCCCGCGCCCCTCTCGGCCCTCGACGCGGCGTTCCTGTCGCTCGAGTCCGAGCATGCGCCGATGCACGTCGGCTGGGCCGCGCGCTTCGATCCGCCGCCGGGCGGCGCGGCGCCGCGCTTCGACGAGGTCGTCGCGCACATCGCCGGGCGGCTCGGGCGCGCGCCGCGCTACCGCCAGCGGCTCGCCGCGGTGCCGCTCGGGCTCGGCGACCCGGTCTGGGTCGACGACCCGGCCTTCGACATCGCCGACCACGTGCGCGAGGCGCGCCACCGCGACTTCGGCCGGCTCACCGACGAGGTCCTGTCCGAGCCGCTGCGCCACGACCGCCCGCTCTGGGAGCTCTGGATCGCGCGCGACCTCGACGGTGGCCAGATCGGCGTCGTCGGCAAGGCGCACCACTGCCTCGTCGACGGCCTCGCCGCCGTCGAGCTCATGGCGCTGTTGCTCGACACGACGCCGGTGCCCGACGCGGGCGACGGCGACGGCGGCTGGATGCCGCGCGCGCTGCCGAGCGCCATGGCGCTCGCCCGCGACGCCGTCGGCCACCGCGTCGACGAGGCGCTCGGGCTCGCGCGGCTGCCGCTGGACTGGGCGCGCGACCCGGCCGCGCTGCGCGGCCTGCCGGCGCAGGCCTGGCGCGTCGCGCGCGCGGTCGCGCACACCGCCGCCCCGCCCGCGCCGCGCAGCCGCCTCAACGGCGACATGACGGCGCTGCGCCATCTCGCCTGCCACGCCCGCCCGCTCGCCGACCTGCAGGTCATCAAGCGCCGCTTCGGCACGACGATCAACGACATCCTGCTCAGCGCGAGCGCCGGCGCCCTGCGCGGCCTCGCCGAGGAGCGCGCCGAGACGCCGGCCGCGGTCAAGGCGATGGTCCCGGTGAGCATCCAGGCGCCGGACGAGCGCTGGGGCAACCGGATCGCGTTCCTCTTCCTCGGCCTGCCCTGCGACGAGCCCGACCCCGTCTGGCGCCTGCGCGACATCCACGTCGCGATGCGCGACCGCAAGCGCGACGGCGAGCCCGAGGGCGCCGACGCGCTGCTGAGCGTCGTCTCGCACGCGCCGCGCGCCGTGCGCCGCCTGGCCTCGAAGGTCATCTCCAGCCCGCAGCTCTCGAACCTCACGATCTCGAACATCCCGGGCCCGCGCGTGCCGCTGTACCTCATGGGCTGCGAGGTCCGCGACGCCTACCCCGTCGTGCCGCTGACGCACGGCCACGGCATCTCGATCGGCATGACGACGATCCACGAGCGCGCGTGCTTCGGCGTCTACGCGCAGGCCGGTCTCGCCGGCGACGCCGACCGCATCGCGCGCGGCATCGACGGCGCCATCGGCGAGCTGCTCGAGCGGGCGGCCGCGTGACGGGCGACGCGCTCCTGCTCACCGGCGCGACGGGCTTCGTCGGCACGGAGCTGCTCGTCCGCGAGCTCGCCCGCGGCGAGCGCCACGTCTTCGCGCTCATCCGCGCCGACAGCGACGAGCACGCCACGCGCCGCCTGCATGCGACGCTTCAGGACGCGCTCGGCGCGGTCGCGCCGTACGCCGACCGCGTCACCGCGGTCGCCGGCGACCTCGAGCTGCCGCGCCTCGGCCTGCGCCCCGACCGCGCCCGCGAGCTCGCGACCGCGGTCGGCGAGATCGTCCACGGGGCGGCGTCGGTGTCCTTCGAGCTGGCGTTGGATCGCTCGCGCGCGATCAACGTCGAGGGCACGCGGCGGATGCTCGCCTTCGCGGAGCGCTGCGCGCGCCTCGGCGGCCTGCGCCGCTTCACGTACGTCTCGACGGCGTACGTCGCGGGCGAGCACCGCGGGGTGTTCGCCGAGGACGACCTCGACGTCGGCCAGCGCTTCCGCAACCCCTACGAGCAGTCGAAGTTCGAGGCCGAGCGGCTCGTCCGCGCCGCGCGCGACGACCTGGCGGTCACCGTCGTGCGGCCGAGCATCATCGTCGGCGACAGCGCCGGCGGCTGGACGGCGTCCTTCAACGTCCTGTACTGGCCGCTGCGCGCGCTGGCCCGCGGCGCCTACCCGATCCTCCCCGCCCGTCGCCACGCGCCGGTCGACGTCGTCTCCGTCGACTACGTCGCCGACGCGATCGCCGTGCTGCACGACCTGCCGGCGGCCGCGGGCCAGACGTTCCACCTCACGGCCTCCGCGCGCGCCAGCAGCATCGGCGAGCTGCTCGACCTCGCCACGGCGCGCCTGGGGTGCGCCCGCCCGCCGCTCGTCGCGCCCGCGCTGTACCGCCGCGTCGTCCACCCGCTCGCGCTCCGCGCGAGCCCGCGCAGGCGGCGCTTCCTGCGGGCGACCGAGGCCTACCTGCCGTACTTCGCCATGCGCGTGCGCTACGACGACGCCAACGCCCGCGCGGCGCTCGGACCGCAGCTCGCGCCCGCGCCGCTGGCCGACTACTTCGACCGGCTCGTCGACTACGCGCTGCTCGCCGACTGGGGCCGCAGCCCGCTCCCGCGCGCCGCGGTGGCGCGGCCGCCCGGTCCCGCACCCGAACTCGTCGCCGCCTGAACGCGCAGTCGCGCGGCGCACGTCGGCAGGCGGGAGTGGGACTTTCGTCGCAACCCGTCAGCGCCCGGACGCGCCGACGGGCAAGATTGCAAACCGTGCCGTTCATCCAGCAGCTCCGCGCAAGATGGGCCAGGCACGACCGCGACAGCACGACGTGGGCCGTGTCGCGCTTCATGCTCGGGAGCCTCGCCGGGCTCGCCGTCATCTGCATCGGCGGCTTCTACAGCCTGCGCAGCATCGCGATCACCCAGGCCGAGGCCGACACGCGCAACCGCGTGCGCATCGAGTCCGGCCTCGTCGAAGAGGCGCTGGCGAAGGGGAAGAACCTCGTCCCCGGGACCGACGCGGCCAACCGCATCATCGAGGACGTCGTCACCGGGCGGATCCTCGACAACTCCGTCATGCGCGTGAAGATCTGGTCGCGCACGGGCGAGATCCTCTACTCCGATCAGCCGGCGCTCATCGGGCAGCGCTTCCCGCTCGGCCCGGAGGAGCAGACGCTGTTCGAACGCGGCGGGGTCGACGCCGAGCTCAGCGACCTCACCGCGCCCGAGAACCGCTACGAACGCCAGGAGGGCAAGCTCCTGGAGGCGCACACCGTCATGCGGACCGATGACGGCACGCCGCTGCTGTTCGAGATCTACCAGCGCTTCGACTCCGTCAGCCAGAACGCCGGCCACCTGCTCGCGGCGTTCGCCCCGCCGCTCGTCGGCGGCGTGCTCGTCCTCCTGCTGTTCCAGGCGCCGCTGGCCTGGTCGATGGCGCGCCGGCTGCAGCGCAGCCACCGCGAGCGCGAGACGCTGCTCGCGAGCGCGATCGAGGCCTCCGACCAGGAGCGCCGCCGGATCGCCGCCGACCTCCACGACGGCGTCGTGCAGGACATCGCCGGGGTCGCCTTCGGCCTTGCGCCGCTCGCCGAGGAGGCCGCGCGCCGCGATGCCCCGCGCGAGGCGGCCGTCCTGCGCGACGCCGTCGCGCGCCTGCGCCAGGGCGTCCGCGGCCTGCGCACGCTGCTCGTCGAGATCCATCCGCCGACGCTCGAGTCCGCCGGCCTGGAGGCGGCGCTGCACGATCTGCTCAGCCCGCTCGTCGCCGCCGACATCGTCACCGAGCTCTACGTCGCCGACACCGCCGCCGCCGGCTCGCCGCGCGACCCGCTGATCTACCGGGCGGCGCGCGAGGCGGTGCGCAACGCCCAGGCGCATGCAGATGCGACGATGGTGTGCGTGGAGGTCTCCAATCCCACCCCGGACACGACGCGGCTCGTCGTCACCGACGACGGGCGCGGCTTCGCCCCGGGCGATCGCGCACGCCGCCAGGCCGACGGCCATGTCGGCCTCGCGCTGCTGGCGGGACTCGTCAAGCAGGTCGACGGCACGCTCGTCGTGACGTCCGAACCCGGCGAGGGGACGCGCCTGGAACTGGAGGTTCCGACGAAATGATCAGCGTGCTCATCGCCGACGACCACGGGGTCATCCGCGACGGCCTCGGCCGCCTCATCGACGCGCTCGAGGACATCGAGCTCGCCGGCACGGCCGGCGACGGCGCGGAGGCCGTCGAGCGCTCGCGCGAGCTCGCGCCCGACGTCGTGCTGATGGACCTCGACATGCCGCGCATGGACGGGATCGAGGCGACGCGGCGGATCACCGAGGAACGCCCCGGCACCGCGGTGCTCGTGCTGACGTCGTTCTCCGATCGCGCACGGATCCTCGGCGCGCTGTCGGCCGGGGCGTGCGGCTACCTCCTGAAGGACGCGTCGTCGGAGGAGGTCGCCGACGGCATCCGCGCGGCCTCGCGCGGCGAGTCGCCGCTGGACCCGCGCGCGGCGCGCACGATCATCAGCGCGCGCGCCGAGCCCGATCCGATCGGCGCCCTCTCGGTCCGCGAGCGCGAGGTGCTCGCGCTGCTCGTCGAGGGGCTGCCGAACAAGCTCATCGCGCGCCGGCTGGAGATCAGCGAGAAGACGGTCAAGTCGCACCTCACGCGCATCTTCCGCGAGCTCGGGGTCACCGATCGCACCCAGGCCGCGCTCTGGGCCGAGCGCCACGGTCTGCAGATCGAGCGCGACTAACGTCGCATTGCGACTGCGCCCGGCGTTGCGCCAGAGTCGGGCGCCGATGTCACCGCTCTGCCTGCGCCGCCTCACCATCGTCTTCGCCGCGTTCGCGGCGGCGGTCGCGGGCGCGGCGCCGGCGCTCGCCCGTGGCGGAGGCCGCGACACGGAGGTGCGCGTCGCCGGGACCTGCGGCACCGGCGCGACGTCGAGGCTGCGGGTCAGGTCGGACGACGGCGGCCTGGAGGCGAGGTTCGAGGTCTGGGGCCGGGCGAGCGCGACCTGGACCGTGACGCTCGTGCACGAGCACCAGATCGCGTGGCGCGGGCATCGGCGGACGACCGGCCGGTCGCACTACCTCAGCTTCGGCTACCGGCTGCCGGACTTCAGCGGCGCCGACGTCGTCTCGGCCCGGGCGGTCGGGCCGCGCGGCGTCGCCTGCTGGGCCTCGGCGACGCTCTCGGGCTGAGACCCCGGGCGCCGAGCGAGCTCCGCGCGCACGAGCGGCGCCACCTCTGTCCCGAAGAGCTCGATCGAGCGCAGGACGTCGGCGTGCGCCATCGGCCCGACGCTCATCTGGGCGAGGAAGCGCTGGTGGCCGAACAGCTCGTGCTGGAAGAGGATCTTCCCGGCGACCTCCTCCGGGCTGCCGACGACGAGCGCGCCGCGCGGCGTACGGCCCGCGTCGAACTGCGCGCGGGTCATGGGCGGCCAGCCGCGCTCGCGGCCGATCTTGCCCATCATCGCCGCATAGGGGGCGAAGAACTCGTCGCCCGCGCGCTGTGAGGTCGCGGCGACATATGCGTGCGAGTTGATGCTCACGGGCAGCGTCGCGGGGTCATGGCCGGCCTCGCGAGCGCTCTCGCGGTAGAGCTCGACGAGCGGGACGAAGCGCTCCGGGAGGCCGCCGATGATCGCCACCGCCAGCGGCAGGCCGAGCGTCCCGGCGCGGATCGCCGAGCCCGGGTTGCCGCCGACGGCGAGCCAGACCGGCAGCGGTTCCTGGACCGGGCGGGGGTAGACGCCGAGGCCGTCGATCGCCGGCCGGTGACGGCCGGAGCCCGCCCAGCTGACGCGCTCACGCGCGCGCAGCGCGAGGAGGAGGTCGAGCTTCTCGGCGAACAGCTCGTCGTAGTCGTCGAGGTCGTGGCCGAAGAGCGGGAAGGACTCGATGAACGATCCGCGGCCCGCCATGATCTCGGCGCGCCCGCCGGAGAGCAGGTCGACTGTCGCGAAGTCCTGGAAGACGCGGACCGGGTCGTCGGAGCTCAGGACGGTCACGGCCGACGTCAGGCGGATTCGCTCGGTGTTCGCGGCGACCGCGCCGAGCACGACGGCGGGCGCCGAGATGGCGAAGTCCGCACGGTGGTGCTCGCCGACGCCGAAGACGTCGAGGCCGACCTGCTCGGCGAGCGCGGCCTCCTCGAGGACGTCGCGCAGGCGCTGCTGCGGGCTGATGGCCGGCGTGACCTCCGCGAACGTGTAGAGCCCGAGCTCCATCGGGCACACGATAACAAGTAGTTGTGCATACAACGGGTTGTCCGCCGCAACGGACGGACGTACCGGACGTCGCCGAGGCGCTCAAGCTCGGATCCGGGGCGCCCGATGGCCGGGGAGAACGTCCCCGGCGAGCACGGTTGCTCGTCGTATCCGAAAGGACCTCGCTCGCACATGCTCTCTCGTCCCCGGCGGCAGATCGCCACGCTCGCCACCGCCGCCCTCGTCGTCACCGGCTCGCTGAGCTCAATCGTCTACGCCGCCGACAACCCGCCTGCGTCCCGCCCGCCCGCGGCGCCACAGCAGCAGCTGCTCGGCCTCGACGGGCTCCTGACCCTGATCCTCGGCAACGTCCTCGGGCAGACGCTCAGTCAGCTGCAGGCGACGCTCAGCGGCCTCACCAGCACGCAGATCGGTGCGCTGCTGAACGCCGCCAGCCCCGCGCAGTTCGACAAACTCCTGTCGGCACTCACGCCTTCGCAGCTCACCGGGGCCGTCGATGCGCTGAACACGGCGGGCGAGACCGATGCCCTGCTCGACACCCTCACGCCGACACAGACCGGCGACCTGCTCGCACCCCTGACCGGCGGCACCCTCGCGAGCGTTCTCGGGCTCCTGAACACATCACAGCTGACGAGCAGCCTCGCAACGCTCAGCGCGCCCGAACTGGCCTCCGTCGTCGACGGACTTACCGCCGGGCAGACCGGCGCCCTGCTCGCGGTCGCGGATCCCACGCAGCTCACAAACCTGCTCGGCGCGCTCACGGGAGGCCAGCTCACCGGCGCGCTCGGCACCCTCACGGCCGGCCAGACCGGCGGCCTGCTCACCAGCGCCAACCCCAGCCAGCTCACCACCCTGCTCGGCTCACTCACCGGCGGCCAGCTCACCGGCGCCCTCGGCACCCTCACCGCCGGCCAGACCGGCGGCCTGCTCACCACCGCCGACCCCAGCCAGCTCACCACCCTGCTCGGCTCGCTCACCGGCACGCAGCTCGCCGGTGGCCTCGGCACGCTCGGCGGCGGCGACCTCACGGACATCGTCGGCATCCTGAGTCCGGCCCAGATCACGGACGTGCTCGGCGGCGGCGGCACCGGCAGCGTCATCACCGGCCTGCTCGGGACGGCCACCGGCCTCGCGAGCGGGACGCCCGGGGGGACGGCCGTCGACGGCCTCGTCGGCCAGGTCACCGCGCTGCTCGGCGGCGGGCTCCCCGTCGACGCCGGCCAGCTCACCGACCTCGGCTCGCTGCTGACGACGGTGAACGGGCTGCTCGGCACCGCCGGCCTCGACACGAGCCTCCTGCAAGGCCTGCTGACGACCGTCAACGGCATCCTCGCGAGCACGCCGCTCGGCGGGGCGACCGAGCCGCTGCAGCGCCTCGTCACGACGATCGGCGGCCTCCTCGCGCCGGCCACCGGCGGCGGTGGCGGCCCGACGCAGGGCGGCGGCGGCACGACGCCCGGCGGCGGCACGACCCCGGGCACGACCACGCCCGGCGGCGGCACGACCCCCGGCGCGACGGTCACGCCGCGGCCCTCCACCGGCACGCCCGCCGCCAGCGCCGCGTTCACCGCCTACCGGGCGACGATCGGCGCGATCAAGGTCGCGAAGAAGCGCAACAGCGCGAAGTTCACGCTGAGCTGCCCGGCGACGGCGCCGAAGGGCTGCCTCATCAAGGTCAGCGGCACCGTGGCCGGCCAGAAGGCGATCCCGGCCCTGACGCTCGCGCTGCGCCCCGGCGCCTCGACGCCGGTGACGGTGAAGCTCTCCAAGAGCACCGCCAAGCGCCTGAAGAAGAAGGGCGGCTCGCTGAAGTTCACCGCCCAGACGGCGCTCTCGTCGCTGCCCGCCGTCTCCCAGATCGTGAAGGTCAAGCGCCCTCTCAAGAAGCGCTGAGACCAAGCGGGGCTCCAGCCCGCGGCGGCCCCCACCGCCGCGGGCAGGTCCCACTCTTGATGGGTCAGGAGCGCGACCGCCGCCCCTGGAACTGATCGAAGGCGACCGCGATGAGGATCAGGGCGCCGATGATGATCTGCAGGTAGAACGGATCGATGTTCTTCAGGTTGCCGCCGTTCTGCAGCGTGCCGACGATGATCGCGCCGGCGGCGGCCCCGTAGGCGCCGCCCTTGGCCCCGAACAGGCTCGCGCCGCCGATGACGCAGGCCGCGATCGCGTTGAGCTCGTAGCCCGTGCCGCCGGTCGGGATGCCGGCGTTCAGCCGCGACGCGAGCAGCACGCCGCCGACCGCCGCGAGGAACCCCGCGATGGCGTAGACGGCGACGAGCACGCGCGTGACCGGCACGCCCGCCAGGCGCGCCGACTCCGGGTTGGAGCCGACGGCGTAGATGTAGCGCCCGAAGACCGTCCGGCGCAGGACGAACGCCGTCACGACGACGACCACGATGAGCATCCAGAGGAGGTTCGGCAGCCCGAGGATCGGGTCGCTGCCGTTGGCGATCTTGCCGAACGAGTCCGGCAGCGGCTGGACCGTGGACGCCGACGTGAGCACGAGCACGGCCCCGCGCGCGATGCCGAGCATCCCGAGCGTCACGATGAACGGCGGGAGCTTGGCGTGGGCGACGAGGACGCCGTTGAAGACGCCGATCGCGGCGCCGACGCCGAGGCCGCCGAGGATCGCGACGGGGACGCCCGTCCCGTGGACGATGAGCTCGGCCGTCACACAGCCGGCGAGGCCGAGGACCGAGCCGACGGACAGGTCGATGCCGGCCGTGAGGATCACGAGCAGCTGGCCGACGGCGATGATCCCGTAGATCGCGACCTGCCGCGAGAGGTTCTCGAGGTTGGAGATCGTGAGGAACTGCTCGCTCCAGAGCGTCAGCGCGCCGAAGAGGATGAGCAGGACGATGAGCCCGCCGGCGTCGCGGCCGAACACGTCGCCGAAGGTCAGGACCCGCTCCTCGCGCACCGCGGGCGCGCCGTCGCCGGCGCCGGCGGCGGCCGGCTCGGGGTTGTTGCGCACGCTCATGATCGCGTCTCCTCTGTCTCGAAGCCGTCTGTTCGCTGCCCGCCGCCGACGCTCGCCAGCCGCAGGACGTCCTCCTCGGTCGCGCCCGCCGCGGGCAGCTCGCCCGCGATGGAGCCGCCGCGCATGACGAGCACGCGGTCGGCGAGCCCGAGCACCTCGGGCAGGTACGACGACACGACGACGACGCCGAGGCCCTCGGCCGCGAGGTCGCCGATGACCTTGTAGATCTCCGCCTTGGCGCCGACGTCGACGCCCTTCGTCGGCTCGTCGAAGAGCAGGACCTTGGCCTTCGTCGCCAGCCAGCGGGCGAGCAGGACCTTCTGCTGGTTGCCGCCCGACAGCGACGACACCGGCTGCTCCCAGGACGCCGCGCGCAGCCGCAGGCTGCCGAGGTACCTGTCGACGATGCCGCGCTCCTCCTTGCGGTCGACGAGCGTGAAGCGCGAGATCTCGTCGAGGTCGGCGATCGAGGCGTTCTCGCGGATCGTCAGCTCGAGCAGCAGCCCGAGCCGCTTGCGGTCCTCGGTCAGCAGCCCGAGCCCCGCCTGCACCGCGCGCCGCGGGTCGCCGCACTTGACGACCTTGCCGTCGACCTCGATCGTCCCGCCCTCGCAGCCGTCGGCGCCGAAGATCGCGCGCAGGAGCTCCGTGCGCCCCGAGCCGAGCAGGCCGGCGATGCCGACGATCTCGCCCGAGCGGACCTCGAAGTCGATCGGCGTCGTGACGCCCGCCGGGCGCAGGCCGCTGATCTTCAGGCGCACCTGGTCGGTCACGGTCCGGTCCGAGGCCGGGTACAGCGACTCGATCTTGCGCCCGACCATCGACGCGATGAGGCTGTCGTGATCGAACTCGCCCATCGGCGCGCTCGTGACGAGGCACCCGTCACGCAGGATCGTCACGCGGTCCCCGATGGCGAACATCTCCTCGAGGTGATGGCTGACGTACATGATCGCGTGACCCTCGTCGCGCAGCTGCATGATCTTGTCGAGCAGCCGGTGCGTCTCGGCCTCCGACAGCGCCGTCGTCGGCTCGTCGAAGATGATCACGCGCGGCGACTCGCCGAGGACCTTCGCGATCTCGACGAGCTGCTGCTTGGCGAGCGGCAGCTCGCCGACCTCCGTGTCGGGGTCGAGGTCCGCGAGCTCGACGCGCTCGAGCATCTCGCGGGCCTGGCGGCGCAGCTCGCCCGGGCGCGTGATCCCGCGCCGGGCGGGCAGCCGGCTCATCATGAGGTTCTCGCCGACCGACAGGTCCGGCAGGAGGCTGAGCTCCTGGTAGACGACGCCGATGCCGTGCTCGCGGGCCTCCGTCGGGCTCGGGTCGCCGATGTCGCTCGCGTCGACGCTGTAGGTGCCGCTGTCGCGCCGGATCGCCCCCGTGAGGATCTTGATGAGCGTGCTCTTGCCGGCCCCGTTCTCGCCGGCGAGGCACATGACCTCGCCGGGTCGCAGGTCGAGATCGACGTCGGTCAGCGCCTTGTTCGGGCCGTAGGCCTTCGTCGCGCCGCGCAGCGACACGACCGGCTCGGGCGCCGGCGGCGTCGGCCGCGCGCGCTCGGGTGTCGCCGTGCTCATGACTGCGCCTTGGCGGTCGGCGGGTTCAGCAGCGGCTTGACCGTCGGGTCGTCGAGGTTGTCCTTCGTCGCGACGACCGCGCCCGGGTCGAGCTTCGGCGGCGGCAGCGAGCCGACCGACGCCATGCCGGCCTCGATGACGCCCTGGTAGCCGAAGAAGTACGGGTTCTGCACGATCAGCGCGTCGATCGAGCCGTCGGCGAGCGCCGAGTTCTCCTGCGGGTCGGTGTCGAAGGCGACGACGGGGATCGTGTCGGCCGCCTTGTTGTCCTTGACGCCGCGCGCCGCGCCGACGCCGGAGGTGTTGTTGGAGGCGAAGATGCCGACGAGGTTCGGGTTGGCCGTCAGGACGTCGTTGACCTGGCTCACGGCGACATCGGGCTTGTTGTCGTTGTAGCGCGTGCTGGAGACCTTCAGGCCCGGGCACGACGCGGCGAGGCCGCGCTTGAAGCCCGTCTCGCGCTCCTTGATCGTCTGCACACCGGCGACCGACGAGGCGATCATCACGGCGCCGGTGGTCTTGCCCTGCTTCGTCGCCAGGTCGCAGAGCGTCTTGCCCGCCTGCTCGCCGGCCTTGATGTTGTCGGTCCCGATGAAGCCCTCGGTCGTGGTCGTGACGGCGGTGTCGACGACGACGACCTTCATCCCGCCGTCGCGCGCCCGCTTGATGACGCTGTTGAGCGCATCGGAGGAGTTCGGCGCGATGACGATCGCGTCGACTCCGCGCGAGATCGCGTTCTCGACGAGCTGGACCTGCTGGGAGACGTCGATCTCCGAGGTCGGGCCGAACAGGCCGACGTCGACGCCGAAGTCCTTGGCCGCCTTCGATGAGCCGGCGAGCATCGTCTGCCAGAACGACGAGTCGCTCGCCTTGATGATGACGTCGACCTTCTTGCCGGCGGCGGCGCCGCCCTTGCCGGAGCCCGCCGAGGCCTTGTCGGTCGATCCGCCCGACGCGCGGCCCGCGACCACGCCGACGACGATCGCGATGAGTGCGATCACCGCCACCAACGACAGCGAGAACTTCAACTGAACCTTGCCCATGGTGATCGCACGACCCTTCCCGTTGTGGGATTTGCCCCTCGGCCCCTCTCCGGCTGAGGAAACGTTTTCACAGTCTGCGGCGACAGTACCTCCATGGTGCGACCATGTCAAGAGAATACGTTTCCTCGATATTCGTGCTAGGCTGCGGCAAGCCCAGCGACGACAGGGGTTTTCCGATGGATGGCGCAAACGAAACGATTTCTGAGGCAGCCGCGCCCCGCGCCGGGCGGCGCGCGACGATGAAGCAGGTCGCGGCGCTCGCGGGCGTGAGCCTCGCCACCGTCTCGCGCGTCGTCAACGCCGACCCGTCCGTCAACGCCGAGCTCGCGGCGCGCGTGCGCGAGGCCGTCGCCGCGCTTGGCTACCGCCACAACGCGACCGCCAGCGCGCTGCGCCGCGCGGACGGCATGTCGGCGAGCATCGGGGTCGTCGTCGAGGACATCGCCAACCCGTTCTTCGCCGCCGTCCTGCGCGGGATCGAGGACGTCGCCCGCGAGCGCGGCGTCCTGAGCTTCGCGGGCAGCTCCGACGAGCTGCCCGCGCGCGAGCGCCAGCTCGCCGAGGCCTTCGGCGCGCGCGGCGTCGACGGCCTCATCATCGCCCCCGCGGGCACCGACCACGGCTTCCTCCTGCCCGACCGCCGGGCCGGCACGGCGATCGTCTTCGTCGACCGCCCCGGGCGCTTCATCGACGCCGACGCCGTGCTCACCGACAACGCCGGCGGCGCCGCGCTCGCGGTCTCGCACCTCGTCGCCGCGGGCCACCGGCGGATCGGCTTCCTCGGCGACCGCCCCGCGCTCTACACGGCCGGCGAGCGCCTGCGCGGCTTCCGCGACGCGCTCGAGCGCCACGGCCTGGAGCACGACCCGGCGCTCGTGCGCCACACGCTCGACCGCGCGGCCGACGCCTACGACACGACGCGCGAGCTCCTGCGCGGGCCCGCGCCCCCGACGGCGGTCTTCACGAGCCAGAACCTCATCACGATCGACGCCGTGCGCGCGATCCACGACCTCGGCCTCGCGCAGCGCGTCGCGCTCGTCGGCTTCGACGACGTCGTCCTCGCCGACGTCGTCGTGCCGGGACTCACGGTCGTCGCCCAGGACCCGCTCGGACTCGGGCGCGCCGCCGCCGAGCTGCTCTTCGCCCGCATCGACGGCTTCGACGGCCCGTCGCGGGAGATCGTCCTGGCCCCCCGGCTCATCGCGCGCGGGTCGGGCGAGCTGCCGGGGCCGGTCGCATGACGGCGCCGATCCTCGTCGCCGGCGAGGCGCTCTACGACCTCGTCGCCGACGCCGCCGGCGCCGTCAGCGGCCATCCCGGGGGCGGGCCGTTCAACACCGCCCGCGCGATCGGCCGCCTGCGCCGGCCCGTCGCCTACCTCGGCCGCCTGTCGAACGACCGGCTCGGGGCGACGCACGAGGAGCTGCTGGCCGCCGACGGCGTCGACCTGCGCTGCGTCACGCGCACATCGGACCCGACGACGCTCGCGCTCGCGAGCCTCGACGCCGGCGGCGCCGCGAGCTGGAGCTTCTATGCCACCGGCACCGCCGCCGCCGGGCTGACGGCGGCCGAGGCGCTGGCAGCGCTCCCGCCGCACGTCACGGCGCTGCACGTCGGCACGCTCGGGCTCGTGCTCGAGCCGCTCGCGACGGCCATCGAGGCGCTTGTGGCGCGGCTGGCGGGCGAGACGATGGTCGTCGTCGACCCGAACGTCCGCACCGACGTCATCGACGATCCCGAGACCTACCGCGCGCGCCTGGAGCGCGAGCTCGCCCACAGCGACCTCGTGAAGGTCAGCGAGGAGGACCTCGCCTGGCTGGACCCGGGCCGCTCGCGCGCGGCCGCGGCGCGCGCGCTGCTCGAGCGCGGGCCGCGCGCGGTGCTGCTCACGCGCGGGGCCGACGGCGCGACGGCGATCACCCGCGACGCGGACACGCCGATCGCACCGGTGCCCACCGAGGTCGTCGACACGATCGGCGCGGGCGACGCCTTCGGCGGCGGCTTTCTCGCCTGGTGGACGTCGCAGGGCCTGCGCCGCGAGGACCTCGCGCGCCACGAGCTCGTCGTCGCGGGCGCGCGCTTCGCCGCCGCCGTCGCGGCGCGGACCGTCGCGTGTGCGGGCGCGTCGCCGCCGCAGCTGCCGGCAAGCGCCGCGGGGGGCCCGCTCGAGCTCGCGAGCTTGTAGGTCGTGGCGGGAGGGGGTTTGGCGACTGGCGTCCCACATAGGGACGCAATCGACCAGACCCCCGCCGACGGTCGCGTCCGCGCCGAAACACCTCTTTCCTTACCGATGCAGTAGACGCCCCGCACCGAGCCGGCGAACGCGGCTCGGCGGAAGCGTCGGCGGCTCGGCTCGGCGTCAGGAGGTTCCGCGCCAGATGGGGGCGCCGGACTTCGGCGGCAGGACGTCCCAGCCGTCGGTGACGTGCACGACGTTCTCGTTCTCGGCGAAGGCCGTCTGCGCCTTGCCGTTGAACGTGAAGGTGATCTCCTCCATGCCCGACGGCTGCAGGTCGACGCCGTAGACGTGATCGACCTTCACGTCATGTTCCACCAGGAGCTTGTGCGCCCGATCCTTCTCGGATCCCGGCTCGTAGCGACCGGTCATCTTGATCGACATACGTGCCGAGGGTACTGCGAGGCGGCGCCGGATGCCACCGCTTCGGGCGCCCCTCCTCAGGTCCGTGACGGCGATGACGCGGCCGCTGCGCCTGGAGAGGTCAGGAACCCGGCGGGTGCCATCCGCGGGCATCGGCGCAGTCACAGCATGAGACACGGGTTGAACGGTAAATACCGGTCCAGCCGCGCCCACGGGCCGTCGGCGAGAAACAGGCAGTAGAAGGGATCGATCCGGAAGCCGCGCTCGCCGAGCAGCCAGTCGACCGCCGCGTGCGCCGCGAGCGGGACCGTGAGGTCCAGGCGCTCGATCCCCGCAGCGGCCGCGGCGTCCTCGACGTACGCCAGCGCGCCCGGCAGGTCGGCGGGATCGAGCGCGCCGATCGGCCCGGCGTAGCCGTGCGTGTTGGCGAGGAACGCGTAGCCGGCCGGCCGGCCGCCACGGCGCAGGACGACCGCCGGCCGGTCGCGCAGCATGAACGCGAGGTCCTCGCGGCGCCCGTGCCCGAGCAGCTGCTGCTCGAGCGCGAGCAGCTCGTCGAGCGTCGCCGGCTCCGCCTCGAGGCCGGCGGGCGCCGCCACGCGTCGCGGGCGGGCGCTGAAGTCGGCGCCGCTGGCCTGGTGGCGCACGCCGAAGCGCAGATAGAGGGCGACGGC
Source organism: Solirubrobacteraceae bacterium (assembly GCA_035496995.1). Classification (GTDB taxonomy): domain Bacteria; phylum Actinomycetota; class Thermoleophilia; order Solirubrobacterales; family Solirubrobacteraceae; genus CADCVQ01. The sequence goes on along the minus strand of DATJEE010000165.1, from coordinate 21,048 downwards.
GGGTGCGTCGACCGTCGCGATGACCGCGCGGTGCGTCCCGAGGCCCGGTCCGAACGCGTGCTCCAGCAGCGCCCGGCCGACGCCGCGCACGCGCGACTCGGGCGCGACGAAGAACTCCGTGAGCTCCAGGACGTCCCCGCGCAGCGTGCTGCGCGCGTAGCCCGCCAGGCGCCCGTCGCCGTCCTCGGCGATCCACCACTGCGCGCAGGTGGCGGCGAGGTGGGCGAAGAGCCCCTCGTAGGCCGGCCAGAGGGCATCGGCGCCGGGCAGCGCGCCGGCCTCGGGATGGCCGGTGCGGTGCATGAGGTCGCCGAGCGAGCGGCGAAAGACGTCGAAGCACGCGCGCGAGTCACCGGCCGCGGCCGGGCGCAGGTCGACCGCGGCGCTCACCGGTGCACCGCCGCCAGCAGCGCCGCGTAGGAGCGCACGAGCGCCGCCCGCTCCTCGTCGAGCAGCGGGCCGGCGTCGGGGAGGCCCGCGGCGACCCAGCTGTCGGAATGGCGCATCGCGAGCGCCCGCTGCTCGGCGGCGAGCCGGACGTCCGCCGGCGCGACGTCGTAGACGTGGGCGTACAGCGCGACGAGCGCCTCGACGAGCGCCGGCTCGCCGTCGCGGCCGTGCTGGACCTCGCGGTGCGCGCGCCACCACTCGACCTCGAGCCATGCCGCGCGTTCGACGTCGAAGCGCTCGCCGTGATGGCGCGCGACGAGCGCGTAGAACCCGCGCATGCGGCGGCGCACGGCATCCTCGTCGTGGTCGTCGGGCGCCCAGAGCCGGTTGGCGCGCAGGACGAGCCAGGCGCCGCGCAGCGTCGCGGGCCAGGGCAGGCCGAACGCGTGGCGCACGACCGCGACGGCGGCGCGCAGGAACGGCCACCACTGGCGGCGGTAGTACGTCACCCAGGTCCGGAACTCGAGCTCGCCGACGCGGCGCGGATCGAACGAGCGCATCGCGCTGACGCTCATGCGGCGAGCTCGCGCTCCAGCGGGGTGCGAAAGCGCGGCGTGACGCGCAGGTCGCCGAGCCGCGTGTGCAGCCGCGCGACCTCGGCGTCGATCGCCGCGGCGCCGTCGGCACCGACGTCCTCGAGCAGCCGGACGGCGAGCTCGCCGTCGCCGCGCTGCGCCCAGCCGCCGACGATGCGCCCCTCCCACCAGACCGTCGGCCCGATGTTGCCGGTGCGATCGAACAGCGCCTCGCGGTGCGCGCCGAGATACCAGTCGCGCTCCTTCCAGCCCATCGCCGTCGGGTCCAGGGCCGGCAGCAGCGCGGCCCACGGCGCGGGCGCCGCGACCGGCGCCTCGTCGCCCGCGAGCACGAGCCCCGTCGCGCCGCCGTCGAGCGCGACCTCGGCGGTGTCGATCTGCGCGAGCGCGCGCTTGAGCAGGCCCGCGGTCCAGCCCGTCCACCACTTGAGGTCGGTCATCGTCGCCGGACCGAACGCCGCGAGCCAGCGGCGCACGAGCTCAGCGGCGGCCGCGTCGGTGTCGAGCTCGGCGATCCCGCCGGGCAGCCAGCCGCGCATCGGCGCCCACCGGTGCATCGTGCTCACCCACGAGCCCAGCGGGCGCCCGCGGACGATGTGGCCGTCGGCGGCGAGGAGGAAGAGGACCTTCCAGGCGACGCCCTGGCTGCCGCCGTAGGCCCTGCCGGGCGCGACGGTGACCTTCGCCCGCAGCGCCGGCACGGCGGCCGAGAGCTCGGCGGTCGAGGCCTCGCCGCGCTGCGCGAGCGCCGCGAGCGTCGCCGCCTCGGTCGCGGCGAGCCAGCCGGCGCCGTCGTCGGTGACCCCACCGGCTTCGAGCTGCGCGACGAAGCGCCGGCGCTCGCCGGGCACGAGGCCGCGCGTGCTCGAGGCCTGGACGACCGCCGCGAGCGCCACCGGGACGACGAACATCGTCCGCCGCATCCCGATGAGCCGGACGAGCGAGCGCTCCTCGTAGAGCGCGTCCTCGAGCGCGGCGTGCGCGGAGCCGCGCATGCGCGCCTCGGCGGCGAGGACGATCGACGCGGGGTCCGAGGCGTGCAGGCCGACGAGGTCGCCGGCGACCGCGACGACGTCGTCGCCGCGGGCCGCCGGGGCCAGGTGGTGGCGGAGCGCGAGGCGCGCCCGCCGCTGTTCGTCGCTGCAGCGCAGCACGCGCTGAGGCTAACGGGCGCTGGACCTCACCCGGCGGCGACGCCGGACTGCACCGGCAGCCCGGCCGCGATCCAGTCCTGCTTGCCCTCGGCGTACTTGCGGACGTTCGTGTAGCCCATCGCGACGAGCCGGCCGGCCGCGATCTCGGAGTTGCGGCAGGCGGTGTTCGAGCAGTACGTGACGATCGCGGCGTCGCGGTCGGGCAGCAGCTCCGGCGCGAGCTCGGCGACCTCCGTGTGGGGGATGTTGATCGCGCCCGGCAGATGGGCGTCGTCGAAGTACATCGGGCCGAGCGTCTCGACGACGACGACGGTGCCGGCGGCGATCTCGTCCTGCAGCTCGCGGCGGGTGATGAGCGCGGTCATGGCGCACCTCCTGGGTTCGGGTGACGGGCAGTGCGTCCATCGTGGGACCGCCCGCCCGCCGCGTCCAAGACCGGTTGCGTGTGGAGTCATACTCGGCCCGGTGAACCCCGAGTTGCGCCTGCTGCGCTACTTCGTCGCCGTCGCGCAGGAGCGCAACTTCACGCGCGCGGCGCAGCGGCTGCACATGGCCCAGCCGCCGCTCAGCGCCGCGATCCGCCAGCTCGAGGAGCAGCTCGGCGTCGCGCTCTTCGAGCGCACGACGCGCGAGGTGAAGCTCACGCTCGCCGGGCGCGAGCTGCTCGAACGGGGCGGCGCGCTGCTCGCCCATGCCGACGAGGTGTTCTCCGCCGTGCGCGCGGTGGAGCGCGCGCCCGTCGGGCGGCTCGCCGTCGGCGTCACGCCGGCCGCGCGCTTCGGCCTCGCGCCCGCGCTGTTCGCCGCCTGCGCGAGCGAGGCCGCGGGCGTCATGCTCTACCCCCGCGAGGACACGACCTCCGTCCTATTGCACGAGCTGCGGGCCGGGCGCCTGGACCTCGTCGTCGCGTTCTGCGCGCTCCCCGACGACGCGCTCGAGCGCGAGCTGCTGCGCGACGAGCCGGCGGTCCTGCACGTGCCCGAGACGCATCCGCTGGCGTCGCACGCGAGCGTCGCGCTCGAGGACCTGCGCGACGAGACGCTCGTCGTCGCCGGCGGTCCCGACTCGCCGGGCTACACCGCGGCGGTCCTCGCGCTCTGCCGCGCTGCGGGCTTTGAGCCCGCGACGGTCCCCGACCCGTACCCCGACCTCGGGCTGCAGGCGGTCCGCGAGGGCCTCGGCGTCGTCGTCTACGTCCGCACGGCGTTCGGGCCCGTGGTCGAGGGCTCGGTCTTCGTCCCGATCGCGCCGCCCGTGACGCTGCCGTTCGAGCTGCTGTGGCGGCGCGGCGGGCGGACCGGCGCGCTCGACGCGGCGCTCGCGGTCGCACGCGGCCTGCGCGACCGGGAGCGCTGGGCCGCGGCCGGATCCTGAGGTTTGGGGCGGGCGCCCCGTTGGGCAACAAGGGGCCCGATGCGACGTCCGCGCGCCCACGCACTGAGCGAGAGGATCGGCGCGATCGGCGCGCTGGACGGGCCGGCACACGCCATCGACGGCCTGCTCTGCAAGCTGCTCCCGCCCGGCCCGGTGAAGAACGCGCTCAGCGGCTCGTGGCTCGGCCACGCGCTGCACCCGCTGCTGACCGACGTGCCGGTCGGGACGTGGACGAGCGCGACGCTGCTGGACGTCCTGGGCGGCGAGGCCGGCCGCCCGGCCGCCCGGCGGCTCATCGGCATCGGGCTCCTCGCCGCGGCGCCGACGGCGTGGACGGGCTGGTCGGACTGGTCCGACGGCCAGGCCGGCAACGATCATCAGCGCCGCATCGGGCTCGTCCACGCGATCGCCAACGGCAGCGCCGCGGCGCTCTACGGCGCCTCGCTCGTCGCCCGCAGGCGCGGCGCGCACACGGCCGGCGTGCTGCTCGGCGTCGCGGGCGCGGGCGCGGTCGGCGCGGCCGGCTGGCTCGGCGGCGACCTCGTGTTCGCCCGCGGCATCGGCGTCGACCAGACGGTGTTCGGCGAGGGTCCGGCGGACTGGACGCCGGCGCTCGACGCGAGCATGCTCGCCGAGGGCCGGCCGACGTCGGCGACGGTCGGCGCCGTCGAGGTCCTGCTCGTGCGGCGCGACGGCACGATCCACGCGCTCGCCGACCGCTGCAGCCACCGCGGCGGCCCGCTGCACGAGGGCGACCTCGTCGACGGTTGCATCCAGTGCCCGTGGCACGGCTCGCTCTTCCGCCTCGAGGACGGCTCGCTCGAGCGCGGGCCGGCGGCCTATCCGCAGCCGGTGTTCGACGCGCGCGAGCGCGACGGGCGCGTCGAGATCCGCGCTAGGAGAACCCGATGACGCTGCGGATGCCGTCCTGCGCCTCCATCAGCTCGAAGCCGCGGTTGACCTCGTCGAGCGTGATGTGATGCGAGAGGAACGCGTCGACGTCGATGTCGCCGTCGAGGTAGCGCTGGACGAGCAGCGGCACCTGGTCGCGGCCCTTGACGCCGCCGAACGAGGAGCCCGCGACGCGCCGGCCGGTGATGAGGTAGCGCGGGATCACGTCGAGCGTCTCGCCCTTGCCGGCGACACCGCACATCGTCGCCAGGCCCCAGCCCATGCGCGCGGACTCGACGGCCTGGCGCATGACGGCGACGAGGCCGGTCGCCTCGATCGTGTAGTCGGCGCCGAAGCCGCCGGTCATGTCGAGGACCGCCTGGACGGTGTCCGGCCCGCCGACGAGCAGGTCGGTCGCGCCCTGGTGGCGCGCCATCTCCAGGCGCTCGCCGGAGAGGTCGACGCAGACGATCCGCTCGGCGCCCTGCAGGCGGCAGCCGGCGACCGCGCCGAGGCCGACCATACCGGCGCCGAAGACGACGCACGTCGAGCCCTCCTCGACCTTCGCGGTGTACATCGCCGCGCCGAGCCCGGTCGACAGGCCGCAGGCGAAGAGGCAGGCGCGGTCCAGCGGCGCCTCGGCCGGCACCTTCGCGAGCGCGATCTCCGGCATGACGGTGTACTCGGCGAACGTCGATGTGCCCATGAAGTGGCGGATCGGCTCGCCGTCGCGCGACAGGCGCGTCGTCCCGTCGGGCAGGTAGCCCTTGCCCTGCTGGTCGCGGATCGCGAGGCAGATGTTCGTCTTCGGGCTCAGGCAGTGGACGCACTCGCGGCACTGCGGCGAGAAGAGCGTCACGACGTGGTCGCCGACGGCGAGCGAGCTGACGCCCTCGCCGACCTGCTCGACGACGCCCGCGCCCTCGTGGCCGAGGACCGTCGGGGCGTAGCCGGAAGGGTCGACCCCCGACGCCGTGTACATGTCGGTGTGGCAGACGCCACACGCCTCGAGGCGCACGAGGACCTCGCCGGCCTGGGGCTCGGCGAGGTCGAGCTCCTGCACGACGAGTGGCTGCCCGAACTCCTCCAGCACCGCCGCCCGAATCCTCATACGGAGCAACTTATCCTGGATCCGCCGATCGTCTGACCATGGCACTCCGATCCACAACGGCACCCCTGCGACACGAGCTCGAATCCGCGCTCCCCGAGCGCCCGTTCGAGCTGCACTTCTGGGACGGCAGCGCGCTGCCGGCGACCGCGGCCGACAACGGCCGCCCGCCGATCTTCAGCGCCCGCTCCCCGCGCGCCGTCGCGCACGCGCTGATGGCGCCCGGCCAGCTCGGCCTGAGCCGCGCCTACGTCTCCGGCGAGCTCGAGGTCGACGACCTCGACGCCGTCCTGAACCTCCTGCGCGACTGGCAGCCGCCGGCGATCGACCCGCCGACGAAGCGCCGGCTGCTCATGGCGGCCATCCGGGCCGCCGGGCTGCAGCGCCCGCCGCGGCCCCCGGCCGTCGAGCTGCGCCCGAAGGGCCGGCGCCACAGCATCGAGCGCGACGCCCGCGCCGTCCGCCACCACTACGACGTCTCCAACGACTTCTTCGCGCTCTTCCTCGACGACTCGATGACGTACAGCTGCGCCATCTTCGCGGACCCGTCGAGCGACGCCGAGGCGCTCGAGGACGCGCAGTGGCGCAAGCGCGAGGTCATCTGCGGCAAGCTCGCGCTGGCGCCCGGCGAGCGCGTGCTGGACGTCGGCTGCGGCTGGGGCAGCTTCGTCGTCCACGCCGCCGTCGAGCACGGCGTGTCGGCGGTCGGGATCACGCTCTCCGAGCCGCAGGCGCGCCGCGCCCGCGAGCGCGCCGCGGAGGCCGGCGTGGGCGACCGCGTCGAGGTCCGCGTCGCCGACTACCGCGAGCTGCGCGGCGAGCACTTCGACGCCGTCGCGAGCATCGGCATGGTCGAGCACGTCGGGGCGGCCAACATCGACCTGTATGCCGCGCGGCTGGCGGCGCTGCTCGAGCCCGGCGGGCGGCTGCTGAACCACGGCATCGCGCGCCTGCGCCACGGCGAGGCCGAGGCCGGCGGCTTCTCCGAGCGCTACGTCTTCCCCGACGCCGCGCCGCTGCAGCTCTCGCGCGTGCTGACGGCGCTCGAGCGCGCGGGCTTCGAGACCGAGCACGTCGAGGGCTACCGCGAGCACTACGCCCGCACGCTCACGCACTGGCTCACGCGCCTGGACGCCAACGCCGAGGAGGGTGAGCGGCTTGCCGGCGCGGAGCGCATGCGCGTCTGGCGGCTGTACCTGCGTGCCGCCCGCAGCGGCTTTCAGACGGGCTTCACCTCGATCTACCAGGTGCGCTGCCGCAAGGCCTGAGGGGCGGTCACCGGCCGGATATCCGGCCATCCCGATGACTGTTGCCAGTGTCCTCGTGCCCGCCCGGCCGATGACCGCGCCATGCCCACCCGCTCGACCTCTCGCTGCCTGCGCACGGCCGTCGCCGTCGTCGCCTGCGCGGCCCTGTGGCTCGTGGCCTGCGTCGCGTCGGCCGACGCGAGCGCGATCCTGCGCACGGACTCGGTCGGCATCTACAGCGAGGAGCTCGAGACGTCCGCCTGGGCCGATGCCGCGACGACGGACATCCAGGCGCGCGTCGGCATCGTCCGCCAGCCGTTCTACTGGTCGCGGATCGAGACGAGCCAGGGGCACCTCGACTTCACGGTCTACGACCACGTCGTGGCGGCCGCGGCCAAGGCGCGGCTGAAGCTGCTGCCGGTCATCATGAACCCGCCCGCCTGGCGCAGCACGGCGCCGGCCCGCGGCGGCTCGCGCGGGATGTACCCGCCGCGCGATCCGGCGGCGATGGCGGCCCTCGCGACCGCGCTCGTGCAGCGCTACGGGCCGAGCGGCAGCTTCTGGGCCGCGCATCGCTCGCTGACCCCGGTGCCGATCAAGAGCTGGCAGGTCTGGAACGAGCCGAACATCCCGGCCTTCTGGGCGAGCGGCCCCGATCCGGCGGCCTACGCGCTGCTCCTGAAGACCGTCTCGGCCGCGATCCACGCCGCCGATCCGACCGCGGAGGTCGTCGCCGCCGGCCTGCCGCCGTTCGAGGGCGGCTACACGATCGCGGAGTTTCTCGACGGGATGTACGCGGCCGGCGCCCGCGGCACGTACGACACGATGGCGATCCACCCGTACGCCCCGACCGCCGCCGGCGTGCTGAGCGTCCTGCAGGGGGCGCGCGACGAGCTCAACCGGCTCGGGGACCCCGGCCGCCCGCTGTGGGCGACGGAGTTCGGCTGGGCGACCGGCGGGCCGCGGACGACGATCACCGTCTCCGAGGCCGCGCACGCGACCGTCATCCACGACACGCTGGCGCTCCTGCAGGGCTCGCGCGACGAGCTCGGGCTGCGCGGCTACATCATGTTCCGGCTGCGCGACGTCCCGACGAACCCGGGCCAGGCCGACCTCTGGCCGCTGCACGCGGGCCTGCTGCGGCGCGACGGCACGGCGAAGCCCGGCCTCGCGGCCTTCCGCGACGCGGCGACGGCGTGGCTCGTCGGCGCGGCGCCCGATCTCATCGCCGCACCGGCCTCGCAGGATTCCGATCCGCTGACGGGCGTCCAGCGCGCCGACGGGCGCCACACCCTGCGCATCAGCCGCCGCGTCTCGCACGGCCGGCTGATCGTCGACGTCCGCGTGGCCGCGGGCGCGCCGAGCACGCCGGTGCGCGTGAGCTACACCGCGGTGCGCAACGGGCGCGTCGTCGCCCGTGGCGCGCGTTCGGTCCGGGTCCGCCGGCAGGTCGCGCATGTGAGCTTCCGGCTCTCCCGGCGCGGCCGCGCGGCGCCGGCGCTGCGGATCACCGCCACGCAGCGATCCGCCAGGGCGACGAGCGTCCTGCGCCGCAGCGGCGCGAGCACCGCGTAGCGCCGGCGTCATCCGTCGGTAGGCGGAAATCGGCTGGTGGTCGAGCCGGTTCGCCGGCGAGGTGCGGCGCGCTGAAAGCAGCGAGGGGACCGGACCCGCGGCACACGCGGGCCAACGCGGTCGACCCGCGCCGGGCGGATCGCCCTCGGCGCGCAGCTCACCCTGGCCTCGTCGCTGTAGTACGCGCCGCGGTTCTCGCGCGCCGACACAGCCCCCGTCGGCGAGCGGGCCGGCGCTAGCCGACCTCGGAGTACACCTCGGCGCGCGCCGCCGGCGAGAGCTCGTGCGGGTCCGCGGCGCCCGCGCCGTGCGGGGCCGGCTGCGGGGATTCGAGCACGAGCAGCACGACGGCGAGCGCGGCGAGGACGAGGCCCGCGGCGATGACGAACGCGAGGTGGTAGCCCGCGGTCAGCGCCTCGGGGGCCGAGTGGCCGGAGGCCAGGAGGTGGCCGCTGCGCGAGGCCGAGACGGTCGCCAGGACGGCGAGCCCGATCGCGCCGCCGATCTGCGCCGAGGTGTTCACGACGCCCGAGGCCAGGCCGGCGTCCTGCGGCGGCGCGCTCGCCATCGCCAGCGCGATGAGCGGCGGGAACGAGATGCCGATGCCGACGGACATGATCACCATCGTCGGCAGGACGTCGACGACATAGCGGCCGTCGACCGGGGCGCGGGCGAACAACAGCAGGCCGATGGCCACGAGGACGAGGCCCGGGATGAGGCACCGCTTGGCGCCGAAGCGCATCATCAGCGGCTCGGAGAACTTCAGCGACAGCGTGCCCATGATGAGCGTGCCGGGCAGGAACGCCAGGCCGATCTGCAGAGCGTCGTAGCCGAGGACGCGCTGGAGGTACAGCGAGCCGAGGAAGAACATCCCGAACATCCCGGCGACCGTCAGCGCCTGCACGACGTTCGCGCCCGACAGCGTCCGCGAGCGGAAGATCCGCAGCGGCACGAGCGGCGTGGCGGCGCGCGACTCGCGCACGACGAAGGCGGCCAGCAGCGCGAGCGCCAGGGCGAGCAGGCCGAGCGCCTGCGCCGAGCCCCAGCCGTCCTCGGCCGCGGGCTTGACGATCGTGTAGACGGTGAGCATGAGGCAGGTGGTGATGAGCACCGCGCCCAGGACGTCGGCGCCCTGGCGCAAGCCCATGCCCTTGTCGTGGGGGACGAGCCGCTGGGCCAGCAGCGCCGTGACGATCCCGATCGGGACGTTGACGAAGAAGATCCAGTGGTAGTTGATCGACTGCGTCAGCACGCCGCCGGCGAGCAGGCCGATCGAGCCGCCCGCGGAGGCGACGAAGCCGTAGACGCCGATGGCCTTGGCCTGATCGCGCGGCTCCGGGAACATCGTAAAGATCATCCCGAGGATGACGGCCGAGCTCATCGCGCCGCCGATGCCCTGGATGAAGCGCGCCGCGACGAGCGTCTCCTGGCTCCACGCGAGGCCGCACAGCAGCGAGGCGAGCGTGAAGAGGCCGAGGCCGTACATGAGGACGCTCTTGCGCCCGAGCAGGTCGCCGAAGCGGCCGGACAGCAGGAGCAGGCCGCCGAAGGCGATGAGATACGCGTTGACGACCCAGGCGAGGCTCGACTGCGAGAAGCCGAGGTCGTCCTGGATGGAGGGCAGCGCGACGTTCACGACGGTGACGTCGAGGACGATCATCAGCATGCCGGCGCACAGGACGTACAGGGCGATCCAGCGGCTGCGGTCGGACATGTCGGCGGTTGTCATCGCGTCCTCTCCTGGGTTCGAGGGGCCATTTTCCAACACAGACCGGCCGAGGTCGCCGAACTCATCGGTCGCGGCGCGTTTTCCTGCGCCGGTTCGAGTCCTTCGGCTGCCAGAGCGCGACCTCGCCGCCGGCCGGGGCGGCGACGACGCTGCGCCAGCCGGCCGGGCCCTCGCGCGGCGCGAGGCGCACCGCCGCGCCGAGCTCGAGCGCGCGCTCGGTGACCGCCGCGACGTCGGCGACCTCCACGTACGGCAGCCACAGCGGCCGCGCGGTCTCGCACTGCACGACGCCGCCGCCCCCGAAGCCGCCGTCCAGGCCGAGCGCCCAGTACGTGCCGCCCGCGGCACGGACGCGCTCGGCCTGCCAGCCGCAGAGATCCGCGTAGAACCGGCACGCGGCGGGCAGGTCGGCGGTGTGCAGTTCGAGGTGGACGACGGGCTTGGGGCGGGCAGGGGTCATCGCTGTTGTGCGCATAGCGACTGCGCCCGAGGCCCAGACTCATCGCGGGTAGGGTGAAACGGAGTGATGGCGATCTCCCCGGTGCAGGAACGCGAGCTGCTGGCGGCGGCCCGGGAGGGCGACGAGCGCGCCTTCGAGCGCCTCGTCCAGCCGCGCCACAACGAGCTGCACGCCCACTGCTACCGCATGACCGGCTCCGTCCACGACGCCGAGGACGCGCTGCAGGAGGCGCTGCTGCGCGCCTGGCGCGGGATGCGCCGCTTCGAGGGCAAGAGCTCGCTGCGCTCGTGGCTGTACCGGATCGCGACGAACACGTGCCTCGACACGATCGGCAAGCGGCCCAAGCGCGTGCTGCCGATCGACTACGGCCCCGGCGCCGACCCGCACGACTCGCCGGGCGCGCCGCTCGCCGCGTCCGTCTGGATCGAGCCCTACCCAGACGGGCTGCTCGGCGGGGACCTTTTCGCCTCGCCGGAGGCCAGCTACGAGCAGCGCGAGAGCGTCGAGCTCGCGTTCATCGCCGCGCTGCAGCACCTGCCCGCCCAGCAGCGCGCGGTGCTCATCCTGCGCGCCGTGCTCGGGTTCTCCGCCCGCGAGGTCGCCGACGCGCTGGAGACGAGCGTCGCGTCGGTCAACAGCGCCCTGCAGCGCGCGCGCAAGGCGGTCGACGAGAAGCTCCCGGACCAGAGCCAGCAGGAGACGCTGCGGGCCGTCGGCGACGCGCGGCTGACGCAGATCGTCGACGACTACATGGCGGCGCTGCAGTCCGGCGACGTCGAGCGCGTCCTCGCGCTGCTCACCGAGGACGCGACATGGTCGATGCCACCGCTGCCCGTGTGGTTCCGCGGCCGGGCGGCGGTCTCGGGGTTCCTCACGGACTACGGGCTGACACCGGACTGGCGCCACGTGCCGACGCGCGCCAACGGCCAGCTCGCGGTCGGCTGCTACATCCTCGACCCCGACCGCGGGGCCTACCGCATCGCCGTGCTCGACATCCTGACGCTGCGCGGCGAGCTCGTGCACGAGGTCACCGCGTTCCTCGCGCCGTGGCTCTACGAGCGCTTCGGCGAGGGCGTCGAGGGCGTCATGACGCCCGCGGTCTACGCGACCTTCGGGCTGGCGGAGGAGCTGCCGGCGTAGGCGGTCAGACGGTGGTGAGCACGCCGCGGCGACGACCGTTGCCGTTGGAGCGCACCGCGACCGGGGCCGGCGGCGCGGCCGCCGCCAGCGCGCGCAGCTCGGCCTCCAGCAGGCGCGGCAGGTCGCCGACGTCCTCGAGCGCGTCGGGATCGGCGTAGCAGCCGACGAAGAGCTCGCCGCGGTAGCGGGTCATCCCGACGGCCAGCGCGTGGCCCTGGGGGATCGGGACGACGCTGTAGACCTCCTGCATCTCGCACCCGAGCAGGTACAGCGAGCCCCGCGGCGCCGGCGGGTTGGAGATCGTGAGGTTGAACTGGCGCGGCCCGGACAATGCCCGCGCGACCGGCGAGCGCAGGATCGGCGGCACGAGCGCAGCCGCCTCGTAGAGCGCCTTCACGCCGGCCGGCCGGTCGGTGTGCTTGAGCTCGCGGGTCTGCTCGCGGACGCAGTCCAGCCGCGCTCGCGCGCTCGCCAGATGGACCGGCAGCGGCATGCTGACCATCGCGATCTGGTTGCCGCCCGCGGTGTCCTCGATGCGCCGCGTGCTGACGGGGATCATGACCTTCAGCGGCGCATCCGGCGCCTCGCCGCGACGCAACGCGAGCGCGCGCAGCGCCCCGGCGACGATCGTGATGCCGATGTCGTTGAGCGTCCCGCCGCCCGCGCGTGCGGCGCGCACCTCGTCGCGGCCGGCGCGATAGCCCACGAGCGTGCGGCGCGCGCCGATCGTCGCGTTCAGGGCGGACGGCGGGGCGGGCGGGAGCACGTCCTCGCGCACCGCTTCGATCATGAGCCGCGCGCGGCGCAGGACGCTGCCGGCGGTCGCCTCCGGCCGGGTGACGGCGCGCGCACCCTCGCGCAGGACGCCGACGCCGTCGCCGAGCGTCTGGGCGATTGCGTCGCGCGTCCAGCCCACGCGGCCGGCGCGGCTGCGCGGGCGCCAGGGCCGCGCCTCGGGCTGCGGTAGGTGCGGCTCAGGGCAGGGCTCGGTGTCGAAGATGAGCTTGGCGAACTGCAGTGCGCCCATGCCGTCGACGAGCGCGTGGTGGACCTTGCCGATGAGCGCGACCCGCCCGTCGCGCAGCCGCGGGACGAGGCAGACCTGCCACAGCGGCCGCGCGTGGTCCAGCGGCGTGGAGAAGAACGACGACCGCAGGGCCTCGAAGCTCTCGTACGTCACGCGATCCTCGGGCGGCGTGAGCTCGATGATGTGGGCGCGCAGGTCAAAGCGCGTGTCGGCGACCCAGCGCGGCTCGGAGAGGCCCAGCGGCGCGCCGTCCAGGCGCCAGCGACACCAGGGCACCTCGTCCAGCCGGCTCGCCGCGCGCTCGCGCAGGGCCTCGACGGACGGACGCGGGCCGTCCGACGGCGCGGCGAACACCGTGCTGAAGCCCATGTGCATGTGGGCGCGGGCGGACTCCACGCGCAGAAACGACCCGTCGAGCACCGACAGGCGCGCGGCGTGGTGGCGGTTCGGTAGCGGCCGTTGCGAGCTCATGCGTCAAGCGTGAACAACCGCGCGCGAGAACAACATGTGTTCCCCCCGCATGGGGGGAGGCGTTCAGCGGCCCAGCGAGCCGACCGGCGCCGGGACGATCGTCACGCGCCGCAGGCCGCCGGCGAGCGGGCGCCGCCAGGGCCCGTCGCCCTCGAGGTCGCCGCCGCGGTCGAGCAGGAGCGCGGCGAGCAGGCGGGCGTCCTCGAGCGACTGGGCCGGCGAGCGGTACGTGCGCTCGGCGCGGCCCGTGAGCTGGCTGCTCACGCGATCGTCGACGATGACGAGGTACAGCGGCCCGAGCGTGAGCTCGAGCTGCTCCCCGCCGACGTCGTCATCCCAGGCGCTCACTCTGCGCCGCAACGCTATCGCTGCGGCGCAATGCCCCTACATCAGGCGGCCGCCGCGGTCTTCGCGGACTTCGCCCCGACGAGCTTCTCCTTCTGGCGCTCGGGCGTGATCCGCACGACGTTCGTCGCGATGCCGACCTTCTCCATCGTCCAGATGAGCATCGCGGAGAGGTCGACCTCGAAGCGCCCCAGGCCCTGGCGCGCCGAGCGCGGGAAGGCGTGGTGGTTGTGGTGCCAGGACTCGCCGAAGGTCACGATCGCGAGCCAGGCGACGTTCGTCGACTTGTCCTCGACGTCGAAGCGGCGGCGCCCGAAGAAGTGGCACACGGAGTTGATCGACCACGTGACGTGGTGGATGAAGAAGATGCGCACGAAGCCGGCCCACAGCAGCGTCCAGAGCGCGGCGGTGATCGAGAAGCCGTGCAGGACGAAGCCGAGCACGAAGGGGATCAGCAGGCCGACACCGGCGATCGCGAGGAAGTTGCGGCTGATCCAGCGCATGCCCTTGTCCTCGCAGAGGTCGGGCGCGTACTTGCGGAACTCCGCGCCGCCCTGCGTCTTCATGAGCCAGCCGCTGTGCGCGTGCCAGAGGCCCATGATCCCCGAGCCGTGGCCGACGTGCGGGCTGTGCGGGTCGCCCTCCTCGTCGGTGTGCGCGTGGTGCAGGCGGTGGTCGGCGACCCACGCGATCGGGGGGCCCTCGACGGCCATGCAGCCGGCGACCGCGAACGCGTACTCGACGGGCTTGCTCACCTGGAACGCACGGTGCGTCAGGAGCCGGTGATAACCGACCGTGATCCCGAATCCCGTGACGGTGTACATGACGACGAGAATCGTGATGTCGATCGCGTCGACGGACTTGTTCCACAGCAGGATGACGGCGACGACGAAGGCGATGAACGGCAGCACGACGGCGCCTAGATTTGCGTACTTGGTGAGCTTGGGCATGCAATTGAGGCTACTGACCAACCTTTGGCCAGTTCTTGTGGCATACCTCTGGCAATTGGGCGCGTAATGTGTAGGTTTAGCGCAAATGGAGGGGATTCCACCCGAGGTTGCAGCCGTTCTGCGCCCGGTTCTGCCGGACCTGGCCGCGGAGACGATCCGCGCCATCGGCCGCGAGGTGCCGGACTACTCGCGCCCGCTCGAGGGCCGGCTCGGCGTCACGGTCCGCTACGGCACCGAGCGCGCGCTGCGGCGGTTCGTCGACTCGATCGAGCAGTCCGGCTCGGTCAGCGACCGCGACCGCCGCATCTACGTCGAGCTCGGCCGCCTGGAGATGCGCGAGGGCCGCACGCTCGGCGCGCTGCTCGCCGCCTACCGCGTCGGCGCCCAGATCGCGTGGCGACGCTTCGTCGAGGCGGGCACCCGCGCGGGCCTCGAGCCCGAGACGCTCTACCGCCTCGGCGAGGCGATCTTCGCCTACATCGACGAGATCTCCGGCGAGTCGATCGAGGGCTATGCGACCGAGCAGTCGGCCGCCGCCGGCGAGCGCCAGCGCCGGCGCGCCCAGCTCGTGCTGCTGCTCGCCTCCGAGCCGCCCCCGCCGCCGGAGGTCGTCCGCGCCGCGGCCGTGCGCGCGGCGTGGGCGCCGCCGTCGCGGCTCGCCGCGCTCGTCGTCGAGGGGATCGAGGCCGAGCGGCTCGCGGGCCGGCTCGGGCCCGGCACGCTCGCGGGCGTGCTGGAGAGCGGCGACACGGCGCCGGCAGGCGGGCGCGGCCGCGTCCTGGCCTTCGTCGGCGATCCCGACGCTCCCCGGCGCCGTGCGGCGGTGCAGGAGGCGGTCGGCTCGCGCGCCGCCGCCCTCGGGCCGACGGTCCCCGCCACGGCCGCCGCGCGCAGCGTCGAGCGCGCGCGCCGGGCGCTGGACCTGCGCGCCGCGGGCGCGCTCACGGGCGAGGGGCTCGTCGTCGCGACCGAGCACGCCTCCGAGCTGCTTCTGCACGCCGACACCCGCCTTGCGAGTGAGCTCGCCGAAGCGCGGCTGGCGCCGCTGGACGCGATGAAGCCCGGCCCGCGCGGCCGCCTGCTGCAGACGCTGCGCGCGTGGCTCGACCTCCAGGGCCGGATCGACGAGACGGCGCGCGCGCTCGAGGTCCACCCCCAGACCGTGCGCTACCGCCTCGCGCAGCTGCGCGAGGCGCTCGGCCCCGCGCTCGACGATCCCGAGGCGCGCTTCGAGCTCGCGCTCGCGCTGCGCGTGCACCGCGACGACGCGGACGCGGCCGCCGCGCGCTGACGGCTACAGCTCGAGCGTGCCCGCGCGGAACTCCGCCAGCGCGTGCTCGGCGGCGATCGCGTGCAGGCCCGCGCCGGCCTCGAGCGCCTCGAGGACGGCGACCGCGCGCTCGCTCGCGGCGGGGCAGTCGAGGCTGTGCGCCGCCGCGAGGACGCGCACGCCGCTCGCCGGGTGGGCCATGAGCTCCGCGATCGCGGCGCGGCCCTCCTCCGATGCGCGCAGCAGCGCCGCCAGGCGGGCGTTCTCGTCGAAGACGGGGTTCGCCGCGCGCGCGTCGGCGCGCAGGTCGTGCCAGCGCTCGGCGGTGGCGGCGTAGGCCGCGGACAGCTCGGGCGCGCTCACCGGCGCTTGACGAGCCGGCCGACGGCGGCCATCAGCTCGTCGGTGCGGTCGGCGCGCAGCTCGCCCTCGGCATGCAGCACGCAGGAGCGCGCGTGCTCGTCGAGGAGCCCGAGCGCCACCTTGTCGAGCGCCGCCTGCGCGGCCGAGATCTGCGTCAGCACGTCGATGCAGTAGCGGTCGTCAACGACCATGCGCTCGATGCCGCGCACCTGGCCCTCGATGCGCCGCAGGCGGGCGAGGAGCTGGTCCTTGCTCGCGGTGTACCCGCGCTGCGGGGGCTGGGGCTGGTCCTCGGCGGTGGCCACGAGCTAGAGACTAGCGTACCCCATGGGGGTATACTATGCGCGGTCGCGCCAATACCCCCGTCCCGTATCGATCGGAATGTGCCCAATGTCTCTTCCCAAGCGCACCTACACCGTCACCGGCATGACCTGCGGCCATTGCAAGAAGGCCGTCATGGAGGAGGTCCTGCAGGTCCCGGGCGTCCGCGCCGTGGACGTCGATCTCGAACTCAAGCAGCTCACCGTGGCCGGCGAGACGTTCGACGACGCCGCGATCAAGGCCGCCGTCGACGAGGCCGGGTACGCGCTGAAGGCATGAGCGCAGGCGTTCGCGTGGCGGCCTTCGCCGCGCTGCTCGCCGTCGTCTTCGCCGCCGCCGCCCTCGCCGGGCAGGCGCTCGATCCCGGCACCGACGCACACGACGAGCACGCCGCGGCGCCCGGTCACGCGCACGCCCACGCCGCCGCCCCCGCGGGGCTCTCGGCCCAGCAGGACGGGCTGCTGCTCGTCCCGGCGACGACGCAGCTCGCTGCCGGCCGGACCGGCCGCTTCGCGTTCACGATCGCCGACGAGACCGGCCGGACGGTGCGCGACTTCGACCGCGAGCAGGCGCGGCGCATGCACCTCGTCGTCGTCTCGCGCGACCTCGCGGACTTCCAGCACCTGCACCCCACGCAGACGCCGAGCGGCGCCTGGACGACCGCGCTGCGGCTGCCCGCCGCCGGCAGCTACCGCGCCTACGCCGACTTCAGCACGGGCGGCGCGCGGCGCACGCTCGCCGTCGGCCTGCTCGCCCCCGGGCCCGCCACGCCGCGCCCGCTGCCGGCCCCGTCGACGACCGCCCACACCGACGGCTACGACGTGACGCTGCACGCCGCCGCCGCCGGCCCCGTGCGCTTCACCGTCAGCCGCGGCGGCGCGCCCGTCGCCGGCCTGCAGCCCTACCTCGGCGCCCGCGGCCACCTCGTCGCGCTGCGCGCGAGCGACCTCGCCTACGAGCACGTCCACCCGCTCGCCGCGACCGGCGCCCCGGGCGAGATCGCGTTCTCGAGCGCCGGCAGCGCGCCCGGCAGCTACCGCCTGTTCCTCCAGTTCCGCCATGGCGGGCGCGTGCACACCGCCGCCTTCACCCGCAGGATCACCCCGTGAGCATCCCGGCGCCGGACACCGCCGAGCACCTCGAGCTGCCGATCAGCGGCATGACCTGCGCCTCGTGCGCGGCGCGCGTCGAGAAGAAGCTCAACCGCCTCGACGGCGTCCAGGCGACGGTGAACTACGCGACCGAGCTCGCGACGGTGACGCTCGCGCCCGGCACGGCGACGCCCGACGACCTCGTCGCCGCGATCGAGCAGGCCGGCTACGGCGCGGTCCTGCCGTCCGCGACCCCCGCCGCGCCGGAGCACGCCCGCGATCCCGTCGCCGACCTGCGCCGCCGCCTGATCTTCTCCGCCGTCGCGTCGGTCCCGCTGCTCGCGATGGGGATGGTCCCGGCGCTGCAGTTCGACAACTGGCAGTGGATCTCGATGCAGCTCGCGACGCCGGTCCTCTTCTGGGCGGCCTGGCCGTTTCACCGCGCCGCCTGGACGAACCTGCGCCACGGCACGGCGACGATGGACACGCTCATCTCGATCGGGACGATCGCCGCCTGGGCCTGGTCGGTCGTCTCGCTGCTCTTCCTCGGCGCCGGCGACCCGGGCCTGCGCCACACGCTGACGCTCATCCCCGAGCGCGGCGCGCACGCCGGCAACGTCTACTTCGAGGCCGTCGGCGTCGTCGTGACGTTCCTCCTCGCCGGGCGCTGGTTCGAGGCGCGCGCGAAGCGCAGCGCGGGCGCCGCCCTGCGCGCGCTGCTGGCCCTCGGCGCGAAGGACGTCGCGGTGCTCGATGCCGACGGCGTCGAGAAGCGCGTCCCGGTCGAGGAGCTGAAGGTCGACCACCGCTTCATCGTCCGGCCGGGCGAGAAGATCGCCGCCGACGGCATCGTCTACAAGGGCGTCTCGGCGATCGATCGCTCGCTGCTGACGGGCGAGAGCGTCCCGGTCGACGTCAAGCCCGGGGACCCGGTCACGGGCGCGACGGTCAACGTCGGCGGCGGGCTGCTGATCGTCCGCGCGACGCGCGTCGGCGCCGACACGGCGCTCGCGCAGATCGGGCGCCTCGTCACCGCCGCGCAGTCGGGCAAGGCGCCCGTCCAGCGCCTCGCCGACCGCGTCGCCGCGGTCTTCGTCCCGATCGTCCTCGCGATCGCCGCCGCGACGCTCGGCTTCTGGGTCGGCGCCGGCGACACGGGCCTGGCGTTCGCCGCGGCCGTCGCGGTGCTGATCATCGCCTGCCCCTGCGCCCTCGGCCTCGCGACGCCGACGGCGCTGCTCGTCGGCACCGGCCGCGGCGCGCAGCTCGGGGTGCTCATCCGCGGCCCGGAGATCCTCGAGTCCACGCGCCGCGTCGACACGATCGTCATCGACAAGACCGGCACCGTGACGTCCGGGCGGATGCACCTGCAGCGCATCAGCGTCGCCGAGGGCGTCTCCGAGGAGCAGGCCCTGTGGCTCGTCGGCGCGCTGCAGAACGGCTCCGAGCATCCGATCGGCCGCGCGATCGCGAGCGCGGCACGCGTCCTCGAGACGGGCCCGCCGGCACCGGTCGAGGACTTCGCCAGCCATCCCGGCATGGGCGTCCAGGGGACCGTCGCGGGCCGCGCGATCATCGCCGGGCGCCCGGCGCTGCTGGAGAGCGCCGATCCGTCGCTCGCCCTGCCGCCGGAGCTCGAGCGCGCCCGCGTCGAGGCCGAGTCCGAGGGCCGCACGGCGATCGCCGCGAGCTGGGACGGCGCGGCGCGGGCACTGTTCGTCGTCGGCGACGGCCTGAAGCCGACGTCGGCGGAGGCCGTGCGACGGCTGCGCGAGCTCGGCCTGCGCACGATCCTGCTCACCGGCGACAATGAGGCGACGGCGCGCGCGGTCGGGGCGCGCGTCGGGGTCGACGACGTCATCGCGGGCGTCCTGCCCGCGGGCAAGGCCGACGTCGTCCGCGAGCTGCAGGCGCAGGGACGCGTCGTCGCGATGGTCGGCGACGGCGTCAACGACGCGCCGGCGCTGGCGCAGGCCGACCTCGGCATGGCGATCGGGACCGGCACCGACGTCGCGATCGAGGCCTCCGACCTGACGCTCGTCACCGGCGACCTGCGCGTCGCCGCCGACGCGCTGCGGCTCTCGCGCCGGACGCTGTCGACGATCCGCGGCAACCTCTTCTGGGCCTTCGCCTACAACGTCGCGGCGCTGCCGCTCGCCGCCGCCGGCCTGCTCAACCCGATGATCGCGGGCGCGGCGATGGCCGCGTCGAGCCTCTTCGTCGTCGCGAACTCCCTGCGCCTGCGCGGCTTTCGCGCCGAGCGCGACGCCGCGGCGGTCAGCCCTGCCGGCGACCCAGGTGCTGGGCCTGCGTGACGGCGATCTCCGTCACGCGGGCACCGATCCAGGCGGCCTCGAGCGTCGCGAGCTGCTGCTCGAGGTCGGCCATGTACTCGGAGTCCGTGTCGAGGCCGATCGACCGGGCGAGCTGGTGCTCGACGCGCAGGAGCTCGAGGCGCTCGCGGACGTCGGAGGGATCGGAGTAGCGCATGGTCTGGTGGTACACGCCTGGCCATGAGTCCAAACCTGCGTCACCGGGGCCCGTTCATCGGCATACTGGGCGCGTCGTGCGCCGTCGTCTGCTGCTCATAGCCGGGCCCTGCTCCGCCGTCGTGGCGCTGTCGGCCGCGGCCTTCGCGTTCTCCGGTTGCGGCGAGAGCACCGACGCGGGCGCGTCGTCGCCCGCCGCCCAGCCGGCATACGAGGCGCTCCCGACGCGCAAGACGCGCCCCAAGGCCGTCGAGCCCGTCGCGGGCGAGACCGCCGCGACCGCCGCCCTGCCGACCGAGAAGGCGAGCGACCACCCGCCGCTCGCCGGCGCCTCCGCCCCGCTGTCGCGCTCGCAGCGGTCGCCGGCGCGCTCGACGAGCCCGACGGGCAACGCCGCGATCAGCGCCGCCGAGGTCCTGAAGAACGGCATCGCGCTGCCGCCGATCGAGTCGCCCCAGGAGGTCCACCAGATCATCGAGGCCGGCAACTCGATCGCGCGCACGCCGTATCTCTGGGGCGGCGGCCACGGCAAGTGGCTCGACAAGGGCTATGACTGCTCGGGCTCGGTGTCCTACGCGCTGGCGTCCGCCGGGCTGCTCAACGGGCCGCTGGACTCCGGCCGGCTCATGAGCTGGGGCAAGCCGGGGCCGGGCAAGTGGATCACGATCTACACGAACCCCACCCACGTCTACATGGTCGTCGCCGGGGTGCGCTTCGACACGAGCGGGACGCGCGTGACGGGCTCGCGCTGGCAGGCGTCGCTGCGGACGAACAGCGGCTTCGTGGCCCGCCATCCCGAAGGCCTTTAACTGCCCCGGTAAGCTGCCGGGCGAGATGTCGTCGATCCCGTCCTTCGCGCTGGAGGTCGTCCGAACCGGCCGGACGACGCGCATCGCACCCGCCGGCGAGCTCGACATCGCGAGCGCGCCCGAGTTCGAGCAGGCGATCGCCGATGCGACCGCCGAGCCCGGCGCCGAGCTCGTGCTCGACCTCCGCGAGCTGACGTTCATGGACTCCACCGGCCTGCGCGCGCTCGCGCAGACCAACGCGCGCGCCG
>DATJEE010000164.1:0-14291 GCA_035496995.1 Solirubrobacteraceae bacterium | reverse complement strand
CGAGCCGCCGTCGCTCGCCGAGCTCGGCGACGCCGCCACCGAGCTGCCGGCGCTGCGCGCCGCGGGCCTCGCGGTCCGCATCGGCCGCGACCTCCACGCCCACCCCGACGCGCTCGCCGCCGTCGCCGCCCGCGTCACGGCGATCGTCGAGGCCGAGGGCGCGATCACGCTCGCCCGCCTGCGCGACGAGCTGCAGACCTCGCGCAGGTTCGCCCAGGCGCTGCTCGAGCACCTCGACGCCGCACGCGTCACGAAGAGGCTGCCGGACGACAGCCGCGTGCTGCGCGCCAGACCTAGATGAAGACGCGGATGATCGCGATGAGCAGCATGATGAAACAGCCCGCGGCGACGCTGCCGAGCACGCGGACGACCCAGACGTCGAACTGCGAGATGACGAACTTCGACGACGGCTTCGGGCGCTGGAGCTCGGCCATGATCGTCCGGGCGGCGGGCATCGTGCGCACGCCGAGCGGCGTCTCGAGGTCGACGTCCTCGGCGGCCGGGTGCTCGGCGCGGTCGACCCCCGCGCGCTCGCTCTGGATGTGGCGCTGGAGCGCGCGGTAGGCGAGCAGGACCTCGTCGCGCTGCGCGTGCGCCTCGTCGCGCTCGGCCCGCGCGCGATCCAGCGCGGCCTCGGCCGCGGCCTGGCCCTCGGCGGCCTCGGCGGCGGCGAGCTCCATCCGGGCGCGCGTGCGCACGGCGGCCTCCTGGTCCTTGACGGCCTCGTCGCGCTGGGCGAGCGCGTTGTCGCGGTCGCGCTCGGCCGCCGCGCGGGCGCGCGCGACCTCGTCGCGCGTCTCGCCCGCGCTGTCGGCGGCGCGGCGCTCGCGGCGCAGGCTCAGCTCGAGCTCGACCCGGGCGGCATCGGCGGCGTCGAGGGCCGCCTGCGCCTCGTCGAACCGGGAGCGCAGCTCGTCGCGCTCCTGCGTGAGGTCCGCGACCTCCTGCTCGAGCAGCCGCACGCGCATGCGATCGGTCGTCAGCGGCGGCGGGGCGTCGGCGGCCTCGTCGTCGTCGTCGTCGTGGTCGTCGGGCAGCGGCAGGAGCACGAGCGCGGGCTCCGGCTCGGGCGCCTGGTCGTCGAGCGGGGGGCCGAGCTGCACGGTGACGCTCGGCGCGACCGCGAGCTCGAGGTCGCCGGCGTCGGGGGTTCCGCCGGTCCAGGGGAACGCCGCGATCCAGGCCCGGTCGGTCCGCGGCGCCCACGGCTTGTGCTCGAGCGTCGCGAGCACCTCGCGATCGCCGACGACGAGCGTCGGGCGCATGAAGCGCACGCCGCGCAGCCCCGACCAGTGCCCGCTGACGACGAGCTCGTCGCCCGCGTGCTCGAGCCGCTCGACCTCGAAGCTCACGCCGGCGCGCGTCGCCGACGGGCGAATGGCATCCCCCATGGGACGCCCCCTACCCATACGCGCCGATCCGGACACGAGCCGCATCGTTAGCGAAGGTTTTACCCGGCGGGGGTGTACAGGCGCCGGGCCCCGATCTAGGCTCCCGCCGGGCGCTGGACGACCGCAGCTGCGCCACCGACGATGCCTGAACAGCCTGAGTCCTCACATGCCGCGCAGCCGCTCGCGTTCGGCGAGCTGACCGTCGCGGCCGACCGCACCGGCGACGTGCACTGCATCCGCCTGACCGGGGAGCTCGACATCGGCACCGCCGACCGCGTCGAGGCGGAGCTCGCGCGAGCCGAGGCCGGCGACGCCCGGGTGATCGTGCTCGACCTCGCGGGGCTGACGTTCATGGACTCCACCGGCGTACGGCTCGTACTCGAGGCCCACGCGCGCTCGCGCGCCGACTCAAACCGCCTGCGCCTGCGACGGGGACCGGCGGCCGTCCAGCGGGTCTTCGAGCTTTCGGGCGTGACCGACACGCTGCCCTTCGGCGACTGACGCCGCCGCCGCGCGGCGCAGCGCGATGACCGCCGTGTCGTCGGCCTGCGCGCCGACCTGGAAGGACGCGAGCTCGCCGTCGAGGCTCGCCAGCAGCTCCGCGGGCGAGCTCGCGCCGGCGCCGGTGAGCAGCTCGCGCAGGCGCGCGTCGCCGAAGCGCTGGCGCTGGCCGCGGGTGTCGGTCACGCCGTCGGTGTAGAGCACGAGCGTGTCGCCGGGCGCGACCGTGAGCTGCTGATCGCGCCACTCGTAGGCATTGGCGAGCCCGAGCAGGCGGCCCGGCTCGCCGACCTCGCGGACCGATCCGCCAGCGCCGACGAGCAGCGGCATCGGGTGCCCGGCCGAGCTGAAGACGACGCCGTCGGAGGTCAGCCGGGCGCAGAGCGTCGTGCACAGCGAGAACGCGCTGTGCTGCTGCAACGCGAGGTCCAGGCGCCCGAGGATCGCCGCCGGCCGCGCGTCGGCCTGCCCGATGAAGCGCGCGCCGTGACGGACGAGCGACGTCAGCGTCGCCGCCTCGACGCCCTTGCCCGTGACGTCGCCGATGATGACGAGCCAGCCGTCGGGCGTCTCGAAGAAGTCGTAGAAGTCGCCGCCGACCTCGAGCTCGGGATCGGCGCCCGCCGCGCGGTACAGCGCCGCGACCTCCCAGCCGGGGATCTCGGGCACCGTCTCGGGCAGCAGGCTGCGCTGCAGCGTCGCCGCCGTGCGGCTGCGCGCGCGGTACAGGCGCGCGTTCTCGACCGCCACGGCGGCGCGGTCGGCGAGCTGCTCGGCGAAGCGCAGGTCGTCCTCGCCGAAGCGGCGCCCGGACTCGGCGCTCACGAGCGTCATCGCGCCGAGCGTCCGCGTCGCCGTGCGCAGCGGGACGAGGATGACCGAGCGCAGCCCGACCGCGAGCAGCAGGCGCAGATGCTCGGGGTCGCGGGCGGCCGGGGTGATCATCTCGTCGGTGATCTCGGGGTACAGCTGCGACTCGCCCGTGCGGACGACGAGGCCGAGGCCCTGCTCGGGGTTCGGGCGCTCGGGCTCGTACGCGCGCAGGCGCTCGGCGAGCGCGAGCTTGTCGGGGTCGCGGTGTGCCGCGACGACCTGCTCGCGCATCCCGTCGGGGTCGACGAGGTCGACGGCGCACCAGTCGGCGATCTGCGGGACCGCGGCCCAGGCGACGTTGCGCAGCGTCTCGGCGTAGTCCATCGAGGAGCCGAGCGCGCGGCTGGCCTCCGAGAGGAAGCGGCTGCGCAGCTCCGAGGTCTTCACCGCCGTGACGTTCTCGATGATCGTCGCGGTGGCGACGATCTCGCCGGCCTCGTCGCGCAGCGGGGAGGCCTTGAGGAGGTTCCAGCTCAGCTTCCCCGTCGCGCGGTTGACGGTGCGCATGAGCAGCGGCTCGGGGTCCTCGCCGCGCAGCAGGCGCACCGACGGGATGTCGTCCATCGTCAGCGCCTCGCCGTCCTCGCGCTCGACGATGTAGTCCTCCATGATCGAGCCCGGGGGGCGGGCCTGGAGCTCGCGCAGCGTGCGAAAGCCCATGTGGTCCAGCGCCGCCCGGTTGGCGTAGGTGATGTGGTCGGCGCGGTCGCGGATCGTGATCGCCTCGCCGAGGACGTCGAGGATCTCGGCGAACCCCGGCCCCCGCCCGCGCATCGCGGCCTCGAGCTCGGCCAGCAGCACCGCGCGCTCGGACGTGTCCTGCACGAGCGCGTGAAAGACCCACTCCGCACCGGTGTGCTGCGCGGACACCGTCAGCCGCACCGGCACCGTGCTGCCGTCGCGCCGGCAGGCCCGCAGCTCGAGCGCCCGGTTGAGGATGCGTCCCTCACCCGTCTCGAGGAAGCGCCGCAGGCCCGCGCGATGGGCCGCGCGCTGCTCGGCGGGGATGAGCGTGTCGGCGACGATCATCCCGATCGCCTCGTCGCGCGTGTAGCCGAACAGCTCCTCCGCGCGCGCGTTCCAGTAGACCACGGCGCCTTCCGCGTCCATCGTGATGAACGCCTCGTGAGCCGCTTCGAAGATGTCCTGCGCAGGACCGGGCTTCACCGCGACCGACCATATCCGCAGCGCGCCGCGGTAACCACGTGCCGCCTGGGATCAGCGGGTGCTGCGCCACCACCCGTCGTCGCGGGCGATGAGCTCGCCGTCGAGGACGAGGAAGTCCAGCCCGAGCTTTCTGAAGCACGCGACCGCATCGGCCGCGCTCGAGACGATCGGCTCGCCCCGGCCGTTGAACGACGTGTTGATGAGCGCCCCGCCGGCGCGATCGCCCCACTCGCGCAACAGGTCGGCGAGGATGTCGCCGGACTCCGGGTCGAGCTCCTGCGGGCGCGTCGTGCCGTCGACGTGGACGGCGGCGGGCATGCGCTCGCGCCCCGCGCCGGACACCGGCGTCCCCGCGAGCATGTAGTCCGACAGCCAGGGGCGCGGCGACCAGAGCGCCGGCGCGCGCTCGCGCAGCGCGGCCGCGCCGAAGGGGCGCCACGGCTCGCGCGACTTCATCGTGTTCAGGCGCCCGTGCATCTCCGGCGTGCTGGGGTCGGCGACGATCGAGCGGTGGCCGAGCGCGCGCGGCCCGATCTCGCCCGCGCCCTGGACGATCGCCCCGATGCAGCCGCCCGCCAGCGCGTCGCAGACGCGCTCCAGCGACAGCGGCTCGCGGTGCAGCCCGTGCAGCGCCCCGTTGGCGTGCGTGCCCGGCGCGGGACCGAGGTAGGGCGAGATCCTCCGGCCGTTGCGGCGCGGCGCCGCGACGTGCCACGCGGCGCCGAGCGCCGTCCCGGCGTCGTGCGGCACGGGCGGCGCGAACACCGGCCCGCACAGCAGGCCGTTGGCCTTGCAGTTCAGCGCGACGCCACCGGCGAGACAGAGGTTGTCGGTTCCCGCGTGCTCGCGGGCGAGCGCCGCGAGGCGCACGACGACGCGCTCGACCGCCTCCTGGGCGCTGACGGCGACCTGCACGGCGAGCGGGTCGAGGTGCAGCTCGTCGCGCGGGCGGGCGACGCGGCGGCCGCCGGCGAGGCGGTCGAAGTGCGCACCCCAGGCGTGGATGAAGCGGTTGAAGCCGTCGCCGGCGTCGATGTCCCGCGGCGGCGCCGGCTCGCCGCCGGGCAGCAGATCCCACGGCTCGGCGCCGGTTGCCCGTCCGTAGGCGGAGAGGCCCATGAGCTTGCCGGCCTGCAGCGGGCCGAAGCCCGCGACGCGGCAGGCGGCGTCGTAGAGGTAGCCGAGCGAGTGCGAGCGCGGCCAGACGGCGGTCCGCACGAGCGCGCGGCCGCGCTCGGCCTTGTAGATCGAGATGCTCTCGTCGTCGCCGTTGCCGTCGATGACGAGCACGGCGGCCGCGTCGAAGTCCGACGCGTGGAAGGCGATCGTCGCGTGGGCGAGGTGGTGGCCGACGAAGCGGACCTCCGGCATCTCACGCCACGGGCAGCGCACGCCGAGGTACTGCTCGAGCCACGCCGGCGTGTCCTCCAGGCGCCAGTCGAAGCCGTGCAGCCGGCTTGCCTGCGGCACGTCCCAGCCGACGGCGACGAGATCGACGTCGCCGAAGCTCACGCCGGCCTGCTCGAGACAGTGCGCGACGGCGAGCCGCGGACCGCTGCGCTCGGCGTGCTTGGCGCGGCTGAGGCGCTCCTCCTCGCAGAACGCGAGCAGCGTGCCGTCGTGGTCGACGAGGCAGGCGGCGGGGTCGTGCCAGCCCGCCGGCGGGGCGTTGACGCCGAGGATCACCGCGGCACTATCGCGCACTGGCGCGACGCGCGCAGTGCCGGCACCCCGCGCAGCCTGACGCGCCGTCACCAACCCGTCATGAATCGCCCGCCGCGATCGATGAGACTCGGCCCGTGGCGCCCGTGGCGATACCGGCCCGCAGTGAGGACGAGCGCCTGCTCGTGGCGGCGCTGCGCCGTGGCGAGGAGGCGGCGTTCGTCGAGCTCGTCGGCCGCTACCAGGCCCCGCTCATGCGGCTCGCGCGAAGCTTCGTCCGTGATCGCGCCGTCGCCGAGGAGGTCGTGCAGGAGACCTGGCTCGCGGTCCTCAACGGCATCGACCGCTTCGAGGGCCGCTCGTCGCTGAAGACGTGGGTCTTCCAGATCCTCAGCAACCGGGCGCGCACGCGCGCCGTGCGCGAGCACCGCAGCGCGCCGTTCTCCTCGATCGGCGGCGACGAGCGCGGCGACGAGCCCGCGGTCGACGCCGAGCGCTTCCTCGCGCCCGGCCATCGCTGGGGCGGGCACTGGGCGGCCGCGCCCGCCGACTGGGCCGCGCTGCCCGAGGAGCGCCTGCTGGGCCGCGAGTCGCTGGCCTGCGTGCGCACCGCGATCGGCGGGCTGCCGCCGCGCCAGGCGAGCGTGCTCGTGCTGCGCGACGTCGAGGGCTGGGAGCCCGAGGAGGTCTGCGACGCGCTCGGCCTGAGCCCGGGCAACCAGCGGATCCTCCTGCACCGCGCCCGCAGCAAGGTCCGCGCGGCGCTCGAGAGCTACCTCGCCGAGGAGGTGGCGGCCTGATGGCCGACGTTGCGCACGTCACCTGCCGGGAGCTCGTCGAGGTCCTGACGGGGTTCCTCGACGGCGTCCTCGATCCGGCCGAGCGCGCCGACATCGAGCGCCACATCGTCCTCTGCGGCGGGTGCGCGAATCACGTCGGGCAGATGGAGACCACGCTGCACCTGCTCGGCCTGCTGGCCGGCGACGAACCCGACGACGCGCCGGGCGCCGGTCTGCTGCCGGCGTTCCGCGCGTGGAGGGCGAGGCGATGATCGCCTACAAGTTCCTGCGGGCGGGGCGCGTCGGCCCGTTCTCCCGCGTCGCCTGGCCCGCCCCGGCCGGCGCCGAGCCGGGCGCGTGGCTGCAGGCCGTCTCCCGCGGGCGCGCGTGCGACGGGCGCGTGCACGCGTGCCGCGCCGAGGACCTCACCGACTGGTTCGCGACCGAGCTGTGGCGCGTCGAGCTCGACGGCGCCGTCGCGGTCGACTGCGGCAAGCTCGTCGCCGACCGCGGGCGGCTGCTCGCGCGCGTTGCGGCGTGGGACGCGGACGCCGCGGCCGCGTTCGCCGAGGTCTGCGCGCTGCGCGCCCGCGACAGCGCGCTGGCCGTGCTCGCGCCGCCGTGCCCCGCCGCGACCGCGCTCGCGGGCTGCGCGACCGCCGCCGATCTCGCCGCCGTCCGCGCGCCGGACCTGGCGCCGCGTGAGGCCCGCGCCGTCGGCTACGTACGCGATGGCGCCGGCGCGGCGCTGGCGGCGCGCGCCGATCCGGCCTCGGCGCCCGAGCAGGCCGCGGTCAACGCGTTCATCGCGTCTCACGCGGCGGCGTTCGCGGCCGGCGACGCCGCCGCCGCCCCGCTTGAGCGCGCGGCGCTCGCCGACTGGCTCGTCCAGCGGCTCGCGCTCTAGCGGGGTCTACTCGTCGTCGGTCTCGGCGGAGGCCATCTCGCCGTGCCCGGCGACGAGTGACTCCAGGCGCTCGCGCTCGAGCCGCATGAACTTCGCGCGCGCGCTCAGGCGCCGGGCGAAGAGCCAGATCACCGTCACGAGGAGGATGAACGGCAGCATGATCACGAATGCCACGAGGACTTCCATGCGCGAACGGTACCTGGCGTGGCGACGCGCTACGCTGAATGTAGTTGTCTGAACAACCGTTGGAGGGCGCCATGCACGTCGAGATCTGGTCGGACATCGCCTGCCCCTGGTGCTACGTCGGCAAGCGCCGCTTCGAGGCGGCGCTGGAGTCCTACGAGCACCGCGACGAGGTGCAGGTCACGTGGCGCAGCTTCGAGCTCGACCCCCACGCCCCGCGCGAGCGCGACAAGGACTACGCGACGCACCTCGCCGACAAGTACGGCATGACGCGCGAGGAGGCGGTCGCCATGCACGCCCGCATGACCGAGACCGCGGCCGGCGACGGCCTCGAGTTCCACTTCGACCGCGCCCGCGGCGGCAACACGTTCGACGCCCACCGCATCGTGCACCTCGCCCACGCGCACGGCCTGCAGGACGCGATGACGGAGCGCATCATGCGCGCCTACCTCACCGAGGGCGAGCTCATCAGCGACCACGACGTGCTCGCGCGCCTCGCGCTCGAGGTCGGCCTGCCGGAGGACGACGTCCGCGACACGCTCGCGAGCGACCGCTTCGCCGCCGACGTCCGCGCCGACGAGCGCACCGCGCAGCAGCTCGGCATCAACGCCGTGCCGTTCTTCGTCGTCGACCGCGCGATCGGCGCCTCCGGCGCGCACCCGCCCGCGCAGCTCGCCGAGCTCCTGCGCCAGGCCCGCGCCGCGAACCCGCCGATCGCGGTCGCCGCGGGCGGCGAGAGCTGCGCCGCCGACGGCAGCGGCTGCTAGACCTTCCGGAGATGGGACGCACCTACGACGAGATCGACGAGCGCTGGGCCGCCTGGATCGCCGAGCAGCCGATGTTCTTCGTGGCGACCGCGCCATTGAGCGCCGACGGGCACGTCAACGTCTCGCCGAAGGGCCCGGCGGGCGCGCTGCGGGTCCTCGGGCCGCGGCGCGTCTGCTACCTCGACGTCGGCGGCAGCGGCGCCGAGACGATCGCCCACCTGCGCGAGAACGGCCGCATCGTCGTGATGCTCTGCGCGTTCAGCGGGCCGCCGCGGATTCTGCGCCTGCACGGCACCGGCGAGGTCATCGGCGAGGACGACCCGCGCTTCGCCGAGCTCGTCGAGGGCATGCCGAGCCTCGGCCCGCCGGAGTCGACGCGCGCCGTCATCACGGTCGACGTCGAGCTGATCGCGGACTCCTGCGGCTACGGCGTCCCGCTGATGAGCGTCGACGGCGAGCGCGACCACTACGCGCTGTCGGCCGCCAAGCGCCTGCGCACCGGCGGCCCGACGGCGCTCGCCGAGCGCCGCGCCGAGGTCAACGCCCGCAGCATCGACGGCCTGCCGGCGCTCGACCCCGCCTGACGCCGCCGTGCACCCCGCCCACGCCTTCGCCCTGTCGCTGCCGGAGGCCGCCCAGCAGGACCACCACGGGCTCCCGTCGTTTCGCGTCCGCGGGAAGATCTTCGCGACCGTCCCCGACGACGACCATCTGCGCGTCATGGTCGACGAGGGCGAGATCCGCGCGGCGGCGGCGGAGGACCCCGCGGCCTTCGCCGAGTTCTGGTGGGGCTCGCGGCTGAGCTGCGTCGTCGTCGACCTGCGCACCGCGCCGCCCCACCAGGTCCGCGAGCTGCTGACCGAGGCCTGGCGGCGCAAGGCGCCCAAGCGCCTCGTGCAGGCGTTCGACGACGCCTGACCTCACGCCCCGCCGCGCCGCCGCGTTCAATGGTCATGCCCTCCATGACGACGACCCCCATCTGCTGGACGACCTACGTCAGCCCGCTCGGCCCGCTGACGCTGCACGGCGGGCCCGACGGGCTCACCGCGCTCGAGTTCCCCGGCGACGGCGCGCCGCGCGACGAGGCGGCCCGCGCCCCGGACCTCTTCGCCGAGGCCGTCGCCCAGCTCGACGCGTACTTCGCCGGCGAGCTGCGCCGGTTCGACCTCGAGCTCGACCTCCGCGGGACGCCCTTCCAGCTCGACGTCTGGCAGCGGCTGCTGGAGATCCCCTGCGGCGAGACGACCTCCTACGGCGCGCTCGCGCGGGCGCTCGGCCGGCCCGACGGCGTGCGCGCCGTGGGGGCCGCGGTCGGCCGCACGCCGGTTCCGATCATCGTCCCCTGCCACCGCGTCGTCGCGAGCGACGGCAAGCTCACCGGCTACCGCGGTGGGCTGGAGCGCAAGCGGGCGCTGCTGGCGCTCGAGGCCCGCTCCGGCGGAGCGTCCGGACGGGTCCACTAGCATCGCCGCGGTGAGCGTGCGCAAGGTTCTCGCGGCGGGCCTCGTCGCCGCGCTCGGCCTCGGCGGCGCCGTGCTCCCCGCCGCCGCCGCCACCAAGCCGCTCAAGCAGTCCAAGCGCAAGTTCCCGGCCGCGCCGAACACGCCGATCGACTACACGGCGATCAAGGGCCTGTCGCAGCCGACGTACGACGACGTGCGGCGCACGACGCACACGCTCGTCGTCGGCGACGGCACGAAGATCCACCTCGAGATCGTCAAGCCCGTGGGCGCCAGGCGGCTCGGCGTCATCCTCGAGGCGAGCCCCTACGAGGGCACGCTCTACGAGCGCACCGGCGAGCGGATGGTCCCGCTGCCCGGCAAGGACGGCAGGCTCGAAGGTCTCGCCGGCTTCTTCCCCAAGCGCGGCTACGCCGTCGTCTTCATGGACATGCGCGGCACGGGACTGTCCTCCGGCTGCCTGAACACGCTCGGCCCCGCCGACGAGCGCGACCTGCGCGACGCCATCGAGTGGGCGGCCGGCCAGCCCTGGTCCAACGGGCGCGTCGGCATGATCGGCCACTCCTACGTCGGCTCGACGCCGCTCGCGGCGACGGTGCTCAAGCCCAAGGGCCTCGTGACGATCGTCCCGAGCGCCGGGCTGCCGGCGATCTACGACCACCAGTGGCAGCTCGGCGTGCCGTACAACGCGCAGTACCTCGGGCCGATCGAGGCCTACCAGCAGCTTGCGCTGCAGCGCGACCTGCCGGTGAAGGTCGAGCTGCCGGTGCTCGGCGGTATGACCGGCGAGCACGCCGGCCAGTACGTCTTCCAGATCGGCTGCGGCCTGAAGGACAGCTCGCTGCTCTCCGGCGACCAGCTCGCGGGCGTCAACACGCGCTACCACCAGCAGCGCGACGCGACGAAGGCCGCGGCCGACTTCCCCGGCAGCGTCTTCGTCATCCACGGCGAGAACGACCAGGCGGCCCGGATCGCGAACCTCCACTGGCTCTTCGACCGCGGCCCGAAGGCCCGCGACAAGGTCTGGATCGGCCAGTGGGACCACGGCATCGGCTGCTGCCCGAACCGGCGCGGCGCGCAGTGGGTCGGCGCGATCCACGCCTGGTTCGATCGCCAGCTCCTGCGCCGGCGCGTGACGACGGGGCCACGCGTCGAGGTCTTCCTCAACGACGCGCCGACCGCCCCCGCGGCGATCCAGGCGCGCAGCGAGATCTACACGTCGCGCTCGTGGCCGCCGCCGGCCGCGCGGACGCTGACGATGCGCGCCTCCGCCGACGGGACGCTCGGCGAGGGGCCCGCCGTCGCCGGCGCGCCGTCGTTCGCCGGCGACCCGCTCGGCTTCCTCGGCCTCGCGACCGGCGGCGTGACGTTCACCTCGGCGCCGGTCACGCAGGACACCGTCCTGCTCGGCCTGCCGAAGCTCACGCTCGCGAGCGCCGTGACGCTCGCGCCGCTGAACCTCATCGCGACGCTCTACAGCGCGCGCGGCGCCGACCTGCGCCGCATCTCGCAGTGCGCGATGAACCCGCAGCTGCGAGGCGGTTTCGATCACATCACGCCGGTGTCGCCGGGCAGGCGGATGGCGCTCGATCCGCCGTGCTTCATGGTCTCCCAGCACCTGCACCCCGGCGACCGGCTCGTCCTGAGGGTCACGACCTCCGACGACGACAAGCTCCCGCTCTTCACGATCGACCCGCACGTCACGGTGTTCACGGGCGGCGCCGACGGGACGCGGATCGACCTGCCCGTGGCGACGGGGAAGCTCTATCCCGACGACGCGCCGATCGCCGACGACGCGATCGCCGTTCCGTAGGATTCGACGGGTCATGGCAGACCGCCCGCCGCTGCCGCCGTTCACCCGCGAGACCGCCGCGAAGAAGGTCCAGGCGGCCGAGGACGCGTGGAACACGCGCGATCCCGAGCGCGTCGCGCTCGCCTACACCGAGGACTCCGTCTGGCGCAACCGCGACACGTTCCTCGAGGGGCGCGCCGCGATCGTCGCGTTCCTCACGGCGAAGTGGGAGCGCGAGCTCGACTACGCGCTGCGCAAGGGACTGTGGGCCTTCGACGACAATCGCATCGGCGTGCGCTTCCAGTACGAGTGCCACGACGCCGCCGGCCAGTGGTATCGCAGCTACGGCAACGAGCTGTGGGAGTTCGACGAGCACGGCCTCATGCGCCGCCGCGAGGCGAGCATCAACGACCTGGCGATCGACGCGTCGCAGCGGCGCATCTTCGGGCCGCGCCCGGCCGACGAGCACGGCGTCGACTTCCCGGTGAGGTAACCGGGCTTCGCCCTCCGGTCGTCGCAAGCTCCGACCTTCGGTCGACGTTAGAAGACGATCTCGCAGTTGCGCGTGCGGTCGCGCGAGTCCTTCTCGACGCGATCGGTGCCCGGCCCGCAGTCGATGACGTCGACGTTGCCGCCGACGGCGCGGATCGTGTCGGCGCCGGGGCCGCCGAAGATGCGGTCGCGCCCGAAGCCGCCGTTGAGCTGGTCGCGCCCGCGGCCGCCGCGCAGGACGTCGTCGCCGCGGCCGCCCTCGAGCTCGTCGTCGCCGTCGCCGCCGGCGAGCTGGTCGTTGCCGGTGCGGCCGAAGAGCGAGTCGTCGCCGGCGTCGCCGTAGAGGCGGTCGCTGCCACCGGCGCCCTCGAGGAGGTCCTCTCCGCCGCCGCCGCGGATGACGTCGGCACGACCGGTGCCGAGGATGCGCTGCGCGCGCTTGCGCGGCGCGCAGCGCCTGCGGGCGAGCTGGCATTTCGACAGGCGCTCGTAGCCGACGGCCTTGGCGATCGTGTCGTCGTCGATCGGGACGCCGGCGGCGCGCCAGTGCTGCAGCGATCCGGCGAGCGTCGGGGCCTTGGACAGGTCGGCGCCGGGGTCGGTGCGCTCGCAGCCCGCGAAGCGCGTCCGGGACCCGCCGACCTTGATCGTCCGCGCGGCGAAGGCCGAGAGGATCACGTGGTCCCTGCCGGGGCCGCAGTCGACGGTCTTCGCCGACGCGCCGACGTAGAACGTGTCGTCGCCGGCGCCGCCGAACATCCGCGTGCCGTTGGCGTCGCGCGCCATCCACAGCGTGTCGTTGCCGTCGCCGCCGTCGATGTCGCCCGAGCCCGTGTCGACGATGACGTCGTTGCCCGCGCCGCCGAGCGACCGCAGGCCATTCGACTGCCCCGAGCCCGGGAACAGCACGTCGTCCCCCGCGCCGCCGTCGAGCCCGTCGTCGCCGGTGCCCCCGGAGAGCAGGTCGCTGCCGTCCCCGCCGAGCACCTGCTTGTCGGCGCCGGCGTTGGCGATCAGGACGTCGTCGCCGGCACCGCCGTCGAGCAGCCGGTCGTCGCCGAAGCGCGACTCGCCGAGGAAGTCGTTGCCGTCGCCGCCGCGCAGCGTGTCGTCGCCGTCGAAGCCGTCGAGGCGATCGTTGCCGGGCCCGCCGTCGAGGCGGTCGTTGCCGGTGAAGCCGTAGAGGAAGTCGTTGCCGTTCTCGCCGGAGAGCTTGTCGTTGCCCGAGCCGCCGTCGAGACTGTCGTTGTCGTCGCCGCCCTCGAGCACGTCGGAGGCGTTGCCGCCGCTGAGCAGGTCGTTGCCGCCGAGGCCGCGCAGCACGTCGCGCGAGCCCGCGCCGCGGATGCGGTCCTTGCCCGGCGTGCCGGTGAGCGTGTCGGCGTTGTTGCCGCCGCTGATCACGGCGGCACCGGCGGTCGCGACGACCGCGGCAGCGAACAGCGCGGCGACCGCGAGCAGGGCCGCCACCGAGCGTGACTGTCGAGGCCGAGGCACCGGCGCACCCTATCTCCGCGGCCGGTGCCGACGCGCAACGTCGACGCAACGCGAGCGCGACGCTGCGTGGGCGCAACGGTGCCGAGCGTACGGTCAAAGACGAGCCACTTGAGCAGTCCCGATGCGCGAGGAGACCCACATGACAACCGTCGATGTCCAGCCCGCCGTAGCCGCACTCGAGAACGACGCGACCGAGCCGGGCGCCGACACCTACCGAGCCGCGGTCGTGCGCGAGTTCAACGCTCCGATGACGCTCGAGCAGGTCCCGCGGCGCAGGCTCGAGACCGGACAGGTGCTCGTGAAGGTCGAGGCCACGGGCCTGTGCCACACCGACATCCACGCCGCGCACGGCGACTGGCCCGTCAAGCCGGCACCGCCGTTCGTGCCCGGTCATGAGGGCGTCGGCATCGTCGTCGAGAAGGGCTCCGCCGTAACCGAGGTCGCCGTCGGCGATCGCGTGGCGATGCCGTGGCTCGGCTACGCCTGTGGCACGTGCGACTACTGCGTGTCGGGGCGCGAGACGCTATGCCTGGAGCAGAAGAACATGGGCTACTCGATCGACGGGACGTTCGGCGAGTACGCCGTCGCCTACGGCCGCTACGTCGTGCAGGTTCCCGACGGGATCGATCCGCTGGACGCCGCGCCGCTGACGTGCGCGGGGGTGACGACGTACAAGGCCGTCAAGGTCGCGGGGACGCGCTCGTCGAACCTCGTCGCGGTGTTCGGGATCGGCGGGCTCGGCCACCTCGCGGTCCAGTACGCGGCGATCGCCGGCGGGCGCGTCGTCGCGATCGACATCCACGAGGACAAGCTCGCGCTC
>DATJEE010000163.1:0-11837 GCA_035496995.1 Solirubrobacteraceae bacterium | reverse complement strand
CACGACGTTGTCGATGCGCTCCTTGACCGCCGCCTGGGTGTGGGCGCGATCGCCGAAGAGAAAGGAGACGGCGCCGGGCGCGCCGGCGGCCTGCTCGTCGAGCAGCAGGCCGAGCGAGATGCGCGTGCCCGGCTGCACGCGCTCCAGGCGCGAGAGGCGCGGCAGCACGCGCGCCGCCTCGCGCGTCATGTCGACGGCGCGCGCGGCCGTCCCGGCGACCGAGCGCGCGACGGCGAGGCCGACGCCCGCCGCGAGCTCGAGGCCGACGGCGACCCGCGTGGCGGCCGGCGCCGGCGGATCGGGCTCGCCGTCGGCGAGGTGGCGCGCCTGCTCGGGCTGGTCGCCCTCGCCGTCGCACCAGTGCGCCCAGTCGGCGACGACCGGCCACGTCCGCCGCGAGGCCGTCGAGCCGACGACGAGGCCGAAGTGCCCGGCCGGGAGCGTCAGCTCGTAGACGTCCGCCCGCGGCGCGGCGCGGCGGACCGCGCGCACCGCGCGCGGCGGGGCGATCTCGTCGACCTCGCCGACGACCGTCAGGATCGGCAGCGCCATGTCGGCGAGCGTCACGAGCTTGTCCTCGATGACGAAGCCGCCCGAGAGCATGCGGTTGTGGGCGACGAACTGCTCGACGAAGTCCGCCAGCGCGGGCCCCGGCCAGGCGACGAAGCCGCGGACCTCGAGGAACTGGCGCTGGCGCTCGCGCGGCAGCAGCGCGTCGCGGTCGTGCAGCGCGAGGAGGAAGTCGACCTGCTGGCGCAGCGACTTGACGGGGTCCAGGAGGCGGAAGCCGAGGCGGCTGGCCCAGGCGGGCAGCGACGTGCGCCGCAGGACGTGATCGGCGAGGAAGCCGGCGCCGCGGACGGCGATCTCCTCCGGGATGCCGAACGGCAGCGCGCCGAGCGTGTCGACGGGCGCCCCGAACGTCACGATGCTCGCGAGGCCCTCCCCGCGCCGGTAGGCGGCCGCCTGGTAGCAGAACATCCCGCCCTGGGAGTAGCCCCCGAGGTGCACGTCGCGGCCCGTCACCGCGCGGACGTGGTCGACGGCCTCGCCGACGGCGAGGACGTGATCGGCGAGCGTGCGCTCGAGTCCGCCCGCCTCGTGCTCGGGCGCGCCGAAGTCGACGACCCAGGGGTCGGCGCCGTGCTGGTGCAGGACGCTCACCGCGCTCGAGGACGGCGTGACGTCGTAGACGTCGGCGGCGAGCATCATCGGCGGGACGAGGACGATCGCCGGGCCCGACGCGTCGTCGGGGAAGTAGCGGCGCAGCCGGTGGATCGCGCCGCGCGCGGCGACGTCGTAGGGCGCCGCCTCCTCCCCGGTCTCCAGGCCGCCGAAGCGCGCGACCTCGAGCGCGTTCTGCGCCGCCGCGCCGAGGCGCGCCGCGGGGCGGGTGACGATGTCGGGCAGCAGTCCCACGGCGCTGAACCTAACCCCCTGCGCTCGCTTTGGGCCCTTGCCGGGTGCGGGGCGCTGACTGCATCGGTGAGGAAGGGTGCAAACGCCTGCGCTCCGCACGCCTCCCGGCACACCACCGACGCCAACCGAACTAGCATCGCGCCCATGGGGAACACCGAGCACGCCGGCGGCGACGTCGATCCGATCGTCGCCGTCGCGGCCCACATGGAGGCCATCGCCGCGCCGCTGCCGGAGTCCGACGGCGTCGCGCGCTTCAACGAGCTCTACCTCGCGGTGACGCGCGCCGTCGCGAAGGACACCGGCGCCGACACGTTCGAGGCGCCGGGGTTCATCTCGCGGCTGGACGTCGTCTTCGCCGACCTCTACTTCACGGCGGTCGACGACTCGCTCGGGGGGCGGGAGATCCCGAAGGCGTGGGCGCCGCTCTTCGAGCAGCGCCACACGAAGGGCATCGCACCGCTGCAGTTCGCGATCGCGGGCATGAACGCGCACATCAACCACGACCTCGCGCTCGCGCTCGTCGCGACGAGCAAGGAGCTCGGCTTCGAGCTCGACCGCGACACGCCGCAGCACCGCGACTACGTCGCCGTCGACGCGGTCCTGCAACGCGTCCAGGACGAGATCAAGACCCGCTTCACGACGGGCATCGTCAAGGACGTCGACAAGACGTTCGGGCGCGTCGACGACATGGTCGCCAACTGGAGCGTCGGCGCCGCGCGCGACAACGCGTGGACGCAGGCGCAGACGCTCCACGCGCTCGAGCCCACGCCGTTCCTGCACAAGCAGTTCCTGCTCGCCCTCGGGCGCAACGTCGGCTTCGCCGGCCGTGCGCTGCTGACGCCGACCGGCTGAGCCGCGTGCCGGCGGAGCCGCCGCCGTTGCTACCGTCAGTCGCATGACCGATCTGGGGCCGGACCACTTCATCAAGCCCGTCAGCGAGGTCGATCCCGAGATCGCGCAGGTGCTTCGCGACGAAGCCCGCCGGCAGGAGACGACGCTCGAGATGATCGCCTCGGAGAACTTCGTTCCCCAGGCCGTCATGGACTGCCAGGGCTCGACGCTGACAAACAAGTACGCCGAGGGCCTGCCGGGCAAGCGCTACTACGGCGGCTGCGAGTTCGTCGACGTCGCCGAGACGCTGGCGATCGAGCGCGCCAAGGCGCTCTTCGGCGCCGAGCACGCCAACGTCCAGCCCAACGGCGGCGCGACGGCCAACGCCGCGGCGATGATGGCGTTCCTCGATCCGGGCGATCGTGTCCTCGGGATGCGCCTGGACCATGGCGGTCATCTCACGCACGGGATGAAGCTCAACTTCTCCGGCAAGCTCTACGACATCGTCGCCTACGGCGTGCGCGAGGAGGACTCGCGCGTGGACATGGACGAGCTGCAGAAGATCGCCGAGCAGACGCGCCCGAAGCTCATCCTCGGCGGCTGGTCGGCCTACCCGCGCCAGCTCGACTGGGCGCGCTTCCGCGAGATCGCCGACAGCGTCGGCGCGATCCTCATGGTCGACATGGCGCACTTCGCCGGCCTCGTGGCGGCCGGCGAGCACCCGAGCCCCGTCCCCCACGCCGACGTCGTGACGACGACGATCCACAAGACGCTCGGCGGTGCCCGCGGCGGGATGATCCTCTGCAAGGAGCAGTACGCCAAGGCGATCAACCGCTGCGTGTTCCCCGGTCAGCAGGGCGGGCCGCTGATGCACGTCATCGCCGGCAAGGCCGTCGCGTTGAAGATCGCCGCCACCGAGCTGTTCGGTGATCGCCAGCGGCGCACGCGCGCGGGCGCCGCCGTGATCGCCGAGGAACTGCTCGACGTCGGCGTCAACGTCCTGACCGGCGGGACCGACGTCCACCTCGTGCTCGCCGACCTGCGCGACTCGCCGCTGGCCGGCACCGACGCCGAGCAGCGCCTGGCGCAGATCGGCATCACCGTCAACCGCAACGCCGTGCCCAACGACCCGCGGCCGCCGATGGTGACCTCGGGCCTGCGGATCGGCACGCCGGCGCTCGCGACGCGCGGCATGGGCGTCGACGAGTTCCGCGAGATCGGACGCGTCATCGCCGAGGCGCTGACCGGCGCCTTCGGCGACGCCGAGCGCGCCGAGCTCTCCGAGCGCACGCGCCTGCTCGCCGAGCGCTTCCCGCTGTACCCGCACCTCAACGCGCCCGCGGCGGTCTAGGCACCCGGCTCACCGCTGGCCGTGTTGTGGCGGCGCCCTCGCGCTGCGACGATCGCCGCGTGCGCCGCTCGCTCGCGTTGCCCTGGGCCCTCGCGATCGTCGCGGCGGCGCTCGTGGTGCTCGGGGGCGTCCTGGAGTTCCTGCCCGGCGCAAGCGGCGACCCGTGGTGGGTCTACGGGCTCTGGATCTGCCTCGTGCTCGCGACCGTCGCGGTCGGCCTGCTCGTCGCCGTGCGGCGCCCCGGGCATCCGATCGGGCTCCTGCTGCTCGCCAACGCGCTGATCATCGCGGCCGCC
This sequence comes from Solirubrobacteraceae bacterium, assembly GCA_035496995.1. GTDB lineage: Bacteria > Actinomycetota > Thermoleophilia > Solirubrobacterales > Solirubrobacteraceae > CADCVQ01. The sequence continues at coordinate 7,940 of DATJEE010000163.1, read as the reverse complement.
GGCGCCGCCGAGAGCTACGCGCGCTACGGGCTGCTCGACCATCCCGGGAGCCTGCCCGGGGCGCGCTGGGCGGCGCTCTACGACCAGTCGGCGTGGCCGCTGTTGTTCGCCGCCGTCACCGCGATCGCGCTCGTCTTCCCCGACGGGCGCCTCCCCTCCCCGCGCTGGCGCCGGGTCGCGGCCGGCGCCACGGCCTCGTTCGCGCTCGTGATCGTCTCGAGCATGACGCGGCCGTTCGAGGGGCCCTTCGCCGGTGTGCGCAACCCGCTCCCTGAGCTCCCCGCGGCGCTCGGCATGCTCGGCGGCGTCGCGCTGCTCGGCGTCCTGTTCTCGCTGCTCGCGGCCGTGACGGCGGTGCGCGTCCGCTTCCGGCGGGCGAGCGGGATCGAGCGCCTGCAGCTGCAGTGGCTCATGTTCTCCGCGGCCTCGATCCCGCTGGCGCTGCTGCTGGGTCTCGCGACGGGCGACGACGCGGCGCGCACGGCATCGATCTTCGTCATGTCCGGCGCGCTGTCGGCCGGGGTGGCGGTCGCGATCCTGCGCTACCGCCTCTACGAGATCGACCGGCTCATCAACCGCTCGCTCGTCTACGGCCTGCTGACGCTCCTGCTGGCCGGAGCCTACGCCGCGATCACGCTCGCCCTCGGCGTGGCCGCGAGCCGAAGCTCGCCCTGGGAGACCGCCGTCGCGACGCTCGCGGTCGCCGCGGCGTTCCTGCCGCTGCGCACCCGCGTGCAGCGCGGCGTCGACAAGCGCTTCGCCCGGGCGCGCTACGACGCCCTGCGGCGCATCGAGGCGTTCCTCGCCGATCTGCGCGGCGGCCGCACCGCGCCCGAGGAGATCGAGAGCGTCCTCGCGCAGACGCTCGGTGACCCGCGCCTGGAGCTGCACTACTGGCTCGCCGCGGACGAGCGCTACTCCGACGCCCGCGGCAACCCCGTCGGGGTGGCGCCCGACGACGGGCGCGTCCGCACGCCCGTCAGCCGCGGGGGCGCTCCGATGGGCGTCGTCGTCCACGACCCCGCGCTCGACGAGCGCCCCCACCTGCTCGCGAGCGTCATCGAGGCCGCCGGGCTGGCGATCGAGATCGCCCGGCTGCGCGTCGAGCTGCGCCGCCAGCTCGAGGAGGTCGAGGCCTCGCGCGCGCGCATCGTCGCCGCCGGCTACGAGGAGCGCCGCCGGATCGAACGCGACCTCCACGACGGGGCCCAGCAGCGGCTCGTGTCGATCGGCCTCGCGCTGCGCCACCTCCAGCACGAGCTGCCGACCGGCAGCGGGGCGGCCGACGAGGCCCTCGACGGGGCGGTCGCGGAGATCACGCACGCGATCGGCGACCTGCGCGAGCTCGCGCGCGGCGTGCGCCCGAGCCTGCTCGACGAGGGCATCGGCCCGGCGCTGCGCGAGCTCGCACAGCGCTCGTCCGTGCCCGTCGAGGTGCGCGCGACCCCGGAGCGCTTCGCCGGCAGCCTCGAGGCCGCCGCGTACTTCATCGTCTGCGAGGGGCTGACGAACGCCGTCAAGCACGCGCACGCGTCGCGGATCGTCGTGTCGGCCGGCCGCGCGAACGGCAGCCTCGTCGTGTCGGTGGCCGACGACGGCGTCGGCGGCGCCGCGGCGGCCGAGGGCTCCGGCCTCATGGGGCTCGCCGACCGCGTCGCGGCGCAGGGCGGGACGCTGCGGCTGCGCAGCGCCCCGAGCGCGGGCACGACGCTGACCGTGGAGCTGCCGTGCGCGTCGTGATCGCCGAGGACCAGGCGCTGCTGCGCGCCGGTCTCGCGCGGCTCTTCGAGGATGCGGGCCACGAGGTCGTCGCGTCGGTCGGCGATGCGACCGCCCTGCTGTCGGCCGTCGCGGGTCACCGCCCCGAGCTTGCCGTCGTCGACGTGCGGATGCCGCCGGACTATGGCGACGAGGGCGCGCGGGCGGCGCGGCGCATCCGCGAGGAGCACCCGGCCGTCGCCGTCCTGCTGCTCTCCCAGCACATCGAGACCAAGCATGCGGTGGCGCTCGTCGCGCAGGGCCGCTTCGGCTACCTGCTGAAGGACCGCGTCCTGGACGTCGGCGAGTTCATGGAGGCCGCCGAGCGCGTCTGCCGCGGCGGCTCGGCGCTCGACCCGCAGGTCGTGGCGATGCTCGTCCGTCACGACCGCGACGACGATCCGCTCGCCGAGCTCACGGCGCGCGAGCGCGAGGTGCTGGCGCTCATCGCCGAGGGCCTGAGCAACGGCGGGATCGCCAAGCGCCTGTTCCTGAGCCTCAACACCGTCGAGAGCCACGTGCGCAACGTCCTGTCCAAGCTCGACGTGACGGCGGCCGAAGACGGCAACAGGCGCGTGCTCGCCGTCCTCGCGCATCTGCGGGCGACGCAATCTCAGCACTAGCGGTGAGCGCGGTTCAGCGCTCGTCCGGATGGCACGGCGCCGCCGCGGCGGCAGTCTCGAAGGACATTCCGAACCCTCCCGAGGAGGAGCCGATGTCCGCTCAATCCGCCCAGTCCGCACGTCCGACGATCGACCTCGACCCCCCTGCAGCCGCCCGCCCCGGGCTCGCGCTCGTGCTCGCCCTGCTGTCCGTTCCCGGCGTCGTCATCACGTGGGACCTCGTTCCCGGAGGCGGCTTCACGACCGGCGTCCCGCTCGGCATCGCGGCGATCGTCCTCGGCCTGCAGGCGCGCGCGCGCCTGGGCGGCGCGCCCGGGACGCGGATGGCGCTGTCGGCGATCATCGTCGCCGGCCTCGCCGTCCTCTCGGTCGTCTTCTTCATGATCGCCGGGTCGCCGGACTCCGATGCGCAGGCCCAGGCGCCCGCCGGCCAGACGATCGTGCTGAAGGAGCTCGAGCAGGGCTCGACGTTCAAGCACGTCCGCAACACGAAGACGCACAACCAGCGCTCGATCGCGCTCGGCGACCTGATCGTCTTCACGAACCCGCTGACCGACGCGTCGGGTGCGCGTCTGGGCAGGCTCCACGCGAGCTGCGTCACGACGGTCGGCAACGCCAGCTTCCTGAAGGGCGTGCTGGCATGCAGCGGGGTCCTGGCGCTGCGCGACGGCTCGCTCATGCTGCAGACGACCACGAGCCCGGGCGTCCCGACGACGACCGGCGCCGTCGTCGGCGGCACGGGGGCCTACGCCGGGGCGCGCGGCGTCCTCGTGTCGAAGGAGTCCAAGACGGGCTCCGACGACACCATCACGCTCGCCGGCTGAGCGGGCGGGCGAGCGGTGCGCGCGCCGCGGCTAGCTTGTAGCCGCGGTGAGCGCGCCGAGGTTGAGGTTCTGGTGGATCGCGGTGACCGACCGCGACCGGTTCAGCGCGTAGAAGTGCAGGCCGGGGACGCCGTACTCGATCAGTCCCTGGCACTGCTCGGTGCAGTACTCGATGCCCATCTGCAGGGCGCCCTCGTCGTCGTCCTCGAACTTCGTCAGCAGCTCGTCGAGGCGCGGCGGGATCTTCGAGCCGCAGAGGCTCGTGAAGCGCCGGCACTGAGCGGTGTTGAGGATCGGGAGCATCCCGGGGACGACCGGGATCGTGATGCCGGCCTTGCGGACGTCGTCGACGTAGCGGAAGTAGTCCTCGTTGTCGAAGAAGAGCTGCGTGATGATGACGTCGGCGCCCGCGTCGACCTTCTGGCGCAGATAGCCGAGGTCGGATTCGCGGCTGGCGGCGCGCGGGTGGGTCTCCGGGAAGCCGGCGACGGCGACCGAGAACCAGTCCTGCTCGAAGTTGCGCGCCGCCCGGACGAGGTGCTCGGAGCGGTTGAAGCCGTGCTCGTGCGCGACCCACGGCGCGCTCGGGCCGCCGGGAGGGTCGCCGGCGAGGGCGATGAGGTTGTGCAGGTCGCTGGCCCACATGTCCTCGATGACCTTCAGGACCGCGCTCTTGGGCTGGTTGACGATCGTGAGGTGGCACATGATCTCGATGCCGAACTCGCGCTTGATGCGCTTGACGATGCCCAGCGACGCGTCCTGCGTCGAACCGCCGGCGCCGTAGGTCACCGAGCAGAAGTCGGGCTCGAGCGCCTTGAGCTCCGCGACCGCGGTGAACAGCTTGTCGATCCCGTCCTCGGTCTTCGGCGGAAAGAACTCGATCGAGAACGTCAGCCCGTCTTGGGCATACATGTCACGCAGTTTCATGCCACTCCTCGTACTGGTGTCCGCATGAGACTACGAGCTTGTCGTAGGCGGCCACGGCGGCGGCGAACGATAGCGGCAGCTTTCGCGCGCGAAGCGATCGTGGCGCGCAGACCCCGGTCAGTAGATCTCGGGCACGAACGTCTGGTCGGTGATCGGCGGCCGGATGTAGTGCTCGTCGCTCTGGCGCTTGGGCAGCTTCGGCGGCGGCGGGATGACGTCCTCGTAGGGCACCATCGAGAGCAGGTGCGCGATGCAGTTCAGCCGCGCGCGGCGCTTGTCGTCGCCGTCGACGACCCACCATGGGGCCTGCTTGATGTCGGTGTGGGCGAACATGTCGTCCTTGGCCCGCGAGTACTCGACCCACTTCGCGCGCGACTGCAGGTCCATCGTGCTGAGCTTCCAGCGGCGCATCGGATCGTTGACGCGGGCCTGGAAGCGCTTCTCCTGCTCGGCGTCGGAGACCGAGAACCAGTACTTGACGAGGATGATCCCCGAGCGCACGAGCATGCGCTCGAACTCCGGGCACGAGCGCAGGAACTCCTGGTGCTCCTCCTCGGTGCAGAAGCCCATGACCCGCTCGACGCCGGCGCGGTTGTACCAGGAGCGATCGAACATCACGAGCTCGCCCGCGGCCGGCAGGTGCGCGACGTAGCGCTGGAAGTACCACTGCGTGCGCTCGCGCTCGGTCGGCGTCGCGAGCGCCGCAATCCGCCACGCGCGCGGGCTCGTGCGCTCGGCGATGCGCTTGATGACGCCGCCCTTGCCGGCGGCGTCGCGGCCCTCGAAGACGACGACGACCTTCAGGCCCTCGGCCTTGATGTACTCCTGCATGAGCACGAGCTCGCGCTGCAGGCGCTCGAGCTCCCTGCCGAAGGTCTTGCGGTCGAGGCGCTTGCGGCCGCCGTTCGCCGTTTCGGGCTCGGGCTCGGGTTTGGGCTTGGCCATCGTGTGGCGCAGTGTTGTGCGGTTGCGCCCGGCTGGCAAGTGCCGTTCGGCGGCGTTGACGCGGCGGGCGGCTGGTTGGAGACTGGACCCGTCCATGGCCGATCGCGCGATCGAACCGCTGGCGCTCGCGCCCGACGAGGGGCTGTCGGTCGAGAACCCCGCCGGCGGCGTCCTGACGTTCAAGCTCATGTCCGACGACTGCGGCGGCGTGATCTCGGCGGCCGCGTCGGACATCGCCGTCGGCGAGGGACCGCCCCTGCACGTCCACCGCGACCAGGACGAGTTCATCTACTTCGTGGCGGGCGCGTTCCGGGCCAAGCTCGCCGACCGGCTCGTCGACGCGCCACCCCGGTCGTTCATCTTCATCCCGCGCGGGACGCCGCACACGTGGCAGAACATCGGGGACGGGCCCGGGCACTTCTTCGTCGCCGTGCTCCCCGCCTCGCCGGAGTTCGAGCAGTTCTTCGTCCGCTACGGCGAGCTGCCGCAGAGCGAGCGGGGCGTCGAGGCGTTCGTCCGGCTCGGCCGCGAGACCGGGGCGCTCGAGGTCGTCGGGCCGCCGCTGTCGGTGTCGGATCCGCTCTGACCTGCACTGCAGCCGGCGCCTGGTGTGCGAATACGGAGGAGCCGCATTCCAAGCGAGTCGCTGCTGCCGGCCGGCAGTGGGCGGCCTTGCACCGCGCTGCGCGCGGTGAGAAGGTGGCGAACAACGTCTAGAGACGGGGTGTGAGGATGCCCAAGTTCCTGATCGAGGCCTCGTACACGGCGGACGGCGTCAAGGGCGTCCAGAGCGCGGGGGGCAGCAGCCGCCGCGACGCGTTGGCGGCGGTCGCCGAAAGCGTCGGCGGCACGCTCGAGACCTTCTACTTCGCGTTCGGCGACAGCGACGCGTTCGCCATCGTCGACCTGCCCGACAACGAGAGCGCGGCGGCCGTCGGGCTCACGGTCAACGCCGCCGGCGGCGCTACGACCAAGACGACCGTGCTGCTCACGCCCGAGGAGGTCGACGCGGCCGCGCAGCGCTCTGTCGACTACCGGCCGCCGGGCGCCTGACCGGCCGCCGCACGGCTCGCCGGGCTCGAAGCGGAGGGGGAGGGATTCGAACCCTCGGTAGGGGGGTTGCCCCTACAACGGTTTTCGAGACCGCCCGATTCAACCACTCTCGCACCCCTCCGGAGCACCACGCGGGCAACGTCGAGGATAGGAGATCGGTGGCAACAACCGCGCGCCCGTGACGTGGGAGGATCGCGGTACCACCCTCCACACAAGGAGCCAGCACCATGCCGGAGCGCACGAGCTACGCCGAAGGCACGCCGTCGTGGGTCGACCTGTCCTCGCCGGACGTCGGCGCGTCGACCGCCTTCTACGGGGAACTCTTCGGCTGGGAGAGCTCCGGGGCGGAGCCCGTCGAGGAGACGGGCGGCTATGAGATCTTCACGCTCGGCGGCAAGCGCGTCGCGGGCGTCGGCCCGCTGCAGGATCCCGCGCAGCCGCCCGCCTGGGCGACGTACATCGCCGTCGACGACGCCGACGAGACGGCCGCCAAGGCGACCGAGGCCGGTGGCCACGTCGCCGTCGAGCCGATGGACGTCATGGACGCCGGCCGGATGGCGATCCTCATCGACCCGACGGGAGCCGTCGTCGGGATCTGGCAGGCGGGCGCGCACATCGGCGCGGAGCTCGTCAACGAGCCGGTCTCGCTCGGCTGGAACGAGCTCATGACGCGCGCGCCGCAGGACGCCAAGGCCTTCTACTCCGCGGTCTTCGGGATGACGGCGGCGCCGTGGGACGGCGCGGGCGACCGCGAGTACGACGTCTGGCAGGTCGACGGGAAGATGGTCGGCGGGCTGCTCGCCATGGACGACGAGAACTTCCCGCCCGAGATGCCGTCGAATTGGGCGATCTACTTCGTCGTCCCCGATGCCGACGCGACCGCCGCGAAGGCGGGAGAGCTCGGCGGCGCGACGATGGTCGAGCCCTTCGACGTCCCCGGCGTCGGCCGGATCGCGATCCTCGCCGACCCCCACCGAGCGGTGTTCGGCGTCATCTCCGCGGAGCCGCCGGAGGAGTAGGCCGCCTACCGGCGCGAGCCGAAGAAGTCCGTCAGCAGCTCGGCGCACTCGGCGGCGAGCAGGCCGCCCGCGACCGCGGGCCGGTGGTTCAGGCGCGGCTCGGCGAGGACGTCGAGCACCGAGCCGGCCGCCCCGGCCTTGGGGTCGGTCGTCCCGTAGACGACCCGCGGCACGCGCGCGAGGACGATCGCGCCCGCGCACATCGCGCACGGCTCGAGCGTCACGTAGAGCACGGCGCCGAGCACCCGCCACGAGCCCAGCGCGCGGCTCGCCTCGCGCAGCGCGATGAGCTCCGCGTGCGCCGTCGGATCCTGGCGCAGCTCGCGCTCGTTGTGGCCGGCGCCGATGACCTCGCCGTCGTGGACGACGACGGCGCCGATCGGCACGTCGTCGTGATCGAGCGCGGCCTGCGCCTCGCGGATCGCGAGCCGCATGTAGTACTCGTCGCGTGGGAAAAATGGCCCGGCCATGAGAGACCCGAGGACTATCGCAGTGCCGGGCCCGGCGCCGTATCGTGTGCTGCGAGAGAACCGGCGTTCGCCTCCCTCCAGTCCCCGGCCGCACGCCAACTCGCACTTGCGCCCCCACTCCTCCCGGTCTCGCCTCAGACTCGCGCTCGCATTCGCGCTCTCCGGCGCGGCCGCGCTCGCGCTGGCGCCCGCCGCGAACGCCGGGCCGCTGCTGGCACGCGCCGCGTACGTCCCCAACGACACGGGCGTCGCCGCGGCGGGCGGGCCGCTCGGCGGCTGGGCGTCGCTGCAGTGGGAGCTCGACGGGCCGTTCGGGATCAA
>DATJEE010000162.1:0-2153 GCA_035496995.1 Solirubrobacteraceae bacterium | reverse complement strand
GGCGGCACCGGCGTCGTCGCCAGCACCGTGCCGCAGTTGCGGCAGAACTTCATGTTGCCGGGGTTGTCGGTGCCACACGTCGGGCACCGCCCCGCAGCGGGCAACCCCGGCGCTGCGCCCGGAGTCTGAGCCCCGTAGCCGGCGGCGAGCTGGCTGCCGCAGTTCAGGCAGAACAGCGAGCCCGTCGGGCTGTCGTGACCACACATCGTGCAGCGCATCGATCTTTCCTCGTTGACGACGGAGACGTCCGCCGTCGATCCAGGCGTCGCAACCTAGCAAACCGCCTGGAAAACGGTCAAGCTGCGCGCCCGATAGCCCTGCCATGAAGACGACCTGCCTCGCCCTCGCCGCGGTCGCCGTGATCGCCGGCTGCGCCACCGGACCCGAGGTCCGCCCCGCCCCGTTCCGCGTCAGGCCCGATTCGGTCGAGGCGGGATCGCTCGAGGGCCCGTTCACCGGCAAGGTCGTCGACGGTTCGAGCAAGAGCCCGGTCGCCGGCGCCCTGGTCTACGCGACCTGGTCGTTCGCCAGCGGGAGCGGCCTCCAGTCCCCGGCCGGCTACAAGGAGCACGTCGGCTCGACCGACGCCGCCGGCCGCTACACGATCCCCCGGCTGACCGGGGTTCCGGACGGAACCCGCGTCACCGAGTTCGTGCTCGTCATCTACAAGCGCGGGTTCGTCGCCTACCGCAGCGACCGGCGGTTCAGCGATCTCGGGCCGCGGCTCGACTTCGCCCAGACCGACAACCAGATCGTGCTCGATCGCTGGCGCGTCGAGCTGTCGCACGCGCGTCACCTCCGCTACATCGGCGGTGGCACCGCGGTCGCGGCGCTGACGTCGTGGGAAGCGACCGACGCCGCCGCCGAGCTCACCGCCGGCAAGGGCGGCACCGAGCTCCGGCCCGGCATGGGCGAGGGCCCGTACATCGTCGCGGCGCAGCTCCTGACCGAGGCCGACATCAAGCAGATCGCGAAGTTCGAGGGCTCGTTCGAGACCGGTCCGCTCGGCGACGTGCCCGACAACGCGAGCTACTCGTCGCAGCACTTCAAGGCGCTCGGCCGCGCCGAGACGTTCGACGTCGCGCTGCGGATGTGGCGGATGGACACCGGCAAGGCGCAGGAGCAGTACGAGGACGTGCTCGAGGCGCTGCCCGGCGTCGACGAGCGCGACGAGATCGCGAGCCGCTCGCTGCGCACGGTCGAGAAGCAGATCAACGGCGTCGCGTTCCTCGACGGGCCGCGCGGCATCGTTATCCTGCTGACGTGCGGCAGCTCGCTGTGCACGAATTCCGACGTCGCGGTCGAGATGGGCAAGCTGATCCACGAGCGGATCAAGCAGCTCGCGCCCAACGCGACCGCGCCGCCGCCGAACACGCAGGTCCAGCCGACCGTGCCGGTCACGCCGGAGGGCGACACGGCGCCGGTGCCGGACGAAGGAACGCCACAATGAAGGTGCGGACGCGACTCGGGGCGGCGATCGCCGCGGCGACGTTGATCGGCGGGACGACGTCGACGGCGTGGGGCTGGGAGGCCGAGACCACCCAGGCCGGGCTCGCCGAGCAGGCGGCGCAGTCGTCGGCGCTGCACGCGCGGATGATCCAGCTCGGGTTCAGCCAGGGCCTGTTCGAGCAGCTCACGATCCCGCCGGCCGATGCGCCGACGCTGATCGAGGCGCTGTCGCGGATGTCGCCGAGCGAGGGCTACGTCCCCGACGCGCGCGGCCGGCAGTACGCGCTGTCGTGGATCGCCGCCGGCGCCGCGGTCGCCGATCAGCCGACCAAGTACGCGGCGAATCACTTCTACAACCTGTTCACCGGCAAGGGCCTGACCCGCGCCGACATCGGCGTCGTCGGCCGGGCGAAGTCGGCGGTGCTGTCGCGGCTCGGCCGCGCGACGCTGCCGAGCACCGGCGTGCCCGCGCCGGACTGGGTCACGGCCAAGGACAACCCGCTCGGGCTCGACGGGTTCCTCGATCAGTACGCGAAGGCGATCCGCAGCGGGACCCCCGGCGAGCGCAACCGCGCGATGGCCGGCGCGCTGGTCGCCGCCGGCGCGATCCTCCACGTCCTCGGCGATCTCGGCGCGCCGTCGCGGGTCCGCGGTGACGCCGCCGCGCACCTCGAGCGGATCGGCCCGGGCCGCGACGATCTCGG
>DATJEE010000161.1:0-14547 GCA_035496995.1 Solirubrobacteraceae bacterium | reverse complement strand
CTGCGGATCCTCAACGACGAGCTGCTGCGCGTCCCCGAGGGCTTCACCGTGCACCCCAAGCTCGTCAAGCAGCTCGAGACCCGGCGCACGGCGATCGGGCCGGAGGGCGGCATCAACTGGGCGCACGCCGAGTCGCTGGCGTTCGCGTCGCTGCTGACCGAGGGCACGCCGATCCGCCTCACCGGCCAGGACGTCGAGCGCGGGACGTTCTCCCAGCGCCACATGGTGCTCCACGACGCGAAGACCGGCCAGACGATCTGCCCGATCCAGTCGCTGCCCGGCGCGCTGGCGCCGTTCGAGCTGCACAACTCGCCGCTGAGCGAGGTCGCGTGCCTCGGCTTCGAGTACGGCTACTCCGCCGAGGCGCCGGAGACGCTCGTCCTGTGGGAGGCGCAGTTCGGCGACTTCGTCAACGCCGCCCAGGTCATCATCGACCAGTTCATCGCCAGCGGCCTGGCGAAGTGGGGCCAGACGTCACGGCTCGTCCTCCTGCTGCCGCACGGCTACGAGGGCTCGGGCCCCGAGCACTCCTCCGCGCGGCTGGAGCGCTTCCTGCAGCTCGCGTCCGAGGGCAACATGCGGATCGCGAACGTCACGACGCCGGCGCAGTACTTCCACCTCATCCGCCGCCAGGCGCGCGTCGCCAAGCAGCGCCCGCTGATCCTCATGACGCCGAAGTCGCTGCTGCGCCTGCCGCAGGCGACGAACCGCATCGAGCACCTGTCCGAGACGAAGTTCTTCCCCGTCCTCGGCGAGCCGCGCGTCCCGGCCGAGAAGGTCAAGCGCCTCGCGCTGTGCACCGGCAAGATCTACTACGACCTCGTCGGCCATCCCCGGCGCGCGGGCAACGACGGCGTCGCGATCGGCCGCGTCGAGCTCCTGTACCCCTTCCCGCAGGCCCAGATCCTCGAGCTCATCGAGAGCTACCCGAACCTCAGCGAGGTCGTCTGGGTCCAGGAGGAGCCGCGCAACATGGGCGCTCGCGCGCACATGTTCCCGCGCCTCATGCAGATCCTGCCCGAGCGCCTGCGCTTCGGCTACGTCGGACGGCCCGAGCGCGCGAGCACCGGCGAGGGCTACCCCGCGGCCCACGCCGCCGAGCAGTCGCGGATCATCGAGACGGCGCTGGACCTGTCGCTGCCGGTCTCCGTCTATCCGCTGAAGACGCCCGGCGAGCGCTAGTAGCCCATTCGTCCGGGCAGGGCTTGCGCCGGGCCGCGGGCGGGTAGCTCCGCTGTCCCAACCTCCAAGGAGACAGTGTGCTGCTCATCGTCGCGATCATCCTGTTCGCAATCGCCATCGCCGGCGGCGTCATCGTCCACCCGGCGCTCTTCGTGCTCGCGCTGATCGCGCTCGTGATGTTCTTCCGCCGCTGAGCTACCCCGCCGCCCGCCGCCTGGCGCGCTCCTGCGCCGTGGCGAAGCGGCCGCGCAGCACCCACGCCAGGCCGCCCGCGAGGCCGAGGTCGACGGCGAGCACGACGGGGCCGCGCCAGTCGCTCGTGACGACGAGGACGATGAGCATGTGCACGGCGGTCACGGGCAGCAGCCCGAGCAGGATGCTGTGCGACCGAAACCCCCCGAAGTGCTCGCGCAGGCAGAGCTCCGCGACGACGATCGACAGCAGGACGACCGCGATGACGAGCAGCCAGGCGCCCTTCGACCCGCCGCTCGCGAAGCCGACGCCGAACAGGACGAGGCCGACGCCCATGCCGATCTCCGTCAGCGGGAACGGCGCCCAGATCGCGTCCGGGCGCGCGATGCCGTCGCGGACATCCAGCCGCGACGGGTGCCGCGGCGCCGGCTCGGCACGCTCCTGCGCGCGCTCGGCGCGGGGCGGCGCCGTACCCGCGGGTGCCGTGGCCGGGCGCGCGGCGCGGGCGCGCTGGCGCTGCTTCTTCTTCGCCCGCGGCTTGCTCATCGAATCCGAATCTAGTGGACGCGCCCGCCGGATCGGGCGAACTCCGCAAACCAGTCCAATGCGGCCGGGTTGGCGAGCGAGTCGCGGCTCGCCGCGCGCTCGGGCGGGGTGCCCGAGAGGATGCGCTTGACGGGCACCTCGAGGACCTTGCCCGAGAGCGTCCGCGGGACCTCGGCGACGGCGAAGACGTCGTCGGGGACGTGGCGCGGCGAGCAGTCCTCGCGGATGCGCCGCGCGATCGCCGCGCGCAGCTCGTCACCGAGCTCGGCGCCCTCGCGCAGGACGACGAAGAGCGCCATCCAGTTCTCCTCGCCCTCGCGCGGCACGTCGACGACGAGCGCGTCGGTGATCTCGTCGAGCGCGAGCACGGCGCGGTAGATCTCGCTCGTCCCCATGCGGATGCCGCCGCGGTTGATCGTCGAGTCGCTGCGGCCGTAGATGATCGCCGTGCCGCGCGACGTCAGCTCGATCCAGTCGCCATGGCGCCAGACGCCCGGGTACATCTCGAAGTACGCCTCGCGCAGCCGCGCGCCGTCGGGGTCGCCCCAGAAGAACAGCGGCATCGACGGCAGCGGCTGGGTGATGACGAGCTCGCCGACCTCGTCGACGAGCGCGTGGCCGTCCTCGTCGAAGGCCTGCACGTCGCAGCCGAGCGAGCGGCCCTGCAGCTCGCCGACGTAGACCGGCTCGAGCGGCACGCCCCCGACGAACGCCGTGCAGACGTCGGTGCCGCCGCTCGTCGAGAACAGCCACGTATTCGAGCCAAGCTCGTCGTAGACCCAGCGAAAGCCCTCCGGCGACAGCGGCGAGCCGGTCGCGCCGACGCTGCGCAGCGCGCGCAGGTCGCGCCCGGCCGCGGGGTGCACGCCGGCCTTCATGCAGCCGGCGATGAACGCCGCGCTCGTCCCGAAGCACGTCACCCCGGCCTCGGCCGCGAGCTCCCAGAGGCGATCGAGCGACGGCGTCCCCGGGTTGCCGTCGTAGAGCACGATCGACGCGGGCGTCAGCAGGACCCCCGCGAGGAAGTTCCACATCATCCAGCCCGTCGTCGTGAACCAGAAGATCCGGTCCTCGGCGTGCGCGTCGAGGTGGAGGTTGAGCTTCTTGAGCTGCTCGAGCAGGATCCCGCCGTGGCCGTGGACGATGGCCTTCGGCAGGCCCGTCGTCCCGCTGGAGTACAGGACCCAGAGCGGGTGGTCGAACGGCACCGGCTCGAGGTCGAGCGCGCTGTCGGCCGGCCCGAGGAAGCCGTCCTGCCAGCCGCTCGCGTCGAGGTAGCCGAGCCGCACGAGCGTCCCGCCGACCTCGGCGTGGATCGCGTCGACGACGGCGCCGCGGTCGAAGTCGCGCCCGCCGTAGCGGTAGCCGTCGACCGCCAGCAGGACCTTCGGCTCGATCTGCGCGAAGCGGTCGACGACCGAGCGCGTGCCGAAGTCCGGCGAGCAGCTCGACCAGATCGCACCGAGCCCGGAGACCGCGAGGAACGCGGCGATCGCCTCGGGGATGTTCGGCATGTAGGCGACGACGCGGTCGCCGCGCGTGACACCGAGGTCGCGCAGGCCGGCCTGGATGCGGGCCGTGAGCGTCCGCAGTTCGCCCCACGTCATCTCCGTCAGCGGGCGCAGCTCGGACGCGTGGCGGATCGCGACCGCGCCGTCGTCGCGGCCGCGGAGCACGTGCTCGGGGTAGGAGAGCGTCGCGCCCGCGAACCACTGCGCGCCCGGCATCACGCGACTGCCGAGCACCGCGCTCGGCGGCTCGTGGAAGCGGACGCCGAAGTACTCGGCGATCGAGGACCAGAAGCCCTCGAGGTCGTCGACCGACCAGCGCCACAGCTCGGCGTACGTCGCGGTGGACACGCCGCGCTCGTCGGCGAGCCAGCGCATGTAGGCGCGCATGCGCGTGCGCCTGGCGAACTCCTCGCCGGGCTGCCAGAGCACCGTCGGATCGCGGCTCATCGTGCCGCGATCCTACGGTGCGGCGGTCATGCGGTCGGGAGCTTGGCCTCCAGCTGGACCTCGACCGAGTCGGACACCTTCAGCGCGCCCATGAGCGCCTTGAACTGCTTGATGCCGTACTGGCTCTGGCTGATCGTCACGGAGCCGCGCACGGTGCCGTCGTCGCCGACGGTGAGCGGCACGCTGATCGAGTTGCTCGAGCCGGCGAGGCTGAGGTTGCCGCTGACGTTCATCGAGCCGTTCTCGGCCTTGACGTCGCTGGACTCGAAGGTGATCTGCGAGGCGCCGAGGATCTTCTCCTTCATGCTCTTCTTGATGTCGCCCTTGTCCTTGTCGCTCAGGGGCTTGGCGCCGCCTGAACCGGACTGGACCTCGATGCTGCTCGGGTCCACGGTGAGCTTCACCGACGCGTTGTCGCCGACTTCGATGGTTCCGTCCCAAGAGGTCGCCTCGAGCACGAGGTCATGACCCGCTTTCGCGGCCGCGCCCTCGCGGCCCGTCTTGATCGTCACGGACCCGTTCGAGGGTCCGATGCTGTGTGTTCCTGTCTGAAGTGACATAGGACTGACACTACCCGGATCATGCAAAGCGACACGTTCCGGTGTTCATTGCGGCCTTCGCATACGCTGCTCCGGATGCCCTGGATCCAGCGCGAGATCACGCTGCGGCCACGCCCGCGCGGCGTGCATCTCGTGACCGCCGAGATCGTGGATGCGCTCCCCGACCTGCGCGACCTGAGCATCGGCCTGGCGCACATCTTCATCCGTCACACGTCGGCGTCGCTGACGCTCAACGAGAACGCCTCGCCCGACGTCCGCTGCGACTTCGAGACCTGGATGAACGTCGCCGTGCCCGAGGACTTCGCCTGGACGCACACGCTCGAGGGACCGGACGACATGCCCGCGCACATCAAGGCGTCGATCATGGGGGCGTCGCTGATCCTGCCGATCAGCGGCGGGCGCTTCGCGCTCGGCACGTGGCAGGGCGTGTACCTCTGCGAGCACCGCGACCGCGGCGGGCCGCGCTCGCTCGTCGTGACGCTGACGGGCGAGTAGCCCGGCTCAGCGCTCTCTCTCTGCGCTCGGGAGATAGTGGTGGGTGGTCGGCCCGATGGCCTGCCGGGTGCACGGCGTGTACTGCAGCGGTAAGGAAGGGGTGAGAGGGGCGCGGGCGGTCTCCGAGGGCGTGAATGTCGAGTTGACCCCGTATGGCGGGGTCAACTCGACACGCGTGTCGACCGCGCGCACCCGGCCTCGCCGGCGGCTCCTGCTCACCCTCGTCGATGTCGTAAACGCCCCGAACGCCGCAC
This sequence comes from Solirubrobacteraceae bacterium, assembly GCA_035496995.1. Taxonomy (GTDB): domain Bacteria; phylum Actinomycetota; class Thermoleophilia; order Solirubrobacterales; family Solirubrobacteraceae; genus CADCVQ01. The sequence continues at coordinate 9,360 of DATJEE010000161.1, read as the reverse complement.
GCCTCCCGGCACACCAGCCACCGATTTCCGCCCACTCGGAAGCGAGCGGGCCCGCCTCAGCGGCGCCGGCGCGCGCCGTGGCGCTCGGCGCGGTACTCGCGGATGTCCGTCGGGACGCTGCGCAGCGCGCCGAGCGTCGCGCTGTCGAGCAGCTCGGGCTCGAGCACCGTCTCGTCGACCTGCGCGTCGGCGCGCGGCTCGACGCGGTAGGCGCGCGCGGCGGGCCGCGAGCTGACGATCCGCACGAGCGCCCGGTCCTCGAACAGCAGCCCGACGCCGTCGTCGGCGCCGTAGCCGGCGGGGATCGTGCCGCGGGCGATCGCGTCGAGGAAGACCGGCCGGCGCGTCGGGTCGCCGTCGTAGTGGACGCTGAAGCTGCCGGGGAGGAAGCCGAGGCCGCGGGCGGGCGCCGGGCGCCCGGTGGAGCACGTGATCCCGTGCTCGAACCAGCACATCCCGCCGGCGCTCAGGCCGGCGAGCACGACGCCGGTCTCCCAGGCCTCGCGCAGGAGCACGTCGAGCCCGTGCTCGCGCCAGATCGCGAGGAGGTTGCGCATCGAGCCGCCGCCGACGTACACGACGTCCTGGGAGAGGATCAGCGCGCGCAGGTCCGCGGGCTCGTGCTCGAGGCGGAAGAGCGAGAGGTGGTGCGGGCGGCAGGCGCGGTCGCCGAAGGTCGCACGGAAGGCGGCGATCTGCGCGTTGGGGTCGCCGCTGGCGGTCGGCAGGAACAAGATCCGCGCCTCGCGCGCGCGGGCGAGCGAGAGGACGTAGTCGTCGAGCGCCGGGTTGCGCGGCTCCGACGTGAAGCCCCCGCCGCCCATGGCGAAGATCCGCTTCTTCATGGGCGAACGCTACGCCGCGCTCAGCGTCCGCGACTTGCCGAGCCACGTGACCGGGAGCGGGACCTCGGACACGCTGCCGCCGACCTCCTCGACCCAGTACGCGGCCGCCTTCGGCCGCGACGCGACCGCCCGCACGAGCGATTCGCCGCGGAAGTGCAGCGCGGCGCCGTCGCTCGCGGCATAGCCGGGCGCCATCCCGGCCGACATGAAGCGGTGGTAGGCGTCGCGGCGCCCCGGCTCGCCGTCGTAGTGGACGCAGTTGGAGTACGGCAGCAGACCGAGCCCGGCCACGCGCTGCGGCGGGCCGTGGAAGGCCGTGACGGCCTCGCCGAACCAGCACAGCGAGCCGGCGCTGAGCCCGCACAGGACGATGCCGCGCTCCCAGCACCGGCGCAGCGTGTCGTCCAGGCCGTGCGCGCGCCAGACGCCCAGCAGCGACAGGACGCTGCCGCCGCCGACGTAGATGAGGTCCTGGCTCAGCAGGTGCGTCGCGATGTCGACGCCGAGGCCGGCGCCCTTGTCGCGGCGGAACAGCGAGACGTGCGAGGGCTCGCAGCGCGCCGTCGAGAACGCGCGGTAGAAGCGGACGATGTAGTGGTCGGCGTCGCCCGATGCCGAGGGCAGGAAGCAGACCTTCGGGCGCTCGGCGCCGGTCAGGCCGAGGACGTACTCGTCGAGCAGCGGGTTGCCGGCCTCCATCGAGAACCCGCCTCCGCCGAACGCGACGATCTGGGGCGGGCGCCGTTTCATTCAGCGAGAATAGGTCCCGGATTGCCGATCCGCTGAGATTTGCGCGCTTGGTCCAGGGGGGCTGGACCGGCTGTCGAGTCCGGCGCGTTACGCGAGGAACAGCGTGAGGTCCGGCTCGCGCTCGCCGCGCAGGACGGCGAGGTCGATCTCGACGCAGTCCAGGCCGCGCGCCTGGGCGAGCACGCGCGCCTGAGGCTTGATCGACTGCGCGGCCAGGACGCCGCGGCAGCTCGCCATCGCGGGGTCCAGGCGGATGCGCTCGAGGTAGCGCGAGAGCTGCTCGACGGCGTCGATCGTCGCGACGCGCTTGATCTCGACGGCGATCCACTCGTCGTCGGAGTCGCGGCACATGAGGTCGACCGGGCCGATGTCCGTCGGCCACTCGCGCCGGACGAGCCGGAAGCCCTCGCCGCAGTGCGCCGGCGCCGCCGCGAGCGCCTCCTGCAGGTCGCGCTCGACGCCGTCCTTCTCCAGCGCGGCCGCTTCGCCCATGTCGTGCGTCACGTCGCTGAGGACCTCGGCGATCGCGATCTCCAGGCGGTCCTCGGTGCTGCCCGCGCGCTTGCGCACGACGATCAGGTCGGGCGCCTCCTCGATGACCGTCGGCGCCGTCATCCAGTTGCTCGGCTTGTAGCCGCCGGTGTCGGCGTGCACGAGCACCGAGCCGTCGGACTTCAGCATGAGCAGCCGCAGCGCGAGCGGCAGGACGGCGTTCAGGCGGCCGCTGTAGCGGACCTCGCAACGGGCGACGATGAGGCGCATCGTTCGGCACCGTACCGCCGGCGCCGGTCGGGCCGGGGGCGCGTGATGCGAAGCGCGACGGGGTAGTCCTCCGGCGCCCCCCAGGACAAGGAGCCCCACGATGGCGACGACGACGACCGATCACCTCGAGACGTACCTCCAGGACCACCGCGCGGGCGCCGAGGCGGGCACCGACCTGGCCCGGCGGATGCACAAGCAGAACGAGGGGACGCCCTACGAGGAGTTCCTCGACCACATCGCCGACGAGATCGACGAGGACGTCGTCATCCTCGAGCAGATCATGGAGCGCTTCGGCGTCGACCGGTCGATGTTCAAGACCGCGGCCGCGAAGGTCGGCGAGAAGGTCGGGCGCCTGAAGACGAACAACGAGCTGCTCGGCTACTCCCCGCTCTCGCGCGTGCTGGAGTTCGAGATGCTGCGCTCCGGCGTCCAGGGCAAGCTCGGCCTCTGGGACTCGCTCATGGAGATCGCCCCGTTCGACGACCGGCTCGATCCCGACGAGATCGCCCAGCTCATCACCCGCGCCGAGGCCCAGCTCAAGGGCCTGCGCGTGCACCACCGGCTCGCCGCGCGCGAGGCCTTCGCGGCGGTCTGACCCGCCGCGCCCGCTACGCCGCCGGCAGCACGCGCGGCAGCTCGGCGCGCAGGCGGTCCAGCAGCTCGACGACCTCGGGGTCGTCGCGCAGCCGCAGCGCGCGGTCGCAGGCGTCGATCGCGTCGCTGACGCGATCGGTCCGCGCCAGCGCGTGCGCGAGGCGCGACCAGGCCTCGCCGCTCTCCTCGTCGAGCATCGTCGCCTGCTCGCAGGCGGTGACCTCCGCGCCGAGGTCGCCCGCGAGGTGGAAGGCGAGCGCGAGGTCGAGCAGTCCGTCGACCGACGGGCCCAGGCGGCGGGCCTGCTCGAGCGCCTCGATCGCGCGCTCGCGGTTCATCAGCCGCAGCTGCAGGCGGCCGAGGCGCTCCCAGGCGTCGGCGTCCTCGCGGCCGCGGTCGACCGCGCGCTGCGCGGCCTCGGCGGCGAGGTCGATCGCGCCCATGTCCTCGTAGATGCGGGCGGCGAAGCGGTGCGCCGTCGGGCGGTCGGGGTCGGCGCGCGCCCAGTCGCGCACGGCGCGCCCGGCGGCCGGGAGGTTGCCGGCCTGCCAGAAGGCGAGCGTCAGCAGCCGCAGGACCGTCGTGTTGCGCGGCTCGGCGTCGCGGGCGTAGACGAGGCGCTGCGCGGCGAGCTCGTGGTTGCCCTCGAGCGTCGCGTGCTGGGAGGCGAGGACGAAGCGCTCGACGCGGTCGGCGCCGGCGTCGGGCTTGGAGAAGTCGACGAACTGCAGCGAGCCCGCCGGGACCGTCCGCACGCCGGGGTGGAAGCGCACGCGCGCCCACTGCTGGATGTCGTCGCCCCCGCCGGTGAAGTAGATGCCGGTGACGCTGCCGACGCCCCACTCCGGATACGTGACGCAGCGCGCGTAGCGGTGCACGACGGAGTGGTCGGGGACCTGGCTGCCGAAGGGGTCGTGCGTCTTGCGCTCGGTGTCCTGGTTGCGCTGGCGCTCGGCCTCCTCGTAGGCGCGCCGGCCCTCCTCGGCGCGGGCCGCGCGCGCGGCCGCGGCGTTGACCTTGACGGCATTGCGGGAGACCATCCCGCCGCGCATGCCCTCGGCGAGGCGCTCGAGCTGATCGGCCGCCTCGTTGATCGCCTTGAGGTGGCGCTCGTGCTCGAACTGCTTGCCCGGCGGGGCGATGTCGGGGTGCCAGACCTTCGCCATGCGGCGGCGCGCGAGCTGCACGGCGCGCTTGTCGAAAGGCGGCGTGATCTCCAGCAGGAGCAACGCTTGTTCGAGGTCCAGGACGTTCGGCATGAACCCACGAGGGTAGCGTCCGGCGCGCGTCTGCCGGACGGCGGTGTTAGGTCACGAGCTTGCGCTCCATCGCCCGGATCGCGAGGCGCCACATGATCGCGGCGAACAGCAGGAGCGCGCCGAGATGCGCGAGATCGGGGCCGGCGTCCCAGCCGAACGCCGCGTGGCGCACGAGCTCGACCGTGTGGTGCAGCGGGTTGAAGTTGCCCGCGATCTGCGCCCACTGCGGCAGCCCGGAGAGCGGGAAGAACGTCCCCGCGACGAGGAATGTCGGCGTGATGACCGTGCTCGTCACGTAGTTGAAGTTGTCGATCGACTTCAGCAGCCCGGCGATCATGATCCCGAAGCACGACCACCCGAAGCCGGCGATGAAGGCGATCGGCGGGACGAGCAGCATCCCCCACGAGGGGGCGAGGCCGAAGACCATCGCGACGAGCAGCGGGACACAGCCGTACGTGCCCGCGCGGCAGGCCATCCAGAGCGCCTCGGCGGTCACGAGCTCCTCGGTGTCGACGGGCGCCGCGAGGATCGCGTCGTACGTGTGCTGGAACGAGTACTTCACGAACGTCCCGAACATCGAGGGGAAGACCGACGAGAACAGCACCGCCGTGGCGACGACGCCGGTCCCGACGAAGTCGACGTAGTCGTGGCCGCCGACCTGCTTGACGAGCGTCCCGAAGCCGAAGCCGAACGCCAGGAGGTAGATCGTCGGGTCGATCGTCGACGAGAACGTCGTCGAGCGCCAGTAGGAGCTGAAGTTCGTGAACTCGCGGACGAGGACGCCGCGGATCGCGGAGCCCTCGAGGCGGCCGATGCGGGTGATGCCGTTGGAAGAGGGGTTTCGTCCCTCGGTCCTCGCAAGCTCGGGCCCACGGCCGACGTCACTCGTGCTCATGCGACCTCCTCCCCGGTCAGCAGCACGAAGACGTCCTCGAGATTCGACGGCCGCCGGATGCCCTCGGGCAGGTCGCCGTTGCGCCCCTCGATGCCCATCAGCGCGATGCTCGTGCCCGTCCGCCGCTTCGCGATGCCCGCGGCGACGGCCGCGCCCTCGACCTCGGCCAGCCGCGCGGGCGGGCCGTAGACCTCGAGCACCTCGCTGCCCGCGTGCTCGCGCACGAGCTCGGCCGGGCGCCCCTCGGCGACGGCCTTGCCGTGGGACATGATCAGCACGGTGTCGGCGAGCCGCTGCGCCTCCTCGATGTAGTGCGTCGACATGAGGATCGACGTGCCCTCGCTGCGCAGCGCGTCGATGAGCGCCCAGAGCTCCTGGCGCACCTGCGGGTCGAGGCCGACGGTCGGCTCGTCGAGCAGCAGCAGGCGCGGGCGGTGCACGAGCGCGCGCGCGATCAGCAGCCGCCGGCGCATGCCGCCCGACAGCTCGCTGACCTTCGAGGCGCGGCGGTCGGTGAGGTGGGCGATCTCCAGCGCCCGCTCGATCGCCGGGCCGCGCTCGGCGCGCCCGAGGCGGTAGAGGTGGGCGAAGACGCGCAGGTTCTGCTCGACGGTGAGCGTCGTGTCGAGGTTGTCGAGCTGCGGGACGACGCCCATCTCGGCGCGGGCGGCCTTCGAGTCGCCCGGGAGCGTGTGGCCGAGCACCTCGATCTCGCCGGTGTCGGCGATGACCTGCGCCGTCAGCATCTTCATCGTCGTCGACTTGCCGGCGCCGTTGGGGCCGAGGAGGCCGACGCACGTGCCGGTCGGCAGGTCGAGGTCGAGGCCGTCGACCGCGACGATCTGGCCGTAGTGCTTGACGACGCCGCGCAGGGAGATGGCGAGCTCGGGCATGCCAGGGAGGCTAGTCATGCCGGCTGAGACCGTCGGAAGGGTTCGAACTCATCGGTCGGAGGATCACGCAGATCGAGGACAGAAGCTGTCCTAAATGCGAAATAGGCTGTGCGCGACACCCAAACGGAGAGGCGGCAGGCGATGGACTACAAGCTCGAGCTCGTCACGATCCCCGTCAGCGACGTCGACCGCGCGAAGGCCTTCTACGTCGATCAGGTCGGTTTCAACGCCGACCACGACCACGTCGTCAGCGACGAGATGCGCTTCGTCCAGCTCACGCCGCCCGGCTCGGCGTGCTCGATCTGCATCGGCATCGGGTTGACGGACGCCGCCCCGGGCTCGGTCCGCGGGATGCAGATGGTCGTCGCCGACGCGCAGGCCGCGCACGACGAGCTCGCCGCCCGCGGCGTCGCGGTCAGCGACGTCCAGTCGCTGCCCTGGGGCGATTTCGTCTTCTTCAGCGACCCCGACGGCAACGCCTGGGCCGTGCAGGCGATCCCGGACCGCGGGTAGACACCAGCTACCGTTACCGGTCGATGTCGACCCAATACGTGTACACGATGCACCGCCTGTCGAAGGACTTTCCGCCCGACAAGCAGGTGCTCAAGGATGTGACGCTCGCGTTCCTGCCCGGGGCGAAGATCGGCGTGCTCGGCTACAACGGCGCCGGCAAGTCGACGGTCCTGAACATCATGGCCGGCGTCGAGACGGAGTACCGCGGCGACGCGATGCTCGCCCCCAACGCGACCGTCGGCCTGCTCGAGCAGGAGCCGCACCTCGACGAGAGCAAGGACGTCAAGGGCAACGTCGAGGAGGCGGTCCACGAGACGAAGGCGCTGCTCGAGCGCTTCAACGAGCTCGCCGCGAACTACTCCGAGGAGACGGCCGACGAGTTCGCCCGCCTGCAGGACCAGATCGACGCCGCCGACGCCTGGAACCTCGACACGGCGATCGAGTACGCGATGGACGCGCTGCGCCTGCCGCCCGCCGACGCCGACGTCACGACGCTGTCGGGCGGCGAGCGCCGCCGCGTCGCGCTCTGCCGCCTGCTGCTGCGCGCGCCCGACCTGCTGCTGCTCGACGAGCCGACGAACCACCTCGACGCCGAGTCGGTCGACTGGCTCGAGCGCCACCTCGCCGAGTACAAGGGCACGATCGTCGCCGTCACCCACGATCGCTACTTCCTCGACAACGTCGCCGGCTGGATCCTCGAGCTCGATCGCGGGCGGGGGCTGCCCTACGAGGGCAACTACTCCTCCTGGCTCGAGCAGAAGCAGAAGCGCCTCGCGATGGAGGAGAAGGGCGACAAGGTCCGCCAGCGCACGATCGAGCAGGAGCTCGAATGGGTCCGCGAGAACCCCAAGGGCCGGCGCAAGAAGGCCAAGGCGCGCCTGAACAACTACGAGGCGCTGCTCGCCGAGGAGCGCAACGTCAAGCTCGACCAGGTCCAGATCCACATCCCCGCGGGCCCGCGCCTGGGCGACGTCGTCGTCGAGACCGAGCACCTGCGCAAGGGCTACGGCGACCGCCTGCTCATCGAGGACCTGAGCTTCAAGCTCCCGCGTGGCGGGATCGTCGGCGTCATCGGCCCCAACGGCGCCGGCAAGACGACGCTCTTTCGGATGATCACCGGCCAGGAGCAGCCCGACGCGGGCGTGCTGCGTGTCGGCGACACCGTCGAGCTCGCCTACGTCGACCAGTCGCGCGATGCCCTGGACGACGAGAAGTCCGTCTGGCAGGAGATCTCCGACGGCATGGACACGATCAAGGTCGGCGACCAGACGATGAACTCGCGCGCCTACTGCTCGTCGTGGAACTTCAAGGGCTCCAGCCAGCAGAAGAAGGTCGGCACGCTCTCGGGCGGCGAGCGCAACCGCCTGCACCTCGCCAAGCTCCTGCGCGCCGGCGGCAACGTCCTGCTGCTCGACGAGCCGACGAACGACCTCGACGTCGACACGCTGCGCGCGCTCGAGGAGGCGCTGCTCGCCTTCGCCGGCTGCGCGGTGGTCATCTCCCACGATCGCTGGTTCCTCGACCGCGTCGCGACGCACGTCCTCGCGTTCGAGGGCGACTCGCAGGTCACGTGGTTCGAGGGCAACTTCGAGGCCTACGAGGAGCACCGCAGCGCGCTGCTCGGCGACGAGGCCGACCGCCCGCACCGCATCACGTACAAGCGCCTCACGCGCACTTGAGCACCACCGCCGACGTCTGCATCACGGAGTTCACCGACCCCGGCTGCCCGTGGGCGTGGTCGGCCGAGCCCTTCCGCCTGCGGTTGAGCTGGCTCTACGGCGACGGCATCGAGTGGCGCCCGCGGATGGTCGTCCTCGCCGAGGACCCGCAGGAGTACCTCGACAAGGGCTTCACGCCGGACAAGCTCAGGGCGGGCCTCACGACGATCGCACGCGAGCACGGCATGCCGATCGACACGTCGCTGCGCCCGCGCATGGCGGCCACCGCGCCGGCCTGCCGCGCCATCGTCGCCACGCGGCTGCACGTGCGGGCGTCCGAGCGCGCGATCCTCCGCGCTCTGCGGCGCCGCTGCATGGCGGGCGAGCTGCTCGACGAGGCCGCGACCGTGCGCCACGCCGCGGCCGACGCGGGGCTCGATCCCGACGCGGTGCTCGCCTGGAGCGCCGAGCCCGCCACCGAGCTCGCGATGCGCGGCGACATGGCGGCCGCGCGCGAGCCGATCGCCGCCGCGCGCGTGCTCGACGAGCGCCTGGCCAACTGGTCCGGCGGCCGGCGCTACACGTGCCCGTCCTACGAGATCGTGCGCCGCTCCGACGGCGTGCGTATCGCGGTTCCGGGCTTTCAGCCGTTCGCCGCCTACGACGTCGTCCTCGCCAACCTCGTCCCGGGGACCGAGCGCCGGGAGGCGCCCGAGTCCGTGCTCGAGGTGCTCGCGTGGGCCGGTGCGCCGCTGGCGACGCGCGAGGTCGCGGTCGTCTGCGACATCGATCACGCGACGGCGCGCGAAGAGCTCGGCCGCGTGGCCGACGAGGCGCACGTCGGCGCCGACGGCTTCTGGTCGCCGCGCTGACTGCCTGAACGTCCGCCCCGCCGGGCCCCATTGCGTAGGCAAGCGTCCGATGGCCGTCACGGCGGATTTCTGCGCATGTTCAGGGTCACGGCCGCGACTGCCGATTAAGGGAATGGAGTCCCAGCGGTGCGTCACGGGGAAAGGAGCGCGACTTGGCTACCAGCACGGAGTTCGACACCGGCCGGCCGGCCGCCGAACGCGCTCCCGTGCACGTCCTCTGGATGACCGCCGGCCTCGGCTGCGACGGCGACTCCGTCGCGATGACGGCCGCGACGTCGCCGAGCCTCGAGGACCTGCTGGCGGGCGTCGTGCCCGACAG
>DATJEE010000160.1:0-5640 GCA_035496995.1 Solirubrobacteraceae bacterium | reverse complement strand
AGTCGGTCGTGTTCGATGTCGACGTGAGCTCGCGGTAGCGCTGCTGGCCCGGCAGCCAGGCCTCGATGTCGTACTTCTTCGCCGCGCTCGCGCCGAGATCGTCGACGGCGATGTTCACGACGCGGTAGGGGATCTCCAGCTCGGACATGATCTCCTCCTCGATCGCCAGCAGCCGCTCGTGCTCCTCGCTGCTGCGGTCGGGCGCGACGAACGAGAACATCTCGACCTTGTCGAACTGGTGGACGCGGAAGATCCCGCGGGTGTCCTTGCCGGCGGTGCCGGCTTCGCGCCGGAAGCACGGCGAGAAGCCCGCGTAGCGCAGCGGCAGGTCGGCGGCGTCGAGGATCTCGCCCGCGTGCAGCGACGCGAGCGCGACCTCGCTCGTGCCCGCGAGGTAGAGGTCGTCGGCGGGCAGGTGGTAGATCTGCTGCTCGGTGTCGGGCAGAAACCCCGTGCCGTAGAGCGCCTGCTCGCGCACGAGCACCGGCGGGATGACGGGCTCGAAGCCGTGGCCCTGGAGCTTGCGCAGCGTCCACTGGACGAGCGCGAGCTCGAGCATGACGAGGTCGCCGCGCAGATAGGCGAAGCGCGCGCCCGACAACCGCGCGCCGCGCTCCATGTCGATGCGGTCGCCGGCGAGCTCGAGGTGGTCGCGGCCCTGCGGGCGAACCTCCCCGACCGTGCGCAGCACCGTGTCGGCGGGCGCCGCCGTCGGATCGGGGAGGTTCGGGAGCGTCTGCAGGAGCGCCTGCAGCTCGGCATCGGCCTGCCGGGCGTCCTCGCCGCGGGCCTTGACCTCGGCCGAGAGCTCCTTCAACCGCGCGAGCCGGTCGCCGACGTCGCGCCCCTCGCGCTTGCCGGCCGCGACCTCCTCGCTGGCCGCCTTCTGCTCGGCGCGCAGCGCCTCGGAGGCCTGCGTCGCGTCGCGCCAGCGGCGGTCGAGGTCGAGCACCGCGTCGATGCGCTCGGCGGTGTCGCCGCCGCGGCGCGCGAGCGCCGCCCGCACCGCGTCGGGCTCGCGGCGGATCAGCCTGAGGTCGAGCATGCCGGCACCGTCCCCGGGCCGGCCGCTATCCGCCGGTCGCGGACTTCTTGCCGGCGTACTTCGCGACGAAGTCGGCGACCTGCTGCGCCTCGTGGCCGGTGACGATGTTCTCGGGCATGATCGCGCCGGAGAACCCGCCGTTGGCGATCGCGAAGAGGACGTCCGGGGGCGTCTCCTTGCGGGAGTCGAGGTTCGGGCCGTCGACGTTCTCGCGGTCGGAGACATCGGTCGCCGAGCCCTGCGTCCCGGCGACGCTCAGCGTGTGGCAGGCCCCGCAGCGGGCCGCGAAGATGACCGCGCCCGCATGGTCGGGATCGGACTTCGGAACGGACACGCTCTCGGAGCCGCAGCCGGACGCGATGAGCGCCACGGCGGCGAGACTGGCGGCGATGACGAGGCGGCGGGCCATGGGCGGCGCAGATGATACGGAACAATCCCCCGGGCGATGTCTCGCCTGACCCCCAGCGCCGCCGCGCTCAGCGCCGCCCTCCTCGTCCTCGCCGGCTGTGGCGGTGCCGGCACGTTCCGCACCGACCGGCCGCAGCTGAAGCTCACGCTCGACGAGTACCGGATCGTCCCGCAGGACATCGTCGTCAAGCCCGGGCGGCTGAAGTTCGTCGTCCGCAACGCCGGCCGGCTCACGCACAACCTCGTGATCCAGATCCCGCCGAAGAAGGCCGGCGACCCGCCCGAGCCCGTCCCCGGTGGCCGGGTCGACACGATGCAGCCCGGCCAGACCGCCGCGCCGATCAAGGTGACCCTCGCGCCCGGCGAGTACCGGCTCGTCTGCACGATCGCCAACCACGACGACCTCGGCCAGTTCGGGACGCTGAAGGTGCAGCCGTGACGACGGCCGCGGACGCGCAGCGCGCGTTCCGCGACACGATCGGCCACTTCGCCAGCGGCGTGACGATCGTCACCACGACCGGGCCCGACGGGCCCGCGGGCATGACGACGAACGCCGTGACGTCGCTGTCGCTGGACCCCCTGCTGCTGCTCGTCTGCTTCGAGCTGCGCTCGCGGACGCTCGCGGTCGTGCGCGCCTCCGAGCGCTTCGCGGTGAACGTCCTGCGCGACGGCGACGAGGAGCTCGCCGCGGTCTTCGCCTCCAAGCGCGTCGCGCGCGAGAAGTTCGAGAGCGTCACGCACGCCGAGACCCACGGCGTGCCGGTGCTCGACGGCGCGCTCGCCTGGATCGCCTGCGAGCTGCGCGAGCTGCACCCCGGCGGCGACCACGTCATCGGGATCGGCGAGGTCATCGGGATGGGCACCGGCGAGGAGCGCGATCCGCTCGTGTACTACCGCGGGCACTACACGACCATCGTTCAGCGCTGAACGCGCCATCCGTCACTAGGATGCGCTGCGTCGGGGAAGCCTGGGGTCCAGCCCGTCGCGCTCATGTCATCGGAGGTTTCATGCCCGGTCCACGACGTCTTCTCGCCGCTGGATGCGTGTTCGCGGCCGCGGGCGGCCTCGCCGCCGACGCGAGCGCCGCGACGATCTCCACGACGATCCCCTGCGTGCGCAACATCGGCATCCCCGGCGCGCTGACGCTGCCGATCGTCGCCGCCGGCTTCGCCCCGAACTCGTCGGTGACCGTCCGCACGGCGACGGCCTCGGACCCGACGACACGGACGCTCACGACGATCAAGGCCGACGCCAACGGCTCCATCACGACCCGCATCGATCCGCCGCCCCTGCACTCCGCCACGACGTTCGAGCAGGCGTTCACGCTCGCGGCAATCGACAACGCGAGCCCCGCGAACATCGCGACGACGACGTTCCGCCAGGTCCGCTTCGGCTTCGACGCACAGCCGAGCACCGGGCGCCCGACGCGCAAGGTGACCTACACGGCCCGCGGCTACCTCCCGGGCAAGCCGGTCTTCGCGCACTTCCGCTTCAAGGGCAGCACCCGCCGCGACGTCCTGCTCGGGGTCGCCGACTCGCCCTGCGGGATCGTGTCCAAGCGCATGCGCCTGCTGCCGACGAAGACGCGCTTCGGCACGTGGACGGTCTACATGGACCAGGAGCGCCACTACTCCAAGAAGACGCTCCTGCAGGCCAAGGGCTCGCTGTCGATCGCCCGCACGCGCTGACCGCGCGCGCCCAGACTGCTCACACGATCAGCGCGGCGCGCAGCGCGAGAACCGCGACGACGAGCGCGGCGAGCGTCGTGATGCCGATCTCGCGGCGCACGATCGCGAGCACGACGGAGCGCTGCTCGGCCTCGGGCAGCTCGCCCACGGCCTGGGCGTCGGGGATCTCGCGATTCTCGAGCACCTGCTCGGCCGAGACGATCCGCAGCTGCTCGGCGACGAAGCCGATCGCGATCGGCAGCAGGGCGTAGAGCCAGTACAGCCGGTCGCCCGGGCGGTAGCCCGTGATCGCCAGCACGCCGGCGACGGCGGCCTGCCCGACGGCCACCGCCTGCCCCGCGCGCAGCAGCGGCCAGATCGGGCCCTCGGGGCGCACCTGCCACCAGCGCAGCCCGGCGAACGCGGCCGCCACGCCGTTGACCGCGAGCGTCAAAAGCGCCGCGTACTCGGCGATCGTCCGCGCGCTCACGGGCGGCCCGGCGCTGGGAGCGGGTGAGACATAGCTGATAGAAAGACATCCGTGCTCAAGAGCTACCTCCCGGCGGTCGTCTTTCTCGTCCTCGGGACCGTCGTCGCCCTGGCGTTCGCGGTGCTCAACAAGCTCTTCGGGCCGACGCGCAAGATCCCGAACAAGACCGATCCGTACGAGTGCGGCCTGCCCTCCGAGATCCAGCAGGGATTCCGCTTCGGGATCAGCTTCTACCTCATCGCGATGCTGTTCATCCTGTTCGACATCGAGGTCATCTTCCTCTATCCCGTCGCGATCCAGCTGCGCGCGTTCGGGACCTTCGCGCTCGTCGAGATCATCGTCTTCATCGGGCTGCTGATGGCGGCGCTCGCCTACGTCTGGCGCCGGGGGGCACTCGAATGGCGGTGAAGCGCGAGAAGCTCGTTGCACCCGATGGCTCGGACCTCTCGAGCGCGTCGGAGGACTTCCGCATCCGCCAGCTGCGCTCGCGCGACATGCTGCGCGGCGACCTCGAGGGCGCCGACCTCGAGCAGTACATGCAGGAGCGGGTCCTGACGACGACGATGGACAAGGCCGTCGCCTGGGCGCGCTCCAACGCGCTCTTCCCCGCGACCTTCGGCCTCGCCTGCTGCGCGATCGAGATGATGTCGATCGTCGCCGCCCGCGTCGACGTCGCGCGCTTCGGCTTCGAGGCCTTCCGCGCCTCGCCCCGCCAGGCCGACCTGCTGATCCTCTCCGGCCGCGTCTCGATCAAGATGGCGCCGGTCGTGCGGCGCATCTACGACCAGATGCTCGAGCCCAAGTGGGCCATCGCGATGGGCGCCTGCTCGAGCTCGATGGGCGTCTTCAACAACTACGCGATCGTCCCGGCGGACAAGTTCATGCCGGTCGACGTCCACGTCCCCGGCTGCCCGCCGCGGCCCGAGGCGCTCATGCACGGGATCCTCAAGCTGCGCAAGATGATCCAGGAGGACCCCGACATGGGCTGGCGCGAGGGCTACGGCGCCCGCGGCACCGAGGAGGTCGTCCCGTCCGACGAGCCCCAGGACAACGCGATCAACGTGTTCCGGGGAGGGAACACCGCTGCCTGACGCGGTCGGCCTCGAGCTCCTCGCCGAGGAGCTGCGCGCGGCCGACGAGGCCTCGGTGCTCGGCACGCTCTACTTCCGCGAGAAGGGCCAGATCACCGTCGCCGCGTCCGCGATCCGCCCGACGCTCGAGCACCTGCGCGGCAAGGGCTTCGACGCGCTGATGTCCGTCCACGGCGTCGACTACCACCCCGACGAGCCGCGCCTCGGCGTCCACTACGAGCTGCTGGACATGGGCGCGCTCGACCGCCTGACGGTGAAGGTCCGCGTGCCGCTCGCCGACCCGCACGTGCCCTCCGTGACGCCCGACTGGCCGACGGCCAACCACCAGGAGCGCGAGATCTACGACATGTTCGGCGTGCTCTTCGACGGCCACCCGGACCTGCGCCGGATCCTCATGCCCGAGGACTACGAGGGCCACCCGCAGCGCCGCGACTTCCCGATCGGCGGCGAGCCCGTGATGTTCACGATCGACGAGAGCGACGGGAGGTCGTACGTCAAGTGAGCACCGACGTCACCCGCACCTCGTCGGAGTACCGCCAGATGGAGGAGTCCATCACGATGGCGCCGCTGGAGAAGCTCGGCACCAACGAGCTCGACCAGGAGCTGCTGACGCTGAACATGGGGCCCCACCACCCCGCGACGCACGGGGTGCTGCGCCTGCTCGTGACGCTCGACGGCGAGATCGTCCGCGATCTGAAGCCGATCATCGGCTACGTCCACACCGGCATCGAGAAGACGGCCGAGGACAAGAGCTACTGGAAGGTCATCCCGGTCGTCGAGCGGATGGACTACCTCGCCTACTACTTCAACGCGATGGCCTTCTGCGGCGCGACGGAGACGCTGCTCGAGGTCGAGGTGCCGCCGCGGGCCCAGTACCTGCGCGTCATCCACATGGAGCTCAACCGGATCATGAGCCACCTCGTGTGGCTCGGGACGAGC
>DATJEE010000159.1:0-17960 GCA_035496995.1 Solirubrobacteraceae bacterium | reverse complement strand
AGCGCCTTGTAGGCGGCGATCCCACCAGTGACTCCGAGCAGGATCCGGGCCATGGCGGCTGGGCTGCCGGCCTAGCGGTACTGGTACTTGATCTTGCCGGCGGCGACTTCCTCGAGCGCGATCGTGAGGTAGTTCTTCGAGCCGGTGTCGACCATCGGCGGCGGGAACTCGTCGAACGTCCCCTCGCCGAGGTTGTGGTAGTAGGAGTTGATCTGCCGGGCCCGCTTGGCCGCGACGAGAACGGAGGCGTAGTTGGAGTCGACGTTCTCGAGGAGGCGGTCGATGCGAGGAGAGATCATCCCTACAGGGTAGCGGTCGCCCGGTTGTGGCAAACCAGCCTGCAATTTCGCGGCTTTCGCGGCGGACTGCCGGGACAACTGCATCGGTGAAAACGCCGGCGGGGACGCCGCGGCGAGCGGTCTGAGGGCCGCGGCTCCCGCCTCGCGCGAGCCGCGGGAGACGGCCGACGTGAAGGCTACGCCCTCAGGCGTGAGCATTCACGGCTACCGCTGCCGATAGCGCCCGTCCCCCTCTCGCTTCTGGGTGGGCGGAAGATCCGCGTGGTGTACCGGGAGGCGCGCGGGGGCGCGAGGCGCTTCCTGCATCGGTGAGGTGAGCAGGAGCCGCCCGCGACACCGGGCGTGTGCGGTCCCGCGAGGATGTCGAACGTTGGGCGCTATCCGCTCAATATGCGACACGCGTGTCGAGTTGACCCCGCGATACGGGGTCAAGTCGACACGCGCGCCCTCGGAGACAGCATGCGCCCGGGACGCCCTCCTTTACCGATGCAGGACGCGCCCGGTACCCGGCAGGCCGGCGGGCCGACCACCAGGATTCCCGCCCACCCAGAAGCGCGAGGTGGGCGCCCGCTACTCCGCCGCTGCCGGGGCCCAGGCGACGGCATTGCATCGGGGGGTGCGCCGGATGCGTCGGCTTCAGGCTCACAAACCCGGCGCAACCCCGCGGACCACGGCCGCGACGCGCCCCACCCGTTTCTCATCGATGTTGGAAGCGCGACGCCGCGACGCCGACCGCCGCGTCACCCCGGGCGGCGGGAACCGTCGGCCACGGCCTCGCGCACGATCGCCGCGAGCTCGTCGACGGCGTCCTCGAGGCGGTCGTTGACGACGACGTGGCCGAACTCGTCCTGCGCCGCGAGCTCGCGCTCGGCGGTCCGCAGGCGCGCCTCGATCTGCGCCGGCTCGTCGGTGCCGCGGCCGATGAGCCGCGCGCGCAGCGCGTCGAGCGACGGCGGCGCGATGAAGACCTGGACGGCGGAGGGCATCGTCTCGCGCACCTGGCGCGCGCCCTGCAGCTCGATCTCCAGGACGACCGGGGCGCCGGCGGCCGTCCGCGTCTCGAGCTCGCTGCGCAGCGTCCCGTAGCGCGCGCCGGCGTAGGAGGCGTGCTCGAGGAAGTCGCCGGCGTCGACGCGCCGCTCGAACTCCTCGGGCGCGAGGAAGTGGTAGTCGACGTCCTGGGTCTCGCCGGTCCGCGGGCGCCGCGTCGTCGCCGAGATCGACAGCTCGAGCTCGGGCATGCGCTCGCGCAGCGAGCGGATCAGCGTGCCCTTGCCGACGCCGGAGGGCCCCGTGATGACGACCGCGCGGGCCACCGCGGACGGGCTGTTAGCGGCGCAGGAGCTTGACGAGCTCGTCGCGCTGGCGCTCGGACAGCCCGCCGATCGTCTTGCTCGGCGAGATGCGGCACTGCGTGAGGACCTTGTTGACCTTCACGCGCCCGTACTTCGGCACGGCGAGCAGCATGTCGAAGACCTTCGCGGTCTCGACGTACTCCGGCGGGTCGGTCAGCAGGGTGTGGATCGAGCAGCGCCCGCTCTTGAGATCCTTCTTGAGCTGCGCGCGCCGGGTGCGGACGACGTTGGCCCGTTCGAGGGCATCGAGGCGCTGGGTCAGCGACCGCTCGGGCGCCGCCGAGTGCTTCGTCGCGGTGTTGGAGGACGGCGGCATCGAGAGCGCCGATACTACATCCTCACTTAGGCCCTGCAAGGCCAATCAGGGCGAATCCGCCGAATTCACATCGACCTCGACTTGAGGTCGAGGTTCGTTCACACTGGTCGAAGGTGTTTCCGCATTTTGCAGGGATTTAAGTTCGCAACATATGCGAGATGCCGCAATCGGGTCGCGAAAATTCTCTGTGCCGACGGCCACGAGCGAGGCCCCCGCGAGAAGGAGGTCGCGGGCGTGGTTTCCGCGCGTTATCCCGCCCATTCCGACGATCGCAATCCGGACTCTGCGGGCGACGGCGGCGACCTGCGCGAGGGCGACGGCGCGGATCGCCGGGCCCGACAGCCCGCCCGTCCCGCCGCCGAGCCACGGCTCCCCCGAGCCCGGCGCGAGCGCCATCGCGCGCAGCGTGTTGATCAGCGAGACGGCGTCGGCGCCCTCGGCCTCGGCGGCCTGTGCGACGGCGGCGACGTCGGCCGTGTTGGGGGTCAGCTTCACGATGAGCGGCTTGCCCGTCAGCGGCCGCACGGCGCGCACGAGCGCCCCGAGCGACGCGGGGTCGGCGCCGATGTCGAGGCCCGTCCTGACGTTCGGGCACGAGACGTTGAGCTCGATCGCGGCGATCTCCGGGCGCGCGTCGACGGCCTCGACGAGTGCCGCGACCTCGGCCTCGGTCGAGCCCATGACGTTCGTGATCAACGGCACCGGCAGCGCCGCGAGCTCGGGGAGGTCGTACTCGAGGTAGCCGGCGAGGCCGCGGTTGGGCAGGCCGATCGAGTTGATCATCCCGGCCGGCGTCTCCCACAGCCGCGGCGGCGGGTTGCCGGCGCGCGGCTGCAGCGTGATCGTCTTGGAGACGAACGCGCTGAACGGGAAGCTCGCGAGCAGGGCGTCGCCGAAGACGCGCCGCGCGGCGATCGCGTCGTACGTCCCCGAGCCGTTGACGACCGGGTGCGCGAGGCGCAGGCCGCAGAAGTCGACGGTGGTCATGCGTGCGCCGGGACGGCGTCGATGCGCGCGGCGTCGAGGACCGGCCCGTCGACGCACAGCCGCAGGTAGCCGCCCTCGCGCACCGGCACGACGCAGCCGTAGCAGGCGCCGAAGCCGCAGGCCATCCCGGCCTCGAGCGCGAGCTGCGCGGGCACGTCGCGCGCGGCGCACAGCGCGCGGACGGCCTCGAGCATCCGCGGCGGCCCGCAGGCGTAGACCGTCGCCAGCGGGTCGTCGTCGAGGGCGGCCGCGAGCAGGTCGGTGACGAGCCCGTGGCGGCCGACCGAGCCGTCGTCGGTCGCGACCTGCACGGGCGCGTCGGTGAGCAGCCCGGCGCCCGCGGCGTGCGCGGCGTCGCGGAAGCCGAGCAGAGCCTCGGCCGCGATGCCCTGCGCCGCGAGCTCGCGCGCCCAGGCGCTGAGCGGCGGGATCCCGATCCCGCCGCCGGCCAGCAGCGCGCGGCGGCCGCCGTCCGGCGCGGTGAAGCCGATGCCCAGCGGCCCGAGGAGCCAGAGCTCGTCGCCGGCCCGCAGCTCGCCGAGGCGCGCGGTGCCGGGCCCGACGTCCTCGAACATGAAGCTCAGCGTGCCGGCGTCGGCCTGCAGGTACGAGAACGCCCGCGGGAGGTACGGGCGCTCGTCGGCGCCCGCGCCCCAGCGCTCGGCGGCGGCGAGCATGTAGAACTGCCCCGGCCAGGGCTGCGGCCCGTCGGGGTCGGCGGCCTCCAGCACGCGGTAGGCGCCGGCGTCACGCGCGCCGGTCACCGCGACGCGGCGGCGCCCGAACGGCGCCTGGACCCTCACACGACCCTCGCGCGGTCGCCGTGCAGCTCCTGCAGCGAGACGACCTTCGGCTCGCCGTCGCGGGCCGCGGCGATCGCGCGCGCCGCGGCGTGGCCGCCGGCGAGCGTCGTGATGCACGGGATGCCGCGCGCGACGGCGGCGCGCCGGATCTCCCAGCCGTCGGCGCGCGCGCCCGAGCCCGTGGGCGTGTTGATGACGAGCGCGATCTCCCCCGCCTCGATGCGGTCGACGACGTTCGGCGAGCCGTCGCCGACCTTCTTCAGGACGTCGTGGACGCGCACCCCCATCGCGCGGATCGCCCGCGCGGTGCCGGCCGTCGCGACGATGCGGAAGCCGAGGTCCTGCAGGCTCGACGCGATCGCGTACGCCGCGGGCTTGTCGGTGTCGGTGACGGTGATGAAGACCGTCCCCGCGCGCGGGAGGATCGCCCCCGCCGCCGCCTGCGCCTTGGCGAACGCCGTCGGGAAGTCGGCCGCGACGCCCATGACCTCGCCGGTCGAGCGCATCTCCGGGCTCAGCAGCGCGTCGGTGCCGGCGAAGCGGTCGAACGGCAGCACGGCCTCCTTGACCGAGACGTGACCGGTCGGCATCGCCTCCGACGGCAGCCCGAGGTCGTCGATGCGCTCGCCGAGCATGATCCGGCAGGCCATCTTCGCGAGCGGCACCCCGATCGCCTTGGAGACGAACGGCACCGTCCGCGATGCGCGCGGGTTGGCCTCGATGACGTAGAGCCGCCCGTCGGCCGTGACGGCGTACTGGATGTTGATCAGCCCGACGGTGTTCAGACCGAGCGCGATGCCGCGGGTGTGCGCGCAGATCTCGTCCAGCGCCTCGGGGCTGAGCGAGTGCGGCGGCAGGACGCAGGCGCTGTCGCCGGAGTGGATCCCGGCCTCCTCGACGTGCTGCATGATGCCGCCGATCCAGACGCGCTCGCCGTCGCAGAGCGCGTCGACGTCGACCTCGATCGCGTTCTCGAGGAAGCGGTCGAGGAAGATCTCGCGCGGGCTGTCGGACTGCGGCGGCGCGGTGCGCCGCAGGTAGTCGGCGAGGTCCTCGTCGGAGTAGGCGATCTCCATCGCGCGGCCGCCGAGGACGTAGCTCGGGCGCACGAGCAGCGGGAAGCCGACCCGCGCGCTCGCGGCGATCGCCTCGTCGACGCCGTGCGCCGTGGCGTAGGGCGGCGCGTGGTAGCCGAGGCGCTCCAGCAGCGCGCCGAAGCGGCCGCGGTCCTCGGCGAGGTCGATCGCGTCGACACCGGTGCCGAGGATCGGCACCCCCGCCGCCTGCAGGCCGGCGGCGAGCTTCAGCGGCGTCTGGCCGCCGAACTGGACGATGACGCCCTCGGGCTGCTCGATCTCGATGACGCCGAGGACGTCGTCGAGCGTCAGCGGCTCGAAGTACAGGCGGTCGGAGGTGTCGTAGTCCGTCGAGACCGTCTCGGGGTTGCAGTTGACCATCACGGCGTCGCGGCCGCTCGCGCGGACGGTCATCGCCGCGTGGACGCAGCAGTAGTCGAACTCGATCCCCTGGCCGATGCGGTTCGGGCCGGCGCCGAGGATGACGACGCTCGGCTTGTCACCGCGGCGGACCTCGTGGACCGCGGGCCCGCGCTCCCAGCCGGAGTAGAAGTACGGCGTCTCGGCGGCGAACTCGGCCGCGCAGGTGTCGACGGCGCGGTAGCTGCGCGTGCCGGCGAACGGCGCCTCGGGATCCAGCGCGAGCTCCTGCAGCTCGCGCAGGAACCACATGTCGATCTTCGTGCGCGCGTGGACGTCGCGCGGCTCGGCGCCGAGCGCGAACGCCTTGACGAGCACGTCGTAGCGGTCCGGGCCGGGGATCGCGAGCGTCTCGAGCAGTTCCTCGAGCGTGCCGCCGATCGCCGGGACGGCGTCGAGCTCGCGGCTGCGCATGGCCTTCGCGAACGCCTGCTGGAACGTGCGCCCGATCGCCATCGCCTCGCCGACGGACTTCATGTGCGTCGAGAGCCCCGCGTCGACGCCGGAGAACTTCTCGAACGCGAAGCGCGGCCACTTGACGACGACGTAGTCGATCGCCGGCTCGAAGGACGCCGGCGTCAGGCGCGTGATGTCGTTGTCGATCTCCTCCAGCGCGTAGCCGACGGCCAGCCGCGCGGCGATCTTCGCGATCGGGAAGCCCGTGGCCTTCGACGCCAGCGCGCTGGAGCGCGACACGCGCGGGTTCATCTCGATGACCATGATCTCCTCGGTCTCGGGATTGACCGCGAACTGGACGTTGGAGCCGCCGGTCTCGACGCCGACGGCGCGGATGACGGTGAAGGCCTGGTCGCGCAGGCGCTGGTAGAGGCGGTCGGGCAGCGTCTGCTGCGGCGCGACCGTGACGCTGTCGCCCGTGTGGACGCCCATCGGGTCGATGTTCTCGATCGAGCAGACGATCACGCAGTTGTCGTTGTGGTCGCGCATGACCTCGAGCTCGAACTCGCCCCAGCCGAGGACCGACTCGTCGATGAGGATCTGGCCGATCGGCGACGCCTCGAGGCCGCCGCGGACGATGCTGCGGAACTGCGCCTCGGTGCGGGCGATGCCGCCCCCGCGGCCGCCGAGCGTGTAGGCCGGGCGGATGATCATCGGCAGGCCGATGTCGGCGAGCGCCGCCTCGGCCTCGGCGGCGCTCGTCGCGATCGCGCTGCGCGGCATCCGCAGCCCGGCCTGCTCCATCGCGATGCGGAACTCGTCGCGGTCCTCGGCGCGGCAGATCGCCTCGTAGTTGGCGCCGATGAGCTCGACGCCGTACTCCGCGAGCGTGCCGTTCTCGTGCAGCTCCTTGGCGAGGTTCAGCGCCGTCTGGCCGCCGAGCGTCGGCAGCAGCGCGTCGGGGCGCTCGCGCGCGATGACCTGCGTCACAGGCCCGGCGAGCAGCGGCTCGACGTACGTCGCGTCGGCGAACTCGGGGTCGGTCATGATCGTCGCCGGGTTGGAGTTGACGAGCACGACCTCGTAGCCCTCCTCGCGCAGGACCTTGCAGGCCTGGACGCCGGAGTAGTCGAACTCGGCCGCCTGGCCGATGACGATCGGCCCCGATCCGAGGATCAGGATGCGATGGATGTCGTCACGCCGCGGCATCGACGAACCGATCGAAGAGGTACAGGGAGTCGTTCGGGCCGGGCCCGGCCTCGGGGTGGTACTGGACCGTCGAGGCGGGCACGTCGAGCAGCGTGAGCCCCTCGACGGTCCCGTCGTAGAGGTTGACGTGCGTGAGCTCGGCGGCGCCGAAGTCCGTCTCCCAGCGCACCGGCTCGCTCGTGTCGATCCGCGCCGCGCCGCCCGGCGGCGTGACGGCGAAGCCGTGGTTCTGGGAGGTGATCCCGATCTTGCCGGTGCGCAGGTCCTTCACGGGGTGGTTGGCGCCGCGGTGGCCGAAGGGCAGCTTGTAGGTCTCAAGGCCGACGGCCTGGCAGAGCAGCTGGTGGCCGAGGCAGATGCCCCACACCGGCCGCTTGCCGACGAGCTCGCGGACGGTCTCGACGACGTGGCCGAGGGCGGCCGGGTCGCCGGGGCCGTTGGCGAGGAAGAAGAGGTCGGCGTCGCCGGCCAGCAGCTCCGCGGACGTCACGCTGCAGGGATGCAGCTCGACGACCGCGCCGCGCGCGACGAGGTTGCGCACGATCGACCCCTTGATGCCGGTGTCGATGACGGCGATCCGCGGGCCGTCGCCGGACCCGTGGACCGTCATCTCCCGCGGCGTCACGACGCGCGCGAGGTCGAGGCCCTCCATCGACGGCTCGGCGGCGATCCGCGCCCGCGCCTCGTCCTCGGCGATGCTCGCCGGGAACACGCCGCCGCGCATCGCGCCCCCGTCGCGGATGTGGCGCACGAGCGCGCGCGTGTCGACCCCGCTGATCGCCGGCACGCCGCAGTCGGCGAGCCAGTCGCACCATCCGCGCTCGGCGCCGGGCGCGTCCTCGCTGTTGCACGCGGCGCGCATGATCACCGCGCGCGCCCAGACGCGCTCGGACTCCATCGCCTCCGCGGACACGCCGTAGTTGCCGATGTGCGGGTAGGTGAACGTGATGATCTGGTGCGCGAAGCTCGGGTCGGTGACGGACTCCTGGTAGCCCGACATCCCGGTCGTGAAGACGACCTCGCCCGTGGCGGCGTCCGGCGCGCCGCAGGCGATGCCGTCGAAGCGCGTGCCGTCTTCCAGCAGGACGTACGCGGATGAGGTGTTTCGTCCGCCGGTCCTCGCAAGCTCGGACCTCCGGCCGACGTTACTCATGCCGCGCTCAGCATGATCGACCGCTCGCGGTAGGCGACCGCGCCCGCCGCGACGGTCAGCAGGATCCTGCCCTGCAGCCGCCGGCCCGCGAAGCAGCAGTTGTCCGACCGGCTCTCATAGCCGCTCTCCCCCACCGTCCACTCGGCCGCGAGGTCGACGAGCACGAGGTTCGCGGGCTCGCCGACGGCGATCGCCGGCACGAGCAGGTCGATCAGCCCGAGGCCGGCGGTGAGCTTCTCGACGACGAGCGCGAGCTCGAGGTCGCCGGGCACGACGAGATCGGTGTAGACGGCGGAGAACGCCGTCTCCAGTCCCGTGGTCCCCATCGGCGCCTGCTCGAAGGGGACCTCCTTCTCGTCGCGCGCATGCGGCGCGTGATCGGTCGCGATGCAGTCCACGACCCCCGAGCGCAGGCCCTCGATCAGCGCCTGCCGATCGGCCTCGGCGCGCAGCGGCGGGTTCATCTTGCGCTTCGTGTCCAGCCCGCGCACGTCCTCGTCGGTCATCGTCAGGTGGTGCGGGCTCGCCTCACAGGTGACCTGCACGCCGCGCGCCTTGGCGACCGCGATCGCCTCGACGGACTCGCGCGCGGACAGGTGCTGGATGTGGATCCGGGCGCCCTCGTACTCGGCGAGCGCGCAGTCGCGGGTGATCATCGTCGACTCGCTGACGCTCGGGATGCCGGCGACGCCGAGCAGCGCGCTGACCTCGCCCTCGTGCATCGCGCCCTTGCCCGACAGCGAGGGGTCCTCCTCGTGCAGGGCGAGCACCCCGCCGCAGAGCCGCTGGTACTGCAGCGCGCGGCGGAAGATGCCGGCGTCGGCGACCGGCCGGCCGTCGTCGGTGAAGGCGGCGGCGCCGAGCGCGCGCAGCTCGTTCATCTCGGTGAGCTCGCGGCCGCCGAGGCCGCGGGTGATCGCGGCGGTGAAGCCGACCGGCACGCGCGCGTCGCGGGCGGCGGCGTCGAACAGCGCGGCGAGGATCGGCGCGGAGTCCACGACGGGGCTCGTGTTCGGCATCGCGATCACGGCGCAGTAGCCGCCGGCGGCGGCCGCGCGGGTCCCGGTCTCGAGGTCCTCCTTGTGCTCCTGGCCCGGTGTGCGCAGGTGCACGTGCGGGTCGACGAACGCCGGGAAGAGGTGGCGGCCGGCGCCGTCGATGACCTCGACGGCGTCGGGCGGGGCGCCGAGCGTCCCGACGGCGCCGATCTCGGCGATGACGCCCTTGCGGACGAGGACGTCGTGGGGGCCGTCGATCCCCGTGCGCGGGTCGAGCACGTGCGCGCCGCGTACGAGCAGGTCCGCCGGGCGCGCCGGCGCGCTGACGAGCCGGGCCGGCGTGCGGCCGCCGGGCGTGGAGGCGTGCGGGCCGGTCATCGCGAGCACCAGCCTCTCGAGCTCGTCGCAGCGTCGGTCGAGCAATGGCGCGCAGTCATGCGAGCTGGGGCTGCGTCGGCCGGGGAGCCGGGCGCTCGTCGCGCGCCCCGGCGAGCACCTCGTACAGGACGGCCATGCGCACGACGACGCCCGCCTTGACCTGCATCGTGATGACCGCCTGCGGCGAGTCGACGACCTCGCCGGACAGCTCGACCCCGCGGTTCACCGGTCCCGGATGCATGAGCACCTGGCGCGGCCCGAGCCGGCGGCCGTTGATCTGGTAGGTCGCGGCGTACTCGCGCAGGCTCGGCACGAAGGCTTCGTTCATGCGCTCGTGCTGCATTCGCAGGGCGTAGACGACGTCCGCCTCGCGCAGGTCGGCGAGGTCGTAGCGGACGGCGCAGCCGAGCGTCTCGATCCCGCGCGGGATGAGCGTCGGCGGGCCGCAGACGGTCACGTCGGCGCCCATCTTCAGGAAGGCGAGGATGTTCGAGCGGGCCACGCGCGAATGCGCGACGTCCCCGACGATCCAGATGTTGCGGCCCTCCAGCGACCCGAGCTTCTGGCGCAGCGTGTGGACGTCGAGCAGCGCCTGCGTCGGGTGCTCGTGCTTGCCGTCGCCGGCGTTGACGATCGCCGCCGTCGTCCAGCCCGCGACGAGCGCCGCCGCGCCGGCGTACGGCGTGCGGACGACGATCGCGTCGGGTGAGTGGGCCGCGAGCGTCAGGACCGTGTCCTTCAGCGACTCGCCCTTCTCGACGCTCGAGCCGCTGGCGGCGAAGTTCACGACGTCGGCGCTCAGCCGCTTGGCGGCGAGCTCGAACGACGAGCGCGTCCGCGTCGAGGCCTCGTAGAAGAGGTTCAGCACCGTCCGGCCGCGCAGCGCCGGGACCTTCTTGATGTCGCGGTCGGAGACCTCGGCGAAGGCGGCGGCGCGGTCGAGGATGCGCTCGATGTCGTCGCGGGTCAGATCTTCGATCGAAAGCAGGTGTCTCATGAGGTGGGTACCTCCGCGGGCCATCCGGGCCCGCGTTCTGATGCGGCCGGGCTTCCTCCGGCCGCCCGATCGCCCTTGTATTCCTGGATGCTCACGCAATCCTCGCCGTCGAGCTCGACGACGCGGACGTAGACGCGCTCGCTGCGCGCCGTCGGGAGGTTCTTGCCGACGTAATCGGGGCGGACGGGCAGCTCGCGGTGGCCGCGGTCGGCGAGCACGGCGAGCTGGACGCGCGCCGGGCGGCCGTAATCGAAGAGCGCCTCGATCGCCGCGCGGACCGTGCGCCCGGTGAACAGGACGTCGTCGACGATGACGATCGTGCGCCCGTCGATGTCGAAGTCCAGGTGCGTCGCGTGCACGACCGGCGACCCGGCCCGCATCGTCACGTCGTCACGGTAGAAGGCGATGTCGATGTCCCCGAGCGGGACGTCGACCCCGTGCAGGTCGGCGAGCAGCTCGCGCAGGCGGGCGGCGAGCACGGCGCCGCGGCGGTGGATGCCGACGAGCGCGAGCCGGTCCGCCTCACCCCCGTTCTCGACGATCTCGTGGGCGATGCGCGTGAGCGTTCGCCGCATGTCCTCGCCGTCGAGGACGACCTTGGGGTCTGGCATGGAAACGTCCTTCCTGGCCTCTCGGGACCGGGTTAAAGGAGCTGGTGTGGCGAGCCTAGCAGCGGCCACGGTCGGGGCCGCGCTCGTGTCGCGCCGCCCGCGGGATGGCGGCGCGGGCTAGCGCGAGACCGTCGTCGTCTCCGTCGCCGTGTTGTCGGCGGGGTCGCCGTCGCTCACGTTTGACCCCGCGGTCGCGCTGTTGGTGAGGACGCCGCGCGCCTTCGTCGTCACCGCGATCGTCACCGTCGCGCCGGCTCCGGGCGCCAGCGTGCCGAGCTCGCAGGTGACGGTGGCGCCGGCGGCCGCGCATCCCGCTGATACGGACGCGAGCGTCACGCCGGCGGGCAGCGTGTCGACGACGGCGGCGCCGGGAGCCGAGCCCGCGCCGTGATTGGCGACGTGCAGCGTGTAGGTCACGGTGCCCTTCGCCGGGACGGGGTCGGGCGCGTCGGCCATCGTGAGCGCGAGGTCGGCGGCCGGCCTGCGGTCGCGCGCGAAGACGTCGACGTTGAGGTTGTCGTCGCCGGCCTGCAGGTTGTCGGCGTTCGTCGCGAAGAGGCTGACGAGCCCGTCTTCGCTCACGGGACCCGGTCCGACCTGCGCGTCGAACGCCCCGAACAGCGCGTTGCTGCCATCGGTCGCCACGCTCGTGCGCTCGGTGCTGCCGGCGGCGAGGTCGCGGACGTAGGCGTCCTGCAGCAGCGGGTTGCCGCCGCTCTCCGCCACGAGGTTCGAGGCGAAGGACCCGAACGCGACGAAGCCGCCGCCGGCGCTGATGCTCGCGCCCTCGCTCTGGGCGTCGGCCTCGCCCCCGCCCGCGGCGGGGCTGGCGAGCGTCGTCGTCCCGGCCTGGCGGTCGCGGACGAAGACGTCCATGAACAGCCCCGTCTGCGGCGCCGGGCCGAAGTTCTGCGCGTCCGAGGAGAACGCGACGTAGCGGCCGCCGTTGGAGATCGAGGGCCCGCGGGCGCCGAAGCCGAAGCCGCCTGCGTAGGCGCCCGGCTGCTCGTCGCTGGAGACGCTCACGCGCTCGGTCACGGGCGCCGCGCCGCTGAGGTCGCGGACGAAGACGTCGCCGGAGCCGTCGTTGTCGCCGGCGACGATGTTGTCGGCCGCCGAGGCGAACGCGACGATCGGCCCGCCGGCGGTGACCGCGACCGCCGGGCTGTCGCTCGTGTTGAAGGTCTCGCCGCCGTCGAACGCGACGCTGATGCGCGTCGTCGTGTGGGCGACGCGGTCGCGGAGGTAGACGTCGGGGCTGAAGTTCGCGTCGAGATCGCTCGTCACGAAGGCGACGTAGCGGCCGTCGGGGCTGATCGCGGGCTGGTCGCCGCCGCCGGCGATCTCGCGGCCCGCGTTGTCGACGCTGACGCGCTCCGTCGTCCCCGTCGCGCGATCGCGCACGAAGACGTCCGTCACGCCGTTGCGGTCGCCTCGCACGAGGTTCGTCGCATCGGACTTGAACGCGACGTAGCGCCCGTCGTCGCTGATCGCGGTGTTCGTCGAGATCCCGAGGACGTTGCTGTCGCCGTCGCCCTGCGCGCCCTTGGCCCCGACGCTCACGCGCTCGGTCGCACCGCTGCGGCGGTCGCGGACGAAGACGTCGCCGACGCCGTTGGTGTCGCCCGGCACGAGGTTCGAGGCCGACGACGCGAAGGAGACGAAGCGCCCGTCGGGCGTCAGGTCGGCGTAGTTGCTCGCGTCGTTGCCGACGACTCCTGCCGAGTTGACGCTGACGGCCGCCGTGATGCCGGGGGAGGCGAGCGCGGCCGCCGGGGCGAGCAGGCCGGCGAGCGCCGCGGCGGACGCGGTGACGAGCGCGTGGACGGGGCGCGAAGACTGGCGATGCATGGGAGTCCCTTCCTGGCCGACCATGACCGTCTGCCGACGCGGCCGCTGCGGCCGCGCACAACGATGCGGCGAACTCTCGTTCCGCGCCGGGCTATCTGTAAATGCGACTTTCGTCTGACGGGCGACTGCGGTGGTGGCGGCCGTGAAGGCGCGGAAGCAGCGTCACGCGCCGGTGGGCGTCCGGCGCCCCCGCGAGCGTCAACGCCAGAACGCCACGCAGTCGCCGGCCGCCGCCGAGCAGGCGCCGTCCGGCGGCCGTCGGTGCCGCGAGCACGTCGAAGATGTCGGTCCCGTCGACGATGGCCGAGCCCTTCGCGATGACCGTCGAGCCGACGCTGAGACGCGCCCGGCAGCGCCCGGGTCGGGCGGCGTCACAGCCGACGTGCAGCCCCTCGCGCAGGAGGTCGGCGGATCGGGCGATAGGCGGGGCGTCGATGCGCAGCGTCGCGAACAGCCGCCGCTGGCGCGCGCCGTGGATGGCGCGGTCGGCGTCGAGCAGGCCGGCGCCCGGATGACCGTGCTGGTGCTGCCGCCTCCCCGATGCGGCGGGGCCGATCTCGCGGGCGCTGGCGACGAGGCGCCGCGCGAGCTCGTCGCCGCGTACGCCGAGGCCTGCCAGCACGGCACCGACGCCGCTTGCCAGCGCGGCGGCCTGCGAGGTGCCCGACATGTTGCGGTGGCCGTTGCCCGGCCAGGTCGACAGGAGATCCTCACCGGGTGCCACGAGACCGAGCCCGCGGCCGTGGCTCGAGAAGTTCGACAGGCGCAGGTCGTAGCCGAGCGCGCCGACGCAGAGCGCGTGCCGGCGCAGCAGGGGTACCGGCTCCTCGCATGCCTCCTGCCCGTTGTTGCCGGCGCCGACCACGACCAGGACCCCCGCGTCGGCGGCGCGCTCCATCGCCGTCCGGACCGCGGCGAGGGCGTCTGTGTCGTCCGGCCGCAGGTTGAGAGACAGGTTGATCACGTGGGCTCCCCGGTGCACCGCGGCGTCGACACCGGCGGCGACGTTCGCCGCCGTCCCCCTGTTGTCGCGGTCGAGGACGCGCACCGCGAGGATGCGGGCGCCGGGGGCGACCCCCGCCCCACCCACGCCGTTGCCATAGCCGGCTGCGATGAGACCGGCGACATGGGTCCCGTGCCCGGTGGGGTCGCTGGGATCGCCATCGCCGTCGACGAGATCCGGCCCAGCGATGACGCGGCCGGCGAGGTCCGGGTGCGTCGCGTCGACCCCCGAATCGACCACGGCCACGATCGCCCCCGCGCCGTCCGGCCCGCCAGCGTGCCGCGTCGCGTGCACGTGGATCGCGTCGAGCGCCCATTGCTCGTCACGCAGAGGATCCGCGCCGCCGCGGTTCGCCGACGCACCCGGGAGGCCGTGCACCGCACCGCCCGTGACGGCAAGGGCGAGGACGATGCCCGCACGAGCGGCCAGGCCCACCCGCATATGCCGCCTCTGGGCTCGCATGCCCGTCCCCCCCGCAAGGGAGGGTTCGCGACACGCCGCGCCTCGACCCTCCGTGGTCAGTGGACGCGAGCGTACGCGGGGTGCGGCGGCGCGTCAACGCCGCGGGCGGGCGCCGGGGCCGCGCTCAGGCCGGAGACTGCAGCGGGGCGTCCGCGGCGGGGCGCGTGCCGCGACCCGAGTCCCAGCGCACGAGCACCGGGTTGCCGCGCTCGGGAAGCGGCACCTCGATCGTGTCGAAGTCGCGCG
Organism: Solirubrobacteraceae bacterium; assembly: GCA_035496995.1. Classification (GTDB taxonomy): domain Bacteria; phylum Actinomycetota; class Thermoleophilia; order Solirubrobacterales; family Solirubrobacteraceae; genus CADCVQ01. The sequence goes on along the minus strand of DATJEE010000159.1, from coordinate 3,400 downwards.
GGACCTCCGTCTCCGGGAAGACGGCGCGCGCCTCGTCGCGGATCTCGCCGCCCGCATAGCGCGACGACAGGTGCGTCAGCGCGAGCATCCGGACCTCGGCGTCGGCGGCGACCTGCGCCGCCTGGCGCGCGGTGCTGTGACCGGTCAGCGCGGCGCGGTCGGCGTCCTCGTCGGCGAACGTCGCCTCGTGGACGAGGACGTCGGCGCGGTGGGCGGCGACGACGACGGCGTCCGTCGGGGCCGTGTCGCCGGTGACGACGATCCGGCGGCCCGCCCGGGCCTCGCCGACGACCTGCTCGGGCCGTACGCCGCCGACGGTCTCGCCGCGCTGCAGGCGGCCGAAGTCCGGGCCCGGCGTGACGCCGAGCCGCTCGGCGAGCTCGGCGTCGAAGCGCCCCGGGCGCGCGTCCTCGACGAGCGCGTAGCCGAAGGCGACGCCGCGATGGCGCACGGCGAAGGGGACGATCTCGAAGTCGCCGCGGCGGACCGCCTCGTCGGGCTCGAGGTCGCGCAGCGTCAGGCCGTAGCGCGGCCGGCCGTAGACCGGCCGCAGGCGCTCGAGCAGCGTCGTCATCCCGGGTGGCCCGTGGACCGTCAGCGGGCGCTCGCGGTCGCGCAGCTCGAAGGACTTCAGCATCCCCGGCAGGCCGAGCCAGTGGTCGGCGTGCAGGTGCGTGAGGAAGATGTCCGTGAGGTCGGTGAGCCCGACCGTGCGCACGAGCTGGCGCTGCGTGCCCTCGCCGCAGTCGATGAGGATGCGGTCGGCGCCGCGGCGGATCAGCAGCGCCGGCAGGCCGCGGCGCGCCGAGGGAACCGAGCCGGCCGTGCCGGCGAAGAAAAGCGACAGATCCACCGCGCGAGCGTACTGTGACCCGACACGGGCGCTACGCGCCGAACCCCCGGGAGGAGGCGGTTCTCATGGCATCGGTGGTGAAGGAGTTCAGGCAGTTCATCCTGCGCGGGAGCCTCGTCGATCTTGCCGTCGCGGTCGTCATCGGGACGGCATTCGGCGCCGTCGTCACCGCGCTCGTGGCCGACATCATCACGCCGCTGCTGGCGGCCGTCGGCGGGCAGCCGGACTTCAACGGCCTGACCTTCGAGATCAACGGCAGCACGTTCCGCTACGGCCACTTCCTCAACGCGCTCGTCGCGTTCGTGCTGCTCGCCGCGGTCATCTTCTTCCTCGTCATCAAGCCCGTGAACCTGCTCATGTCGCGCCACAAGGTCGACACGCCGGTCGAGGCCAAGACGCGCGCCTGCCCCGAGTGCCTGAGCGACATCCCCGTCGAGGCGACGCGGTGCGCGTTCTGCACGTCGCATGTCGCCGCCTGACGCGCTGCAAACTCCTACGGGGCGCTGCGTGAAACGCGCCGCTACACCTGCAAGTTCCCGCGCATAGAGCGCGCACGGTCCCCCCTCGGCGGATGGGACCTTCGGCCTGTCAGCCTCGTCAGTGGTCCGAGATCTCACGCACGTCCAGGGTCGCTCCGGCCGCGCGACCGGAAGGAACCTCATGAGGGACGACCGTCGAGATCATCTGATCCCGTGTAACCGCGCGCCGCTCGCGGTGTCTTGTCGACCGACGGTCAATACGACATCGGGAGCGTTCTCATGGGTTCGGTCACGCAGGGATGCAGGAACGCGGCACGCTGGGCCTGGCGGCACTTCCGCGTCGTGGCCGGCGTGGCGCTGCTCACCGGCCTCGCGCTGACGCTCGTCTCCAACCGCGCCGCGATCGCGACGGTCGACTGGGCGATCGACGGCTGGGCGCTCGCCGCCGCCATCGCGCTGCTGGCGGTCGCGCCGGTCCTCCAGGCCCTGACGCTGCGGATCGCACTGCGCCGCCTCGGCGCGACCGCGCCGCTCGTGGACACGCTGCGCGTCTGGGGCCGGTCCTTCCTCCTTCGCTACGAGCCCAGCGGCGTCGTCGGCTTCGCCTACCGCGTCCGCAGCCGCGAGCGCCTCGGCGCGACGACGCCGCAGGTGCTCACGGCGACGGGCTACGAGCAGCTCGCCGCCGTCAGCGCCGGGACGATCGCGGCGGTCGCCGGCTTCCTGCTCGCCGGCGTCTCCCCGCGTCTGGCCGCGCTCGTCCTGCTCGTCGTCGTCGGCGCCGCCGCGCTCGCGCTGCGGCCCGCCTGGCTCGGCGACCCGCTCGCCCGCTGGGCCGCGCGGCGCGGGATCGCCGTCGCCGGCCCGCTGCGCCAGCGCACGCTCGCGCTGATGGTGCTCGTGAACCTCGCCGGCTGGGCCGCGACGGCGGCCGGGGCCGCGCTGCTCGCCGCGGGCCTCTTCGGCGCCGCCGCCCCCGGCGGATTCGTCCTGCTCGGCGCGTTCGGGCTCTCGTGGGTGGCGGGCGTCCTGCTGCCGCTGCTGCCGGCCGGTCTCGGCCCGCGCGACGCCGTGCTCGCGGCGGGTCTGGCGGGTGTCGGCGGCGCGGGTGTCGCGGCCGCGCTCGCGCTCGCGCTGCGCGTCGTGTCGCTGGCGTCCGAGCTCGTGGCGGTCGCCGTCCTGGAGCTCGCCGCCGCGGTGCTCGCCCGCCGCGCACGGCCGGCGCCCGGCCCGTCCCTCGCCCCGGCGGCGACCCGGCCGCTGAGCGCCGACCCCCGGACGATCGTCGTCGTCCCGACCTACGACGAGCGCGAGGCGCTGCCGCTGTTCGTCGAGCGCTTCGCCGCGACGGGCTTCGACCTGCTGATCGTCGACGACAGCTCGCCCGACGGCACCGGCGAGCTCGCGGACGAGCTCGCCGCGCAGCGCCCCTGGATGGAAGTCCTGCACCGCGCCGAGAAGGACGGGCTGGGGATGGCCTACCGCGCGGGCTTTCGCCGCTGCCTCGCCGAGGGCTACGGCGTCATCGGCCAGATGGACTGCGACCTCTCCCACCCGCCGGAGAAGCTCGCCGAGATGCGCCGGGTCCTGCTCGACCGCGACGCCGGCCTCGTGCTCGGCTCGCGCTACCTGCCCGGCGGCGGCACGGACGGCTGGAGCGCGACGCGCCTGGCGCTCAGCCGCATCGGCTGCGGCGCGTCGCGCCTCGCGCTCGGCCTGCCGTTCAGCGACCTCAGCGGCGGCTTCAAGCTCTGGCGCGCCGACTGCCTCGCCGCGATCGACCTCGACGAGCTGCTCAGCGCGGGCTACGCCTTCCAGGTCGAGACGACGCAGGTCGCGCATCTCGCCGGCGCCCGCATCGAGGAGGTGCCGTTCGTGTTCTCCGAGCGCGTCGCCGGCGCCTCGAAGATGACGCTGCGCATCTCGCTGGAGGGCATCCGCGTCACGCTCGCGCTGCGCCGCCACCATCGGGGGCGCCGCGGTGCCGGAGTCCCGTTGGCCCTGTAGCCTGGGTGGCCTCGCGCCCGTAGCTCAGCTGGATAGAGCGCCGCCCTCCGGAGGCGGAGGT
>DATJEE010000158.1:0-19867 GCA_035496995.1 Solirubrobacteraceae bacterium | reverse complement strand
GCGCTGCCCGGACCCGGCGTGCAACCCCTACCTGACGTTCGCCGCCCTCCTGCAGGCCGGCCTGGAGGGGATCGAGAAGGGCTACGAGCTGCCCGAGCCGATGGAGAAGAACCTCTACCACCTGTCGCCCGACGACCGCCGGCGCCTGGGCATCGAGCAACTGCCCGAGACGCTCGGCGAGGCGATCGAGCTGACGTCGGAGTCCGAGCTCGTCCTGCGTGCGCTCGGCGAGCACACGTTCAACCGCTTCGTCGAGATCAAACGCCGCGAGTGGGAGGACTACCGCGTCCAGGTCAGCCAGTGGGAGCTGGATCGCTACCTGCCGGTGCTGTGACCGGCGGCTGAGGCTGGGCCCTGGCCAGCGCTGACGGCCACCAGATCCGCGGGCCGAGCTCGAACGCGAGCGCCGGCACGAGCAGCGAGCGCACGATGAATGTGTCCAGCAGGACGCCGAAGGCGACGATGAAGCCGATCTCCGTGAGGAACACGAGCGGCAGCACGCCGAGCACGACGAAGACCCCCGCGAGCACGATCCCGGCCGAGGTGATGACGCCGCCGGTGACCGCCAGGCCGCGCAGCATCCCCTCCCGTGTGCCATGCGTGCGCGTCTCCTCGCGCACACGCGCCATGAGGAAGATGTTGTAGTCGATCGCCAGCGCGACGAGGAAGACGAACGCGTACAGCGGCACGCTCGGGTCGCTGCCGGGGAAGCCGAAGACGACGTCGAAGACGACCGACCCGACGCCGAGCGACGCCGCGAAGGAGAGGATCACCGTCCCGAGCAGCAGCAGCGGGACGACGATCGCCCGCAGGAGCGCGACGAGCACGAGGAACACGACGAGCAGCGTCAGCGGCACGACGACGTAGTTGTCGCGCACGGCGGCGTGGCGCAGGTCGTACTCGACGGCGGTCCCGCCGCCGACGAGCGTCTTCGTGCCCGCGTTGCGGGCCGCCGACTTGCGCAGCTTCGGGATGATCGCCAGCGCCGCGTCGGAGAACGGCTTGGGCTTCAGCACGACCTCGAGCAGGAGGATCCCGAACGGCGGCCCGCCGGCCTCGAAGATCGTCGTGCGGTTGTCGAACACGACCGACGTGACGCCGGGCACGCTGCGCAGCGCCGCGATGACCGTCGTCTCGCCGACGATCTCCGGGTTGGAGACGACGACCTGCGTCGGCGCGGGCGACCCGCCGGGGAACGAGCGGTCGAGCAGGTCCTGGCCGGCGACGGCCTCGACGCTGTCGCGGAACTGGTTGCCGCGGGTCAGCCCGTCGTCGTAGTTCAGGAGGCCGAAGGCCATCACGACGAGCGCGAGCACCACGGCGCCGGCGACCTGCCGTGGCCGCCGCGCGACGAACTCGCCGACGGCCCGCCAGCGCCCGTGCGTCTCGTCGGAGCCCTCGTCGCCGACGCGCGGGATGCGCGGCCAGAACGCCTTGCGCCCGACGATCAGCAGCAGTGCCGGCAGCAGCGTGAGCGTCGCGAGCACGGCGACGGCGACGCCGAGTGCCCCGATCGGGCCCAGCCCAGCCGTGCCGTTGACCTTCGCGAGCGTCAGGCACAGCAGCGCCGCCATGACCGTGCCGCCGGAGGCGACGATCGCCGGGCCTGCCGTCCGCAGGGCGAGCGCCATCGCCTCGAACTGGTCGTCGTGGCGGCGTAGCTCCTCGCGATAGCGCGCGACGAGCAGCAGCGCGTAGTCCGTCCCCGCGCCGAGGACGATGATCGAGAGGATCGACGCCGCCTCGCCGTTGACCGTCACGCCGAGCTCGGTCAGCCCGTAGCCGAGCGAGCGCGTGATCTGCTCGGCGAGGCCGACGGCGGCGAGCGGGATCCAGAGGAAGAACGGGCTGCGGTAGATGAACGCCAGCAGCGCGATGACGAGCAGGATCGAGCCGAGCAGCAGGCGCGCGTCGATGTCGCGGAACACGTTGATCGCGTCGGCCGAGAACGCGGCGTCGCCGGTGACCTTGACGTCGAGGCCGCCGTTGGGGTGGCGGACCGCGTCGCGGACGATCTTCACGCGGTTGACGAGCCGGTCGGTGATCGTCTTCTGCGGGGTCTTCTTCGTCGCGTTGAGCTTGATCTGCGAGCGCAGGAGCGCGGCCGTCCCGTCCTTGGCGAACTGCGGCGGGTTGAAGCCCGCGGTGTGGGCCGCGCGCAGCGTGTTGAGCACGAGCCGGTCGTGGGCGATGACGGCCTTGTCGGCGTCGGTCAGGCCCTTGGCGCGCTTGTAGACGACGACGATCGGCTGCTGGTTGCCCTTCAGCGCCTGGATGAAGAACAGCGCCTGGGTCGACTCGGCGTCGCCGGGGAGGAACGACTGCTGGCCGTTCTTCTGATCGTCGGCGAACTTCGCCGGCAGCTGCGCCGCCGAGGCGCCGGCGTAGGCCACGAGCCAGACGGCGAGGATGACCCACCTGGCCCGCCGGCCGGCGAATCTGGCGAGGAACGAGGCCATCTCGGGCAGCTTCTACCAGTCCCGGCGGCCAGTCGTGCAGGCTCGAGGCCGCCATCCTGGCCATTCGGGTCGGTCCGCCGGGCGTAGATGGTTGATTGCACCGTGCCGCCCCCGGCCTGGGCTACCTGCGATCCTCGGCGGACTGATGAACGAGGCGCTCGCGCTCACCGTCGGGTGCACGTTCGGCCTGGACTCCGTCCAGGCGGCGGTCGCGATCATGCAGGTCGCCCCGTTCCTCGAGGCCGGCATGTCCGTCGCCAGCGAGCGCTGGGACACGGACGCCGACCACCACGCCTACGTCGACGCCTACGGCAACCGCTGCGAGCGCTTCGCGCTGCGGGCCGGCGCCTCGTCCGTCACCTACGAGGCCGAGGTCCTGCTCGCGCAGCCGGCGGACGAGATCGCGCCGGCGACGCCCGAGACGCCCGTGGCGTTCCTGCCCGACGAGGTCATGGGCTACGTCATGCCCAGCCGCTTCTGCCTGCCCGACGAGCTCGGCCACGAGGCCTGGCAGCGCTTCGGCGACCACGCGCCCGGCTGGGAGCGCGTGCAGGCGATCGTCGACTACGTCCACGGGCACCTCGAGTGGGTCGAGGGCGCCTCGAACCCCTGGACGACGGCGGTCGACGCCTACCGCGCCGGCCAGGGCGTCTGCCGCGACTTCGCGCACCTCGCGATCACGTTCTGCCGCGCGCTGAACATCCCCGCGCGCTACGTCTTCGGCTACATCCCGAACATCGGGATCCCGACACCGCCCGAGGCGATGGACTTCGCCGCCTGGTTCGAGGTCTGGCTCGACGGCGCGTGGCGCACGTTCGACGCGCGCAACAACGTGCCGCGGATCGGCCGCGTCGTCGTCGGCCGCGGCCGCGACGCCGTCGACGTCGCGCTCATCACGTCGTTCGGCCCGCTCACGCTCACGCACTTCGAGGTGCGCGCGCAACCGTCCGAAAGGAGCCCCGTCCCACGTGCCTGACGTCGAAGCGAGCGGGACGCTGACGCTCGGTGGCGACCTCGAGGTCCACCGGCTCGGCTTCGGCGCGATGCGGATCGTCGGCCCGGGCGTCTGGGGCCCGCCGCAGGACCGTGACGCGATCCTGGCCGTCCTGCGGCGCGTCGTCGACTCCGGCGTGAACCTCATCGACACGGCCGACAGCTACGGCCCGCACTTCAGCGAGCAGCTCATCGCCGACGCGCTGCACCCGTACCCGGACGCGCTCGTGATCGCGACGAAGGGCGGCCTCGAGCGCTCCGGCCCCGGCAGGTGGTCGCGCAACGGGCGCCCCGAGCATCTGCGCGAGGCCTGCGAGCGGTCGCTCATGGATCTGCAGCTCGAGCGCATCGACCTCTACCAGCTGCACGCGCCCGACCCCGACGTCCCGTTCGAGGAGTCCGTCGGCGCGATGAAGGAGCTCCAGGACGAGGGCCTCATCCGGCACGTCGGCCTCTCCAACGTCACGCTCGAGCAGCTCGAGGAGGCGCGCTCGATCGTCGAGGTCGTCAGCGTCCAGAACCGCTTCAACCTCGCGATCCGCGAGTCCGCGGAGATGGTCGCCGTCTGCGAGCGCGACGGCCTCGGCTTCTTCCCGTGGTTCCCGCTGGCGGCCGGCGACCTCGCCAAGCCGCGCGGCATCGTCAGCGAGATCGCCGCCGAGTACGACGCGACGCCCGGCCAGGTCGCGCTCGCCTGGCTGCTCGGCTACTCGCCCGTGATGCTGCCGATCCCCGGCACGAGCTCGGTCGAGCACCTCGAGGAGAACCTGGCTGCCGCGGAGCTGCGGCTCACGGAGGAGGAGATGCAGCGGCTGACGGACGCCGCGTAGGAGTTTGTGGCGCGCCGCTCTGGTGCGTCGCCGGCGTGCGAGCCCCCGCTGGAACGGCATCGATCAGAAACGGGTCGGGCGCCGGGGGGTGTGCCGGATCGTGCACGCCTGACGATCGTAATCCGGCGCACCCCCCCGCTGAAGCTGAAGCGCCGCGGGCGCCAGACCTGTTCCTCCTCGATGCTGTACGCGCCCGCGCCCCAGCGGGCCCGACGGTCAGGTGTCGAGCAGGATCCGCAGCTCGTCCGCGTCCGTCACCGGCGCACGGCAGCTGAAGCCCTCGCAGACGTACGCCGCCGCGGCGCCCTCCACGGGCCCGCGGCCCTCGAGCAGCGGCACGCCGGACGCGTCGGCTCCGTCGCCGCCGGCGAGCACGACGTGCGGGCGAAACCGCGCGCGTACGACGCGCGCCAGCGGGGCGATGTCGTCGCCAACCAAAGCCACCTCGCGCACCGGCGCGAGCTGGAAGTCGAGCGCCTGCAGCAGATGCCCGAAGCCGAGCGCCGAGCGGCCGAGCATGCCGGCGAACAGGCGCAGGACCGAGCTGCCCTGCTCCTCGTAGCGCGCCTCGCCGGTGAGCGCCGCCAGGCGCAGCAGGCCGAACGCCGCGCTGGACTGGCCCGACGGGATCGGCGCGTCGTCGACCTCCTTGCGTCGCGCGACGAGCCGCTCGTGGTCGGCCGAGGTCTGAAAGAAGCCGCCGCGCTCGGGGTCGCCGAAGCGCGCGATGATCGTGTCGGCGAGCTCGCGGGCGGCGGCGAACCAGCGCGGCTCGAACGTCGCCTCGTAGAGCGTCAGCAGCGCCTCGAGGAGGAAGGCGTGGTCCTCGAGGTAGGCGTTGAGCTTCGCCTCGCCCGCGTTGTAGGTCCGCAGCAGGCGGCCGTCGCCGTCGCGCATCTCGTCGAGCACGAAGGCCGCGGCACGCCGCGCCGCGGCGAGGTAGTCCTCGCGCTCGAACACCGCGCCGGCCTCGGCGAGCGCGCTGATCATGAGCGCGTTCCAGGCCGTCAGGCGCTTGTCGTCGAGGCCCGGCCACACGCGCTCGGCGCGCACGGCCAGCAGCGCCGCGCGGATCCGCGCGCGCACCTCGGGCTCAGGCTCCGGCCCGCGCGACTCGAGGATGTTCGCCCCCTCGAAGTTGCCGTGCTCCGACGCGCCGAACCAGGCGATCGCGACGTCGGCGTCGTCGCCGAGGATCGCGCGCAGCTCGCCGAGCGACCAGACGTAGAACTTCCCCTCGACGCCCTCGGAGTCGGCGTCCAGCGCGGAGTGCAACGCGCCCTCGGGCCCCGTCATCTCACGCAGGGCCCAGTCGAGCGTCTCCTCGCACGTGCGCCGCAGGATCGCGTCGCCGCTGACCTGCCAGCCGTGGAGGTAGGCGCGCGCGAGCAGCGCGTTGTCGTAGAGCATCTTCTCGAAGTGCGGGACGGTCCACTCGGCATCGACGCTGTAGCGCGCGAAGCCGCCGCCGATCTGGTCGTAGATGCCGCCCGAGGCCATCGAGCGCAGCGTCTGCAGCGCCATCGCCGGCTCGCCGCGGCGCAGGAGGAACTCGATCGTCGAGGCCGCCGGGAACTTCGGCGCGCTGCCCCAGCCGCCGTTGACGGAGTCGAAGTGCGCCCGCAGCGAGGCGAGCGCCTCGTCGAGGATGCCGGGGTGCAGCGGGCCCGCGGTCGGCTGCAGCCGCGCGGCGCCCGACAGGCGCACCGCGAGCTCGGCGCCCTGCTCGCGGATCTCGTCGCGCTTGGCGTCCCAGGCCTCGGCGATCGCGCCGAGCACCATCGGCCAGCTCGGCATCCCCGGGCGCGGTTGCGGCGGGAAGTACGTGCCCGCGTAGAACGGCACCTGCTCGGGCGTGATGAAGACGTTCAGCGGCCAGCCGCCCGCGCCGGTCATCGCCTGGACGGCCTCCATGTAGAGCGCGTCGACGTCGGGGCGCTCCTCGCGGTCGACCTTCACGCAGACGAAGTGCTCGTTCATCTGGGCGGCGATCGTGTCGTCCTCGAAGCACTCGCGCTCCATGACGTGGCACCAGTGGCAGGCCGAGTAGCCGATCGAGACGAGCAGCGGCCGGTCGAGCTCGCGCGCCCGCGTCAGCGCCTCCTCGCCCCAGGGGAGCCAGTCGACGGGGTTGTCGCGGTGCTGCAGGAGGTAGGGCGACGTCTCGCGGGCGAGGGCGTTGGCCATGGCGGGGGGCTACCCGGCGTGCCGGAGTCGGAAGTGGCGCAGGAGCGCGCGGTATGGCGGCTCGCCGGCGAACGACCGCACGCCGGCGCTGCGCGCGACGAGGTCGACGCGGCGCCCGCCGAGCTGCCCGGTGATCTGCGCCGGCGTGATGACGAGCGTTCCGTGGGCGGCCTTCTTGCCGCCGACGCGGAGGTTCTGCGGCGCGCCGGCGTCCAGCGGAACCGTGCCGGAGACCTCGACGCCCGGGACGTAGACGACCTTCGTCAGCGTGATCGTGCCGGTCGGGCTGACCGTCGCGCGGCCGCCGCGCAGCCCGCCGAGGCGGCGCGGGAGCTGCCCGGCCTCGATGAGGTCGCCGATGACCTGGCGGCGCATGTCGGCCGCGGTCCGCAGCGCCGCCGTCGTCGTGCGGCCCACGTTGTTCGCGCCGCCGGTCCCGGGCAGCCGCGCGAGGCGCGTCGGGGCGACGGGCGTCGGCGAGAACGGGTTGCCGCCCGTCGCGCACGGTTCGACCGGCTGGGCGGCGAAGAACTCGGCGACGCCGCGCAGGGCGCACTTCTCGGGCGTGTTGTCGCTTGCGAGCGCCGAGTGGCCCGTGTAGGGGATCGGAAGGATCTGCGCGCCCGGGATGAGCGTCGCGATCTGGCCGGCGTCCTCCAGCGGCGTGCGCAGGTCGGCGGCGCCGTCGATGACGAGCGTCGGGACGGCGGGCAGCGGCGTCGGCACGGCGGCGGGTGGCGTGGCGGTCGGCCAGCCGAGACAGAGGTCGATGACCTCCGTCTGCAGGATGCTCGCGCCGACGAAGGGGTAGAACGGCGCGTCGCCGAGCGCCTTGACGACCGCGCGCGCCTGCTGGGCGCGGACGGGGATGCTCGCCGCGCGGTTCCAGGGGAACGCGCCCTCCTCGCAGATCGTCGCGGCGAAGACCGGGTCGCTGAAGTCCGAGCCGGCGGCCTGGCTGCCGAGCTCGATGATCCCGGCCGAGCGCGCGGCGAGCCGGATGAGCGGCGCGCTGTCGCCGCGGCGCGATGACGTCAGGGCGGCCGGCAGCTCGGCGCGCAGCGTCGGGTTCAGATCGCCGGAGAGCATGATGTTGAAGAGGTCCTGGGAGGACATCGCCGCCTTGATCCGCCGCCCGCGGCCGTCGGTGAGCCGGCCGCGCAGGGACTTGCGCTCCAGCCGCCGGACCTGCCCGTTGAGCTGGCCGACGGGGTTGCTGGAGATCCCGGCACAGGCGCCGCCGGTGCAGAGGTCGTTGAGCACCCGGCGCATCGCCGCGAACGTCGAGCGCTGAAGCGTGTCGGGCCCGGGAGGCAGCACGACGGAGTCCAGGACGATCGACTCGACGCGGGTGGGGTAGCGCGCGGCGTAGTCCAGCGCCACCTTCGTGCCGTAGGAGACGCCGTAGAGCACGAGCTTCTCGTAGCCGCTCTCGGAGCGCAGCGCCTCGAGGTCGTCGACGCTCGCGGAGGTCGTGAACTGCCCGCGCCGCGGGCCGAGCTCGCCCGCGCAGCGGCTCGCCGACGCCGTCAGCGTCGGGCCCCTCAGCTGGCACGTGAGCGGCGTCGAGGCGCCGGTCCCGCGCTGGTCGAAGACGAGCAGGTCGCGGGTCGCGAGCGCCGGGGCCATGACGGCGGCGAAGTCGAGTGCCAGCGGCAGCGCGGCCTGCCCCGGGCCGCCCGCGAGCGCGACGACCGCGGTGCGCGTCGGGTTCACGGCGGCCGCGCGGCGGACGGCTGCGAGCTGGATCGCTCCGGGCACTGCGCCGGTGCGGTCCAGCGGGACCGTGAGCGTGCCGCAGTCGAAGCCGGCGGGCTGCGTGCAGGGCACGTAGCCGATCGCGGCACTCGCGCTCGGGGCGGTGAGTAGGAGCAGCCCGGCGGTGAGCAGCAGTCCCTGCAGTGCCGAGAGGCGCATCCGGGGTTCACGGTAGCAGCGCGCTACCGTGCCTCCCGCCGCCCGTTCCCCGCGACCAACAGGAGCCGATCTCACCGTGTCCAAGCACCGCGAGCCCGTCACCGCGATCGGCGCACCCGCCGCGATCGGTCCCTACAGCCACGCCGTCCGCGCCGGCGCGCTGCTGTTCTGCTCCGGCCAGATCCCGCTCGATCCCGAGAGCGGCGAGCTCGTCGGCGAGACGCCCGCCGAGCAGGCGCGCCAGTGCCTGGTCAACCTCCAGGCCGTGTGCGCCGCGGCCGGCGCGGGGCTCGGCGACGCGGTGCGCTGCACGGTCTACATGACCGATCTCGGCGCGTTCGCGGAGGTCAACGAGACCTATGGCGAGTTCTTCGCCGCCGACCCGCCGGCGCGCGTGGCGATCGGTGTGGCGGCGCTCCCGAAGGGCGCGCAGGTGGAGATCGACGCGATCGTCGCGCTCCCCGATTGACCACGTTCAGGTTCACCGGCGAAAACTTTGCCAACGGTTGTCCGAACCGTTGCCATCGGAGGCGTTAGATGTAGCGATCAGACCTGTGCCAACCCTCCGCTCCCGCGGGGGCCGGAGGATCTCCATGAAACGCAGCTTCTCGATGTTCCTGTGTCTCGCGCTTGTCGGTGCCGCCTCGATCGGTGCCACGACCGTCTGGGCCGACCACGGCGGCGACAACGGCGGAGGCGGAGACGACAACGGCGCTGCAGCCGCCGCGTGCGTCGTCACGCCCGTGACGCCGCCGACGACCGCTCCCGTCACCGGCCAGTCCGGCAACGATGAGGGCGACGACAACGACAACCACCTGTCCGGCACGGGCGGCGACGACCACATGGACGGCAACGGTGGCGACGACAACCTCCAGGGTCAGTCCGGCGACGACGACATGTGCGGCGACGACGGCAACGACCACATGCAGGGCGGCCCGGGCAACGACACGATGGTCGGCGGCCCCGGCGCCGACGTCCTCCAGGGCCAGGCCGGCGACGACGACGAGCAGGGCGACGCGGGCAACGACACGATCAGCGGTGGCCCCGGCCACGACGTGCTGAACGGCGGCGCCGGCAACGATCGCATCAAGGCCCGTGACGGCCGCCGCGACCGCATCAACTGCGGCACCGGCAACGACACCGTGACGGCCGACAGCAGCGACGTCGTCGCGAAGAACTGCGAGCACGTCTCGCGCTAGTCGCACCTGAAGTTCCGGCAGGACCGGCGGCGGCCCCTCGGGGCCGCCGTCGTCATTCCCCGCGCAGCAGCGCCCGCCGGACCTTGCCGCTCGCCGTCTTGGGCAGCTCGTCGGCGAAGTCCACGATCCGCGGGTACTTGTAGGGCGCCGTCTGCTCCTTGACGTGGTCCTGCAGCCCGCGCGCAAGCGCGTCGGAGGGCGCGAAGCCGTCGCGCAGGACGACGACGGCGCGAACGACGGAGCCGCGCTCGTCGTCCGGGGCCGCGACGACCGCGGCCTCGGCGACCGCCTCGTGCGCGACGAGCGCGGACTCGACCTCGAACGGCCCGATCCGATAGCCGGCGGAGATGATGACGTCGTCGGTGCGACCCTCGAAGAAGAGAAAGCCGTCGTCGTCCTGCGTGACGCGGTCGCCGGTGCGCCACACGCCCTCGGGCGCCGGAAAACCCTCGTAATGCAGGAAGAACGTCGGAACGGTCGCGGGATCGGCGACGAGCTCGCCGTCGTCGATCGCCAGCTCGACGCCGGGCAGGGGGCGCCCCATCGAGCCCGGCCGCACCTCCTCGCCGGGCGGCATCCCGGTGAGCTGGCCGGTCTCGGTCTGGCCGTAGCCGTCGCGGATCTGCAGTCCCGTCGCCTCCTCCCACGCGCGCAGGACCTCGGGGTTCAGCGCCTCGCCGGCCGCCACGAGCCCGCGCAGCGCCGGGAACGGGCGCAGGGTCGCGCGCTTGGCGATGACGCGGTACTCCGTCGGGGCCATGCAGAGGACGTTGACGCCCTCCCGCGCAAGGAGGTCGAGGCGCTCGGCGGGGTCGAAGCGCGCGTCGTGCAGGAGCGCCGCGGCGCCGCGGATCCAGGGCGCGATGAAGGCGTTGCGCGCCGACTTGCTCCAGCCCGAGGCCGCGGTGCACCAGACGAGGTCGCCGGGCTGCGGTGCGAGCCAGTGCTCGGCCTGCACGCGCTGGCCGGCGAGGTAGCGCTGGCCGTGGACGACGGCCTTCGGCTCGCCCGCGGTCCCGCTCGTGAACGTGATGAGGCAGGGGTCCAGCGGCGACAGCGCGGCCGGCGCCGGGACCGCGGCCGCCTCGGGTCGATCCGCGACGGCGGGGACGAAGATCGTCGGCCCGTCCCAGCCGGAGGCCCGCAGGACGTCCGCGTTGCGGCGCTCGCAGACGACGAGCGCGGGCGGGCAGGCGTCGACACGCAGGCGCAGGTCCTTCGCGCGCAGCTGCTCGTTGCAGGGCAGCACGACGTAGCCCTGGCGGAAGCACGCGACCATCGCCGCCACCCAGTCGGGCTGGTTGCCGACGAGCGTCAGCACGACGTCGCCGCGCTGCACGCCGAGCGCGTCGATCCGGGCGGCGAGCGCACGGGCCGCCCGCGCCACCGCGCCGAAGGTCCATTCGCGGCGCGCGCCGTCGCGCGCGAGCTCGACGAGCGCGAGGCGACCCGGGGGCGCCGATTCCACGACGTCGACGGCGAAGTTGGTCATCGGCGCGGGGAGTGTCGCAAAGGTAAGCTCACGCCGAGTCCACGCGAGATCCTGACCCTGGGAGAACGTCACGCCATGGCCGTAGCCGCCTCGTACAGCGAGTACACCGACGAGCAGAAGGACATCATCGCGATGGTCCGCCAGTTCGCCGACGAGCAGATCCTGCCCAACGCCGAGCATTACGACCACGAGGACGAGTTCCCGCAGCCGATCGTCGATCAGATGAAGGAGCTCGGGCTCTTCGGCGTCACGATCCCCGAGGAATACGGCGGGATGGGCCAGGCCCTCACGACGTACTGCATGATCGTCGAGGAGCTCTCGCGCGGCTGGATCTCGATCAGCGGGATCATCAACACGCACTTCATCGGCTCCTACCTGCTGATGAAGTTCGGCACCGAGGAGCAGAAGCAGAAGTTCCTCCCCGAGATGGCGACCGGCGAGTGCCGCGCGGCGTTCAGCCTCTCCGAGCCGGAGATGGGCTCCGACGTCCAGGCGCTGAAGTCGACGGCGAAGAAGCTCGACGACGGCAACTACGAGATCAACGGCCAGAAGATGTGGGTCACCAACGGTCTGCGCTCGACGATCGTCTTCACGCTCGTGCGCACCGATCCGAAGGCCGATCCGCCCTACAAGGGCATGACGTGCTTCATCTGCGAGAAGGAGCCGGGCGTCTCGGTGAACACCGGCGAGTACGCGGGCTTCACGGTCCCGCCGCCGCTGAAGAAGATGGGCTACAAGGGCGTCGAGTCGACCGAGCTCGTCTTCGACGGCTACAAGTGCCCGGCGGAGAACGTCCTCGGCGGCGAGGACGCGGGCCTCAACCGCGGCTTCCAGCAGATGATGGACGCGCTCGAGGTCGGCCGCGCGAACGTCGCCGCGCGCGGCGTCGGCATCGCCCAGCGCGCGCTCGAGCTCGCGCTGCGCTACTCGCAGGAGCGCAAGACGTTCGGCAAGCCGATCGCCCAGCACCAGGTCATCCAGTTCAAGCTCGCCGACATGGCGACGCAGATCGAGGCCGCCCGCCTGCTCACGCGCAAGGCCGCGCGGCTGAAGGACGCGGGGGAGAGCTCCGAGCTCGAGGCCGGCATGGCGAAGCTCTTCGCCTCCGAGGCCGGGCGCTTCTGCGTCGAGGAGAGCTTCCGCATCCACGGCGGCTACGGCTATTCGAAGGAGTACGAGATCGAGCGCCTCTACCGCGACGCGCCGCTGCTGCTCATCGGCGAGGGCACGTCCGAGATCCAGAAGATGGTCATCGGGCGCGCCCTTCTGCGCCGCAACAAGATCTAGCCGTGCGTGCCGATCACCGGGAGCACATGTTCCGCGGTGATCTCAGATCGCAGTCCTGAACATACGCCCGCGGGCGGCGGTGGTGCTCGTGGCCGCCGTCGCCACGGCATACACGCTGCTCGTCAGCGTGACGTCCGTCGTCCCCATCGCGTACCGCAGCCCGTCGCTGCATGTGGCCGTCGAGACGGCGGCCGCGCTCATCGCCCTCCTGGCGGCGCAGCTGATGTACGGCCGGTTCCGGCGCAGCCTGGAGTTCAGCGACCTGCTGCTCACGAGCGCGCTCGCGCTGTTCGCCGGGTCCAACCTCCTGTTCTCCGCCGGCCCCGCGATGGCGAACGCCGGGCCCGGTCCGTTCGTCACCTGGGCCTCGGCCGCCGGCAGCGCGCTGGCGACCGCGCTGCTGGCGGCGGGCGCCTTCGCGCGGCCGCGACCGGTGCGCCGCCCCGCCGCGGCCGCGCGGCGCGCACTCGGGCTCTGTGCGCTGGCGCTCGCCGCCGTGGCGATCGCGACGGCCGCCGCGCGCGGCTGGCTGCCGCGGGCGATCGAACCGGGGCTCTCGCCCAAGGCGTCGCCGCGGCCGCTCGTCGTCGGGGCGCCGTCGCTGCTCGTGCTGCAGCTCGTCGTCATGGGGCTCTTCGCCGCCGCGGCGATCGGATTCGCACGACGTGCGGCGACCACGCGCGACACGCTGATGCTGTGGTTTGCCATCGGCGCGACGCTCGGCGGGTTCGCGCGCTGCAACTACTTCCTCTTCCCGTCGCTGTACTCGGAGTTCTTCTCCACCGGCGACATGCTGCGACTTGCGTTCTTCGTCAGCCTGCTCATCGGCGGCGTTCTGGAGATCAGCGTCTCGCAGCACGAGGCGCGCCGTAGCGGGGTGCTCGAGGAGCGCCGCCGGCTGGCGCGCGAGATCCACGACGGGATCGCGCAGGACCTCGCGTTCATCACCATGCATTCCGAGGAGCTCGCGCAACGCGACGATGCCGCGCCGGGTCTCGACGACATCGCGACCGCGGCGCGTCGCGCGCTGGAGAACTCCCGCTGGGCGATCGCCGCCCTCGTCCAGCCGGTCGACGAGCCGCTGGCGGACTCGCTCACGCGCGTCGCAGACGAGGCCGCGCGGCGCTGGGGTGCGACCGTCGAGACCCACACGGCGCCCGGGCTGGAGCTCTCCCCGCGGACGCGCGAAGCCCTCCTGCGGATCGTCGGAGAGGCCGTCACGAACGCGGCCCGCCACGGGCAGTCCGACCGCATCTGCGTCGACGTCGACGAGCTGCCCGAGTTGCGGGTCCGCATCCACGACGACGGCGTGGGGTTCGATCCGGCGGCGGTGGATCCGCTCGGCGGCCGGCGCGGGATCGTCGGCATGCGCGATCGCGCCGAGCTCGTCGGCGGACGGCTGAGCGTCCTCTCCAGCCCGGGAGCGGGAACGCAGATCGTCATGGTGCTGCCGTGAGTCCCGTCATCCGGGTTCTCATCGCCGAGCCCGACGCGCCGACGCGCCTCGGGATCGGGCTCGCGCTCGCGGCCGACGGGCTGGAGGTCTGCGCGGAGCCCGTGACCGCGATGACGGCCCTCGCGAGCGCGACGAGCGAGCGTCCCGATGTCTGCCTCATCGACGAGGACCTCCCCGGTGGCGCGATCGTGGCCGTCGACGCGATCTACCGGGCGATGCCCGAATGCAAGCTCGTCATCCTCACCGATTCCGAGGAGCCCAAGTCGCTGTTCGCCGCCGTCCGCGCGGGCGCGTCGGGGTATCTGCGCCGCGACCTCGACCCCGCTCGCATGCCGGCGACCATCCGCGGCGTGGTCGACGGCGAGGCCGCGCTGTCGCGCCGCCTGACGTTCCGGCTGCTCGAGAACCTGCGCACGCGCGAGCGCGGGCGCTCGGCGCCGACGACGCCCGGCGGGCCGTCGATGACCGACCGCGAGCTCGAGGTGCTCGAGCTCATGGCCGAGGGCCTGCGCACGAGCGAGATCGCGGAGCGGCTGTCGATCGTCGAGGTGACGGTGCGCCGCCACGTGTCGTCGGCCGTGAGCAAGCTCGGGGTCGCCGACCGCGCGGCGGCGATCAACGTGTTGACCGGTCGTTCACGCGTGTGAACGCGGATGGGTCGGGCGACCCATTGCGATCCGGGGCCCCGGCGGGGAACCTTTATGCCGTGCCTCCCGACCTCGCGAGCATCACGCAACGAGTGACCCGCCTCCGGGCGCGGCCGGTCGTCGGCGCGAGGCCGGACGCGGAGCTCGAGGATGCGCTGGCGGCAGGCTATGCCGCGGCGCTCGCAGGCGACGCGTGGTCGATGCGGACCGAGCAGCGGCTGTACGAGCTCATGAGTGAGCTGACGCCGGGCGCCGGCGGCGAGCTGCGCGCGCTGGCAACCGAGCACGTGCGCTTCCAGCGCGAGCTCGTCGCGTTGCGCCGCGATCTCGCCGAGCTGTCTCGTGCGCGGCGGTCGCCGCGCACGTGCTCGCCCGCTCCGCCGGCCTGATCGCGGTCCTTCGTACTGCGGGCCGCGGGCCGCAGGCCGCGGGTCTGCGGCACGTGCCTGCGGGCTGAGCTGGTGGACGTCGCGGGTCTTGGTTTGCGTGATCGCGATGCGCCCGTTAACCAGATCGGGGGAGCGCCCCTTGCGGAGCGCTCCCCCTCGTGATCCGGTCCAGGCGCGAGGCGCCTGGTGGTCGATGCCTACTGCGCGCAGATGACGTACGGCACGACCGTCGTCGTCTGACCGGTCGTCGTGACTACCTTGACCGTCCAGTTCAGCGGCTGCTGGCCGACTGCCTGGGACGGGCGGTTCTGCGAGACGAGGACCGAGCCACCTGCGGTGGTGTCGAACCCACCGCTCAGCACGACCTCGTGGTTGGCGGCGTTACAGCCGGCCGTGGCCGTGATCGTCGTGTTGTTCGACGTGGCCGACACTGCCGGACCGGAGCGGATCACTGTCGTCGATGCCGCACCCGACGCGCCCGTCGCGCCGGTCGCGCCGGTCGGACCGGCGGGGCCGGTCGCGCCGATGGGGCCGATGGGGCCGATCGGGCCCGTGGCACCCGTCGTGCCGGCACCCGTTGCGCCGGTGTCGCCCTTGTCACCCTTGAGGCCCTGCGGCCCCGCGGCGCCCGTCGTACCGGTCGTCCCCTTGTCGCCCTGCGGTCCCTGCGGACCGATCTCGCCGGCAGGTCCGGCCGGGCCTGCTGTGCCGTCCGCGCCCGCGCTGCCGGTCGTGCCAGCCGCGCCGGTCGCGCCGGTGTCGCCCTTGTCGCCCTTGACGCCCTGGACCCCTTGGATGCCCTGGAGCCCGGTCTCGCCCTGAGCGCCGGTGGCGCCCTGTGCGCCGGTGGCGCCCTGTGCGCCGGTGGCGCCCTGTGCGCCGTCGACGCCGTCCTTGCCGTCGACGCCGTTGGTGCCGTTGGTGCCTGCGGCGCCGGTCGCGCCCTGGGCGCCGTCGTTGCCGTTGGTCCCGTCGGTCCCGTTGGTGCCGTTGGTGCCGTTGGTGCCGTTGGTGCCTGCGGCGCCGGTTGCGCCCTGGGCGCCGTCCTTGCCGTCGACGCCGTTGCTGCCGGCGGCACCGGTCTCGCCCTGGATGCCCTGGATGCCCTGGGCGCCCTCGGTGCCGTTGGTGCCTGCGGCGCCGGTTGCTCCCTGGGCGCCGTCCTTGCCGTCGACGCCGTTGCTGCCGGCGGCACCGGTCTCGCCCTGAATGCCCTGGATGCCCTGGGCGCCGTCCTTGCCGTCCTTGCCGTTGGTGCCGGCGGCGCCGGTTGCTCCGGTGTCGCCCTGCGCGCCGGCCTTGCCGTCGATTCCGTTGGTGCCGTCGATTCCGTTGGTGCCGTCGATCCCGTTGGTGCCGTTGCTGCCGGCGGCACCGGTGTTGCCCTGGATCCCCTGGGCCCCGTCCTTGCCGTCGACGCCGTTGGTTCCGTCGATTCCGTTGGTGCCGTCGATCCCGTTGGTGCCGTTGCTGCCGGCGGCGCCGGTGTCGCCCTGGATGCCCTGGATGCCCTGGGCTCCGCCCTCGCCGTCGACGCCGTTGGTGCCGTCGGTCCCATTGGTGCCGTCGGTCCCGTTGGTGCCGTCGGTCCCGTTGGTGCCGTCGGTCCCGTTGGCGCCGTCGGTGCCGGCGGCCCCGGTCGCGCCGGTGTCGCCCTTAAGACCCTCGATACCGCGCACGCCCTGGATGCCCTGAGCGCCGGCGTCGCCCTTGGCGCCGGTGGCGCCGGTGGCGCCGGTGGCGCCGGTGTCGCCCTTAGCTCCAGTGTCGCCCTTAGCTCCGGTGGCGCCTGTCGCGCCGGTGGCGCCCTTGGCACCAGCGGCTCCTGTCGCGCCGGTGGCGCCGGTGGCGCCGGTGGCGCCTGTCGCACCCTTGGCACCCGTGGCACCCGTGGCACCCGTCGCGCCGGTGTCGCCCTTGACGGCCCAGAAGATCTTCGTGTGGTGCTCGAGCAACCCGCACTCGGAAGCCGCCGTCAGCGGCGAGCCGTTGAAGTCGGCGATGCGCGGAATCCCGGTCACCTTCCCGATGCAGGCGTAGATCAGCGGATCCGCGGCCTGAGCCGTCCCGACGCCGCCTGCAACCACGGCGGCCGCGGCGACGATGCCCGCGAGTCCCTTCATCTTGCGTCCGTGCATGTGAAATCTCCTTGTTGACGACACGCTCCTGCGAGAAGCGGTCGCATTCAGTGAGCTGTCCCGCCATCAAAGTCAGACGCGACTCGAAGGGAAGAACCGACGCGGCCCATGGTGGTGATCGCGGTGACCCCCGGCAATGGGCCGCCAGGACACTCTGCGTTCATCGATATGAACGGCGCCGATCGTCCAGCCACCGCTCGATGGCGCGACGCGCGCGCTACTGTGCATGCACATGCCAGGACGCAGAAGCGGACTCGCTGTGCTCCTGGTCGCTGTCGCGCTGCCGGGTTGCGGCAGCTCGGACGACACGAAGACGACCCCGCAGCTGCAGCCGGTCAAGGCAGCGCAGGGCGCGGTGCTCGACACGATCGATGCGCTGCAGACGGCGAGTCGCCACGGCGACGGTCGGCGGATCTGCAACCGCATCTTCACGGACAACCTCGCCCGTTCGATTGCTGCGAGCGCGAACCGCAAATGTGATGTCGAGGTCCGCAAGCGGCTCTTCACACCGGATGAGTCGATCGCGGTCCAGCAGGGGATTGTGGTTAACGGCAACACGGCCACCGCCGTAATTCGCGAGCAGAACGGCAACGTGTCGACCCTGCATCTCCTCAACCTGCAGGGTCGCTGGCAGATCGATCGCGTCGTGGCGCAGAAGCCGGCGCAGAAGTGATGCGCGCATCGGGCACGCGGTGGCTGATCGCCGTGGCTCTGTCTGCGTCGGTCGGGGCGATGACGGTCGCAGGCTGTGGCGGCTCGAAGGACAAGCCGGATCCGAAGGCGGGCGAGTCCACCGCCATCAGGACCGTGTTGCACGAGCTTCAGAAGGCCAGCATCGCCGGCGACGGCGCGCTGATCTGCAACGAGGTCTTCACGCCCAAGCTCGCGAACTCCGTGACGCGATCCGCCAAGAGCGGAAGCTGCGCCAAGGAAGTGCGCAAGAACCTGTTCTCCCCGAGCACGCGCCTGACCGTGCAGGCGGTCAGCGTCGCCGACGCCGCCAACGGCACCGCCACCGTCAAGGAGGCCAACGGCAACACGTCGACGGTCTTCTTCGTCCGTCAGAGCGGGCGCTGGCGGATCCGCGGAATCCAGCCGGCCTGACCCCGCCGCTCGCGCTCGCGCGCGCGTCAGCCTTGCGCCGCGCCGCGTTCTTCTTCGACGAGGTCCAGCCTGACGGCGAGGACCGCGGCCTGGATGCGGTTCCCCACGCCGAGCTTCTCGAGGATGCTCGACACGTGGTGCTTGACCGTGCTGGAGCTCAGGTGCAGCGCGCGGGCGATCTCGCTGTTCTCGCGGCCCGTCACGAGCAGGCGCAGGACGTCGAGCTCGCGCGGTGAGAGCGGCCGCGCCGCGACAGGCGGGGGTTCGCGGGGGCCGTGTGCGCGCAGCCGCTCGAGCAACTGCCCGGCAACGGCGGGGGCGACGAGCGACTCACCCAGGGCGGCGGCGCGGATGCCGCGGACGATCTCCGGGAGCGTCGCGTCCTTGAGCAGGTAGCCGACGGCGCCGGCGAGGATGGCGTCCAGGACGGCGTCGTCGTCGTGTTCGACCGTGAGCATGAGGACCGCGCTCGCCGGCGAGACGCGTAGGAGCGCGCGCGTGGCCTCGATCCCCGACATCTCGGGCATGTTGACGTCCATCACGACGACGTCGGGGAGCAGTTCGGTGGCGCGCCGTACCGCGTCCTCGCCGCGGCGTACGTCGGCGACGACGACGATGCCGTCCTGCTCCTCGAGCAGCCGGCGAAGGCCGGTGCGAAAGAGGTCGTGGTCGTCGACGACGATCACGCGCAGGGGCTGCGGCGCCGAGGTCAGGGGATCGTCGGGCACGCCTGCACCATCGCACGCCGCGCAGACCGGGCGGCGTTCTCGATGGCCGCGAAGCCACGTGTCCGCGCGTCTGGCCGTCGTTGTCCGCCCTGGCGCGGGTCACGATGAGGGTCACGTTGCTTCGATCTACCGGTTATCGGTAGATCAGCTCGCAGTGATCTTCCTCCAAGAACTCGAGCGTTCATCCCAATGAACGGAGTCGCTCCACACGACCTATAGGCAACCGCGCCGGCCGGCCGCATGCTGTGCGCAGCAAGTTCAGCAACCCACGCCGGCCGTCTTCGGGACGTGGGGATATTCACACCACACGTCCCTTTCACAGGAGGAATTCCCAATGCTGCATTTCACCAAGAAGCGCGCGCTCGTCGCCGCCGTCGTCGGTTCGCTGGTCCTGAGCGTCGGTGCTTTCGCATACTTCACGAACACCGGCTCCGGCACGGGTTCGGCGAGCGTCGGCAGCTCCGACGCCACGACGGTCACCCAGATCGGCACCCTCGGGGCGCTGTACCCGACCACGTCGCAGCCGGTCTCGGTGACCGTCACGAACCCCGGCTCGGGGTCGCAGCACGTCGGCTCGGTCCACCTCGCCAGCATCACGAGCAACAAGGGCGCCGCGTGTGACGTCAGCTTGGCGACGTCGGGTGTCGCCACGGCATTCACGATGGCTGACATCACGATCAACGAGACGCTCGCCGCCGGTGCGACCAGCACCATCCACTCGGGCACGCTCGCGATGAACGACACCCTCGTCAGCCAGGACGGCTGCCAGGGCGCGGTCCTGACGCTGAACTTCACCAGCAACTAGCACCACGACGGATCCCTCCTCGGCTCTGGGGGCCCGCTCATGCGGGCCCCCGGCTGCCGGCGGCACAGACGCAGCGCCCCACCCACCCGACACGAGAGGCACGACCCCTTCCCATGATCAGCCGCCTGACAACGACAGCGAAGAGCGCCGGGGCCTGGATGCCCTTGGCGCTGCTCGGTGTCATTGCGCTCAGTGGCTGGGCGGCGTGGACAGCCTTCGCCGCACCGAGCGGGCCG
>DATJEE010000157.1:0-11412 GCA_035496995.1 Solirubrobacteraceae bacterium | reverse complement strand
CGCCGACACCGTGAAGGGCTCCGGCGTCGGCGTCTTCGAGCCCCGCGGCCTCGAGCGCAGCGCCACCGCGCTGTACGCCTACCACTCGGGCGCACCGTCGCCCGACGAGTACGAGATCGCCCTCGGCGAGCTGCTGGACCGCCTGCGCGGCCGCCTCGGCCACGAGCCCGAGGTCGCCGAGGCCGATATCCCCGAGCGCGCACGCCCCG
This sequence comes from Solirubrobacteraceae bacterium, assembly GCA_035496995.1. GTDB lineage: Bacteria > Actinomycetota > Thermoleophilia > Solirubrobacterales > Solirubrobacteraceae > CADCVQ01. Next base: position 11,203 of record DATJEE010000157.1, on the reverse strand, counting down.
CCGCCCCGCAGAAGCTCGTCGCCGCCTACGGCGAGGCGCTCGCCGACGCCGCCGCCCGCGAGCCGCGGCTCGTCGCCCTGGATGCCGACCTCTACCTCGACACCGGCCTCATCCCGCTGCGCGCGCGCTTCCCCGAGCGCTTCGTCGAGTGCGGCATCGCCGAGATGGACATGGTCAGCCAGGCCGGCGGACTCGCGCTCGGCGGGCTGCTGCCGGCGGTCCACTCGTTCGCCTGCTTCCTCACGCCGCGCGCGAACGAGCAGATCTTCAACAACGCGACCGAGGGCACGAAGATCCTCTACACGGGCTCGCTCGTCGGCCTCGCGCCCGGCGGGCCCGGGCACTCCCACCAGGCCGTGCGCGACATCGCCCTCATGGGCTGCGTGCCGGGGATGGCCTGCCTGGAGCCGGCGTCCGACCACGAGGCGCGCCTGTGCGTCGACTGGGCCGTCGACGAGGCGACCGGGCCGGTCTACATCCGGCTCGTGAGCGTGCCCTGGGACCTCGGCTTCGACCCGCCCCGCGCCGACCGCCTCGTGCCGGGCCGCGGGACCGTCGCGCGCGCCGACGGCGACGCGGTCTTCGTCTGCACGGGCCCGGTGCTAGCCTCGCAGGCCTGGCAGGTCGACGGCGCCGCGCTCGTCCTGCTGCCGTGGCTGCGCGACGTCGACGGCGGCTGGCTCGCCGAGGTCGCCGGCGGCCGGCGGATCGTCGTCCTCGACAACCACTGGGTCACCGGCGGCCAGGGCGACGCCGTGCGCGCCGCGCTGCCGGGCAGCGCCGTCGAGGTCTGGGGCGTCGACCGCGTGCCGGCCTGCGGGACGAACGACGAGGTGCTGCGCGCGCACGGCCTGGACGCCGCGTCGCTCGCGCAGCGACTGGCTGGATGACGGTCCACCTCTTCTGGGACATCGACGGCACGCTGCTGACCACGGCGCGGGCCGGGATCTTCGCGCTCGAGGACGCGTCGCTGGAGGTGCTCGGGCGCGAGCTCGACCTCTCGACGATGCGCACCGCCGGGCTGACCGACGCGGAGATCGCGCTCGAGGTCTGCCGCAGCTTCGGCGCCGCGGAGCGCGCGGGCGACTTCCTGCGCGCCTACGGTGAGCTGCTGCCCGAGCGCCTGCACCGCAAGCGCGGCGCGGTGCTGCCGAACGTCCGCGCGATCCTCGAGGCGCTGCATCCCCGCGACGACGCCGTCAACCTCCTGCTGACCGGCAACATCCGCGCGGGCGCCGAGGCGAAGCTGCGCCACTACGGGCTGTGGGAGTTCTTCGAGCGGGCCGGGGGCGCCTTCAGCGTCGCGGGCTCCGACCGGCCGTCGATCGCCCGCGCCGCGCAGGCGCTCGCGGGCGCGGCCTACGACGGCGAGCGCGCGTACGTCATCGGCGACACACCGCACGACGTCAGCTGCGGGAAGGTCATCGGCGCGCGGACGGTGGCCGTCGCGACCGGGCCCTCGTACACCGTCGCCGAGCTCGAGGCGTGCGCTCCCTGGCTTACGCTCGCGCAACTTCCTGCGCCCGCGGAGTTCTTGTCACTGCTGGGCCTGCAACGCCGATCGACCGACCGTTCATGACGATATCCTCAGCTGGCGTGACGGTGGCACCCTCGTCGGCCGCTCCTCCCGTCGACGCCGCTGCGGTCACCTACGAGCGACCGCAGCCCAGCGTCAGGCGCGAGGTCGCCGAGGCATGGCGCAGCCGCGCGCTCATCCCCCGACTCGGCGCCCGCGTCGTCGTCAAGACGTATGTCCGGACGATCCTCGGCCGCACCTGGCTCGTGCTGCGGCCGGTGATGGACTCGCTCGGGCTGTCGCTGCTCTTCGGCGCCGTCATCGGCCTCAAGGCCCCGGGCGGCACGCCGTACCTGCTGTTCCTGCTCATCGGCCTCTACGGCTGGCGCCTGTTCGAGCGCTCGCTGTTCTGGGCGACGCGCAGCTTCGATCGCTACGCGCGGATCGTGCGCAAGCTCAACCCGCCGCTGCTGCTCATGCCGATCGCCGGGACCGCGCCGGCGATCGTCGAGTCGGCGGTCTACGCCGTGCTGATCGCCGGGATGCTCGGCTTCTACGCGATCACCGACGGGACGTTCTACATCACGATCGGCCCCGAGCTGCTGCTCGGCGTCGCCGGGGTGCTGCTGTGCCTGTGCTTCGCGATCGGCCTCGGCCTCGTGCTCTCCGTCCTCAACGCGCGGGCCCGCGACGTGCGCATCGGGCTGCGCTACGTCCTGTCGATCTGGTTCTACGTCACGCCGGTGATCTATCCGATCTCGAAGCTGCCGGAGGGCTTTCAGGTCCTCGCGCAGGTCAACCCGGTGACCCCGATGATCGAGCTCATCAAGGAGGGCTTCCTCGGCGTCGGCCGCATCGATCCCGGCGGCGTCGCCTGGGCCGTCGCGGCGACGGCCGGGAGCCTCGCGTTCGGCCTGTGGTTCTTCAGCCGCAAGGTCGCGGACTTCACGACGGCGTCGGCCGCCGCGCTCGTCGGCGGCGACGACGAGGAGGACGACGGCCTGTGAGGCGCGGGCGCACGCACGCGGCCGGGCCCGCGATCGACTGGGAGCAGATCGCCGACGGGCGCGTCTGGCGCCTGCGGCGCGGGACGCACTACGAGGGCAGCGACCGCGCCGTCCTGACCGCCGCGCGCGCGGCCGCGAGCCGCATGGGCAAGGTCGTGACGATGGCGCGCGAGGACTTCGGCGCCACCGCGGGCTACGTCTGGGTCCAGTTCGCCGACGCCGAGGTGCCCTTCGGCGATCCCTGCCCGCGCTGCGGCTCGACGACGCTCCTGCGCGAGCACGCCGGCTACGCGACCTGCCCGCGCTGCGCCGCGCGACTCGTGCTGCTGATCGACGACGAGGACCCGGGGGTCGTGCTCGACGGCTCGGGGACCGACGCGCCCGGAGCGCAGTCCCAGGCGCCCGGGGGCGCTCGCGGCAATGCCCGACCGGCCGCGGGCACGGCGCGGCAGGCGGCGACGCCGCGCGTGACGCAGCAGTTCCCGCAGGCGCACTTCCTCCCGGAGACCAAGAGCATCGAACGTCTGGAGTTCTACGCGGAGATCCGCCTGCGCGTGGGCTCGAGCCCGACGGCGCAGTCCGCGTTCAACGGCTTCGGGCAGGCACGCGGGGTCAAGCCGACCTTCCTGTACGTCCGCTTTTTCCCGGCCGAGGACGGCGACGGCCTCGGCGACCACCACGTCACCGCGATCGCGGCGCGCCCATACGCGGCCGCGCTCGATTTCGGCGCGCTGAGCGACTGGGCGTATTTCGAGCTGCGCCCGCTCACGGCCCCGGGCGCCGACCGGCTGACGCCGATCCACCCGTATTATTCGCTGGACGAGGAGACCGGCATCTACGTGATTCCGGTGGCCGGTGACACGCAGTCGCGGACCCCGCCATCGCTCGCACCTCGTGACGGTCCACCGTGAAGATCCTCTTTTTCATGCGCCATCCGGGCTACGTCCGGAACTTCGACTCCGTGCTCGGCGAGCTCGCCCGGCGCGGCCACGACGTCCACATCTCGTTCGACACGCTGAACACGAAGTGGATGGCCGGAGCCGACCCGCTCGGCAACCTCGCGGGCAACGAGCGCATCACGTTCGGCCGCCCCCCGCGCGTGCGCAACGGCTGGAAGCGCCTGGCGACGGCGCTGCGCTCCTGCGACGACTACCTGCGCTATCAGCAGCCGGAGTACGCCGACGCCCCGAAGCTGCGCAAGCGCGCCGAGCAGCGCATCCCGGAGCTCATGCGCGGGCCGCTGAACCGCGCCATCCCGCACGCGCCGATCGTGCAGAAGGCGCTGCGGGCGTTCGACCGCGCGATCCGCCTCGACCCCGAGCTCGCCGCCTACCTCCGCGAGATCGCCCCCGACATCGTGCTCGTCACGCCGCTCGTCGGGCTCGGCTCAGCGCAGGCGGACTACCTCAAGGCCGCGCGCGCGGCGGGCTGCCCCGGCGGGCTCTGCGTCGCGAGCTGGGACAACCTCACGAACAAGGGCCTCATCCGCGAGGAGCCCGACATCGTCGCCGTCTGGAACGACGCCCAGCGCCGGGAGGCCACCGAGCTGCACGGGACGCCCGCCGACCAGGTCGCGGTCACGGGCGCCCACAGCTACGACCACTGGTTCTCCTGGACGCCGAGCTCCGAGCGCGAGGAGTTCTGCGCGCGCGTGGGCCTGGACCCGAGCAAGCCGTACATCCTCTACCTCGGCTCCTCGCCGTTCATCGCGCCGCGCGAGCACCCGCACGTCACCGCGTGGCTGCGGGGCCTGCGTTCGCGCCCGGAGCGCGAGCTGCGCGAGGTCGGCGTGCTCGTGCGCCCGCATCCGCAGAACGCCGACCAGTGGGCCGAGGCCGACCTCTCCGGGATCGACAACGTCACGGTCTATCCGCCCACCGGCGCAGACCCCGTCGACCGCGCCCGCCGCGACGAGTACTACGACTCGATCCACCACGCCGCGCTCGTCGTCGGCGTGAACACGAGCGCGCAGATCGAGAGCGCGATCGTCGGCCGCAGCGTCTACAGCCTCCTGTCGCCGGAGTTCGCCGACACGCAGGGCGGCACGCTGCACTTCGCCCATCTCGCGGCCGACGACGGCGGCCTGCTGCACCTCGCCGACAGCTTCGCCGAGCACGCCGCACAGCTCGTCGCGGCCCTGCGCGACCCCGATGCCGACGACGCCCGCCGGCGGGCGTTCCTCGAGCGCTTCGTCCGGCCCTACGGCCTCGACGAGGCCGGGGCGCCGCGGCTGGCGAGCGCCATCGAGGAGGCCGCGGCGCGCGGCACGCGGCCTGCGCCGCGGCGGCGCCGGCTGCTGACGCTGATCCTGTGGCCCGTCGCCGCGTGGCTCGGGCTCGGCGCGCACTGGGCGGCGCTGCGGCGCCCGCACGTGACCGTCTTGCGGCTCTGGCGGCGCCGCGTCAAGCTCGCGCATCGCGGGCTGCGCGCCGCCGCCCGCTTCAAGCAGCGCGCGCAGACCCGCTCCGGCGCCATCCGCGCGCGAACCGGCGCGCTCGCGCAGCACGTCCTGCCGCCGCGGCTCGTCCGGGGCGAGCAGCGCCGGCGGATCCTCTTCTTCCTCAACTACCCCGGTTACCTGCGCTACTTCGACGGCGTGATCCGCGAGCTCGCCGAGCGCGGCAACACCGTCATGCTCGTGTTCGACCGGCCCGACAAGCAGGCCGAGGGCCTGCGGGCGCTCGAGTCGATGCCGGCGAACGTCAGCGTCGTCGGGCGCACGCCGCGGCGCGACGATCTGCTCGGGCCGATCGCCCGCGGCCTGCGCGGCACGGTCGACTACGCGCGCTACCTGCACCCGCGCTTCACCGACGCCGGCTACCTGCGCGACCGGCGCCGCAAGGCGCTGGACCTCGCGCCGCGGATGGCGCCGCTCGGGCGCATCAGCCACGCCCCGGCGCGGGTCGCGGACCTGCTCGTGTCCGCCCTGCGCACGACGGAGCGCGCGATCCCGAGCGACCTCGAGACGGAGGCGTTCATCGCGGGCCTGGCGCCCGACCTCGTCGTCGTCAGCCCGCTCGTCTCGGAGGCCTCGCCGCAGACCGACGTCGTCAAGAGCGCGCAGGCGCTGGGCATCCCGACGGCGCTCTGCGTCGCGAGCTGGGACCACCTCACGACGAAGGGGCTCATCCGCGTGCTCCCCGACCGCGTCGTCGTCTGGAACGACATCCAGGCCCGCGAGGCGGCGCAGCTGCACGACGTCCCGGCCAGGCGCATCGTCGTGACGGGGGCGCAGCCGTTCGACCGCTGGTTCGACCGCCGGCCCAACAGCACCCGCGCGGCGTTCTGCGAGCGCGTCGGGCTGCCCGCGGAGCGCCCGTACATCCTCTTCGTCGGCTCGACCGCCGGGATCTCGCAGCCCGGCGACGAGGAGATCTTCGTCCACCGCTGGATCGCGGCGCTGCGGGCGTCGCCGGACCCCGCGCTGCGCGACGCGGGCATCCTCATCCGTCCGCATCCGTACAACCCCGGGGGCTGGTCGAGCGCCGACCTCTCGGGCCTCGGCGACGTCGCGGTGTGGCCGCGCGCCGCCGCCAACCCCGTCGACGAGAACGACCGCCACGACTACTTCGACTCGATGTTCCACGCCGCGGCGGTCGTCGGCATCAACACGAGCGCGATGATCGAGTCGGCGATCATCGGCCGCCCGGTCCACACGATCCGCGCCGAGGACTTCTCGCGCACCCAGGACGGGACGCTGCACTTCCACTACATGCTGCCCGAGAACGGCGGCTTCCTGCGCGTGGCGACATCGATGGACGAACACGTCGCCCAGCTCGCCGGCAGCCTCGCCGACGCCGAGGCGGCGAGCGCGCAGCTCGCGAGCTTCGTGTCCGCCTTCCTGCGCCCGCGCGGCCGCGATCGCGCCTGCACGCCGATCCTCGCCGACGAGCTCGAGGCGCTGCTCGCCGGCGGCCGCGTGCGGCCCAAGCGCGTGCCGCGGGTGCTGCTCCCCGTCACCGGGGTGCTCTATGCCGGCGCCATGCGCCGCCGCTACCGCGCCGACGGCATGGTCGCCAAGGAGACGATGCTCGCCGCGCGCCGCGCGGGCCAGTTCCTGCGGCGCACCGAGCGCGCGCTGCAGGCCGACACGCGCGGCCGGCGGGCGCTCGCGCACGGGCTCGCCAACGCCCGCGTCATCACGGGCTCGATCGAGCGCCGCGCGAGCCGCCGCTACCGGGCGATCGTCCCGAAGGTCGAGACGCAGGCCAAGACCGCCCGGAACGCCAACGGCGGGCCACCGCCCGCCCCCGAGGAAGCGCCCGACAGGATCGAGACCACACCATGACGACCGAGGAAGCGCTCCGCGAGCGCGTCAGCGCCCTGAGCGAGGGCACGGCCTACCGGACCTATGTCGACGTCCGCCGGCGGGTGCTGGCGCTGCAGGACGCGGCGTCCGCGAGCGCCGGCGCCACGCCGAGCGCGTACTGGCGCGAGGAGCTCAGCGGCTTCGACTACATGCTCGACGCCTCGCCGCTCATCATCGAGAAGCTCCGCCAGCACTGCTACCACATCACCGGGCTGAAGGCCTACGACTACCGCAGCGGCAAGGACAAGGCCGAGCAGCGCCTGCGCGAGAAGCTCGACCGGCTGCTGGAGATCGGCGGCACCGACCTGTGGGTCCCCGAGCCGCGGCTGCTGGGCGGCTTCGGCTTCCCCTACGGCGCCGACGGGCTCTTCAACATCGACACGCTGAAGTTCTTCGAGGCGGCGATCGCGCTGCAGCGCGGCGGCGTCCTCGGCGAGCTGCAGGCGCCCGGCGAGCGGCCGGTCGTGTGGGAGATCGGCGCCGGCTGGGGCGGCATGGCCTACACGCTGAAGACGCTCTGCCCGAACGTGACCTACGTCATCACCGATCTCCCCGAGCTCTTCCTCTTCAGCGCCGTGTACCTGCAGTCCGCGTTCCCCGACGCGAAGATCGCCTTCCACGGCGACGGTCCGCTCGAGGATCTGCTGGCCGGCGACGTGGACTTCGTCTTCAGCCCCCACACGGCGCTCGCCGAGCTCACGCTGCCGCGCGTCGACCTCACGGTGAACATGGTCTCCTTCCAGGAGATGACGACCGAGCAGGTCGAGGGCTACGTCGAGCACGCCTACGCCCTCGGGTCGCGCTACCTCTACAGCCTCAACCGCGATCGCTCGTACTACAACAGCGAGCTGAGCAACGTCAGCGAGATCGTCGCCCGCCGCTTCTGGCCGCACGAGATCCCGGTGCTCGAGGTCGGCTACACGCAGGTCAAGGCGCCGAAGAAGACCGCGAAGGTCCGCAAGGCGGGCGCGGCGCTGAAGGCCAAGGCGACGGCGAAGGGCGAGGACAAGGCCCTGCGGATGGACTACCGCCACGTCGTCGGCTGGCGGCGCGTCGACGAATGAGCCCCGGCCCGCGGGCCGTCTTCGGCATCCCGGCCTACGAGCACGCCGAGCATCTGCCCGAGGCGCTCGAGTCGCTGCTCTCCCAGCAGCGCCGGGACTTCGCGATCGTCGTCGCCGACGACTCCGCGAGCTCCGAGCCGGGCGAGATCGTCGCCCGCTACGCGCGGCGTGACCCGCGGATCGTCTACCGCCGCAACGCGCAGCGGCTCGGCATGGCCGCCAACTGGCGCGCCGCGTTCGAGCTCGCCCGCGAGCAGTTCCCGGAGATGGAGTTCTTCGCCTGGGGCAGCGACCACGACGTCTGGCACCCGCGCTGGCTCGGCGACCTCGTCGACGCCCTGGACGCCGATCCGCAGGCCGTCGTCGCCTATCCGCACAGCTTCCGCATCGACGGCGACGGGCGCGTGCTGCGCGCCCCGTGGTCGTTCGACACGCGCGATGCCGGCACGCCCGCCGAGCGCCTCGCCCGCGCGGTCGAGGGGATGTCGGCCGGCAACATGGTCTACGGCCTCTACCGCGCCGACGCGCTCGCGCGGGCCGGCGTCTTCCGCAGCGTGCTGGCCCCCGATCGCCTGCTGCTGACCGAGCTCGCGGTGCACGGGCGCTTCGTGCAGGTCCCCGACGTGCTGTGGTACCGGCGCTATGCGAAGAAGGTCAGCAACGAGCGCCAGCGCGCGACGCTCTTCGCCGGCGACCCGCCCGCGCACACGCGGCTGCCGTGGTGGATGACGCACGCGGCGGTGTTCGCCTGGCACGTCGGCGTCCGCGGCTCGGCGGCGCCCGCGGTGGGCCGCCGCGAGGCGGCGGCGCTCGCGCTGCGCCACGCGGGGCTCAGCGCCCGCCGGGCGGCGCGCAGCCGCCGCGCGCGGATCGTGAAGGGCCTGCGCCGCCGCCGCGGCCGCTAGGACCAGCGCGACAGGACGAGCTGCTCGCTCAGCGGGTCCCAGGCGTGGTAGCCCGGGTGGCCGGCGAGGAACTCCGCGGCCGCCTCCTTGACGCCCGGGCACTTGCGCGCGCCGTAGTCGTCGAGGATCACGGCGCCGCCGGGCGGCACGTGCTCGTGGGCGAAGCGCAGGCCGTCGAGCGTCGGCTCGTAGAGGTCCATGTCGAGGTGCAGCAGCCCGTAGCGCGCATCGCCGAGCCGTGGCGCGACGGTCGCGAACGCGCCCTCGTGCACGCGCACGCCGGGGAAGCGCGCGAGGTAGGCGCTGACCTCCTCCAACGACGTGTCGCCGAAGCGGCCGACGTGGTGCAGCGGGTCGTCGCGGTCGCCGGGCTCGCCCGCGGCGTGGCCGGCGAACGTGTCGACGACGTCGAGCACGAGGTCGGTCCCGGCCTGCGCCCGCCACGCGCCGGCGAGGAACGCCGCCGACCCGCCGCGGTAGGTCCCCGCCTCGAGCGCCGGGAGCCCGCGCGCGCGGGTGTTGGCGATCGCCTGCCAGAGCGTCCACAGCCGGTCCTCGCGCAGCAGCGTGCGCCCCTCGGCGATGACCTCCTTCGCCAGGCGCGAGAAGGACTTGTCGGAGATCTTCACGCGCGGGCGGTCGGCCTTCGCGCCGAGGCTGCGCTCGACGCGCCGCAGCCCCGCCTCGATCGCCGCGAGGCGGTCGGTCACGTCGTCGGCGGCCATCGCGACACCGTACCGGGGTGGACGGGTCGTACCATCCGTCGCGACGGATGGCAAAGCCCGGACTCCCCCTCGACGGCCCGCTCGGGCGACTCCTCCTCGGGGCCGGTCTCACCCTCGTCGACGTGGGCGCGCGCGGCGACGTGCGCCACGAGTTCCGGATGCTCGCGCCGTTCTCGCGCCTGGTCGTCTGCGAGCCCGAGATCGAGGAGGCCAGCGGCCTCGAGGAGCGCATCCGCGCAGCGAGCCCATGGGCCGACGTGACGGTCATGACGGAGGCGCTGTGGTCGCGCGAGGGTGACGTCGTGCTCTACGTCACCCAGAGCCCGGGCATGAGCTCGCTGCGGCGCCCCGACCCGCGGGTCACGCGCCGGTACGCCATCGCCGACGCGTTCGACGTGCGATCCGAGCTCGAGGTGCCGGCGATCACGCTCGACACCGCCGCCCGCCGCTACGACTTCGGCGAGGCCGGCCTCCTGAAGCTCGACACCCAGGGCACCGAGCTCGAGATCCTGCAGTCCGGCGACGAGCTGGTAAGGCAGCTGCTCGGCGTCTACGTCGAGACGCTGTTTCGGCCCTTCTACGAAGGACAGGCCGTCTTCGGCGACATCGACCGGCATCTGCGCGAGCGCGGCTTCGAGCTCTTCGACCTGCGCCGCTCCCACATCCGCGCGGCCGGTCACCCCGATGACCTGTACTCCCGGCGTCAGCTCACGTGGGCGCACTGCCTGTACCTCCGCGATCCGGAGGCGGTGCTCGCGCACGGCGGCGCCTGGCCGGCCCGCTACCTCGCGATCGCGATCGCCTACGAGTACTTCGACCTCGCGCTCTGGATCGCCGAGGCCGCCGCCATGGGGGCGGAGGTCGTCGCGTGCGTGCGCGACCACGCGCGCCGCGAGACCGAGCGGCGCCTCAGGCGCCGGCCCGACGACGCGGCGGCGCTCGTCGCGACGACGGCGCGCGACCCGCGCCTGTAGCGTCGTGCGGCGACCCTAGCCCCGCGGCGCGCGACCGAGCAGCCGGCGCGCACCGGCGGTCGCCCGCGGAGGCAGCCGCTCCTCCAGCCGCAACAGCCTGTCCAGGACGAACTGGCGGGCGTCGCGCGCGACCACGCGCCCGACGTAGGCGCCGGTGAGTGCAGCGGCACGCAGCGGGGGCTCGGCGCCGCCGCCGGGCCGCGCGAGCCAGCGCGCGAGCACGAGGCCATGGACGAGCGCGGCCGGCAGCCGCGCCGCCGGCGGGACGCCCAGCGGGAAGCTCGCGGCGCGCTGGCGCCGATTCGTCGGCGCGCCCGTCATGCGTCGGCGCCACAGGACGCGCGGCTCCTGTTCGAACTCGCCGAGGACCGCGAGCTTGGCCAGCGCCAGCCGGTCCGGGCGCAGGACGTGGTCGAAGACGGCGGCACGTTCCAGCGCCGTCACGCGCGCGAGCCCGTAGATCGCGCTGCCCGAGCAGGCGTCGCGCGCGCACGCCACGAGCCGGCGGCCGGGGTCGCGCTCACCGGCGGTCTGAAACGGCGCAGTGGCATGGTCGTTCGGCGTGCCGTCGGCATCCATGCGGGCATCGAGCGGATAGGCGAGGACGGCGCGCGGGCTGGCGTCCAGCAGCGCGACCAGCGCCGCCAGCCAGTCCTGCTCCCAGGCGTCGTGATGGCCGGCCCACGCGAACAGCTCGGCGCCG
>DATJEE010000156.1:0-12078 GCA_035496995.1 Solirubrobacteraceae bacterium | reverse complement strand
CGGCGAGGAGACGATCTTCTGCGCCGGCAGGCCGTGCTTCTTGAGCTGCTCGTGGAGGATGTCGCGGCCGGCGTGCTCGGTGTCGTCGCGCGACTCGGCCTTGAACCACTGCTTGATCTTGTTGCGCGCGCGCGTCGTCTTCACGACCGCGAGCCAGTCGCGTGACGGGCCGCGCTCGCGGTTGGAGGTCATGACCTCGACGATGTCGCCGGACTTCAGCTCGTAGTGCAGCGGCACGAGCTTGCCGTTGACCTTCGCGCCGACGCAGCGGTGGCCGACGTCGGTGTGGACCTCGTAGGCGAAGTCCAGCGGCGTCGCGCCGGCGGCGAGGTTCTTGACCTCGCCCTTGGGCGTGAAGACGTAGACCTCGTCCTCGAAGAGGTCGACCTTCAGGGCGTCCATGAACTCCTTGGGATCGGACGTCTCCTGCTGCCAGTCGAGCATCGAGCGCAGCCACTTGAGCTTCGCGTCGCCGTCGGATGTCGGCCCGCCGCCGGTGCCCTTCCCGTTGCCGTCGACCTTGTAGATCCAGTGCGCGGCCACGCCGAACTCGGCCATGTCCTGCATCTCGCGCGTGCGGATCTGGATCTCGAGCGGCAGGCCCTCGGGCCCGATGACCGTCGTGTGCAGCGACTGGTACATGTTGAACTTCGGCATCGCGATGAAGTCCTTGAAGCGCCCGGGCAGCGGCTTCCAGAGCGAATGCACGACGCCGACGGCGCCGTAGCAGTCCTTCACCGACTCGACGATGACGCGCATGGCCGTGAGGTCGTAGATCTCGTTGAACTCGCGGCCCTTCTTCGTCATCTTCGAGTAGATCGAGTAGAAGTGCTTCGCGCGGCCGGAGATGTTCGCCTCGATGCCGAGCGCCTGCAGCTCGCGCGACAGGTACGCGCCGGCCTTCTCGACGTAGGACTCGCGCTCGTCGCGCTGCTGGTTGACGAGGCCCTTGATCTCCGTGTACTTGCGCGGGTGCAGCGCCTGGAAGGCGAGGTCCTCGAGCTCCCACTTGATCGCGTGGATGCCGAGCCGGTGCGCGATCGGCGCGTAGATGTCCAGCGTCTCCTTCGCCTTGTCGATCTGCTTCTGCTTGGGCATCGCGCTGATCGTGCGCATGTTGTGCAGGCGGTCGGCGAGCTTGATGAGGATGACCCGGACGTCATTGGCCATCGCGACCATCATCTTGCGGTAGTTCTCGGCCTGCGCCTCGTCGCGCGACTGGAAGACGATGCCGGTGAGCTTCGTCACGCCGTCGACGAGGTTCGCGATCTCCTCGCCGAAGCCGCGCCGGACCTCGGCGATCGACGCCGATGTGTCCTCGACGGTGTCGTGCAGCAGCGCGGCGCAGAGCGTCTCGGTGTCCAGGCGCATGCCGGCGCAGATCTTCGCGACGCCGACGGGATGGACGATGAAGTCCTCGCCCGACATCCGGCGCTGGTCGGCGTGGTGCTCGCAGGCGAAGACGAACGCCGCCTCGACCTTCTTGCGGTCGATCTGCACGGCCGACGCGTCGGCGTGCTCCTCGACGATCGCGAAGACGTCGGACAGCAGGCTGCGCTCGAGCTCGGTGAGGTCGGCGCGCTGGACGAGGACGTTCGGGTGCTCGGCGGCGACGGCGTCGACGGGCACGCGCCGGGCGCCGACGCGCTGCCGGGCCGGGGCCCTCACGCCGCCTTTGCTGTCACCCCGCTCAGAAATCTCCGGCCGTCCTCGTATCGCTGGTTGTAGGCCCGGTACGCCGCCGACCGCTCGAGCGCGGTGCGCTCTGCTGCCGGGACCGTCACGGTCCTGGAGTCCGGGTCGAGGCTGACGAGGTCGAGCTCCGCGAGGACCCGGAGGACGCGGCCGGCCGGGGTCGCCGGCAGCGGTGTCTTGGGATCTCCGCGCAGCAGCGCCTCGAGCTCCTCGCCCGCCGCGCCGCCCGCGTCCCGCAGGGCCCGGTACGTCACGGTGAGCGCTGCACGAAGGCCGTACTCACGCTCATGGATCTGCTCCGTGAAGCGTAGCTCAGGCTGACCCCACGCCAGATGCGTCAGCTGGCCGAAAGTTCGGAGCGGCCCGGCGGGCGGATCGAGCAGGACGACGTGGTGATCGGCGCGCGCCAGCGCGGGGTCGCGCTCGAGCGCGTCGTGCGAGCACAGCTCGAAGCCGCCGAGGATCGGCGCGAGCTGGCGCGCGCGCAGCCGCGCGTCCGCGCTGACGACGAGCACCGGCGCGCCGGAGGCGACGAGCGCGGCGATCGTGCCCGCGATCCCGCCGCCGCGGCGGTCGCGGACGGGGCCGGCGGCGCGCGCGGGCGGGGCCGCGAGCTCGCCGAGCGGGCGTGCGACCTCCGCGAGCACCGCCGCGAGGTAGTCGGCGGGCTCGCCGGTGACGACGATCGGCGGCGGAGCGCACGGCCGCGCGTCCTTGAGGACGAGCCGCGGCTCGACGGTGCCGTTGTACTCGTTGCGCTCGAGCGCGAACGTCGCGTCCAGCGGCTGGTCGCAGTCGATGCTCGACTGGCCGAACGCGACGGCGCGGGCGCGCACGCCGCCGGAGGCGACGCTGAAGCGCACGTGCTTGCCGTCCTCCCCCATCGTGCGCGGGTCGCTGCAGCGCGTCGCCGGGACGAGCAGCGAGACGCCGGGGTTCGCGGTGCCGAACGGCGCGAGGCGCTCGAGCTCCTCGGCGAGGCTCAGGCCGAGCTCGTCGCCGGCGACGACGGCGTCGACGCGGCGCACGGCGACGAGGTCCTCGGGGCGCAGCGTCGCGGCGGCGTGCGTCTCGAAGGCCGCGCGGAATGCGTCGACCTGCGTCGCGAGCACCTCGCAGCCGGCGGCGGCGCGGTGGCCGCCGTGGCGCTCGAGCTGCGCGGCACAGGCGTCGAGGCCGGCGAGCAGGTCGAAGGTCGGGATCGAGCGCCCGGAGCCGGTGCCGCGGTCGCCGTCGAGCGCGACGAGCACCGTCGGGCGGTTGTGGCGCTCGGCGATCCGCGAGGCGACGATCCCGATGACGCCCTTGTGCCAGCCCTCGGCGGCGAGGACGTAGGCCGCGCGGACGCCGGCCTGCGCGACCTGCGTCTCGGCCTCGAAGAGGATCCGCTGCTCGGTGTGGCGGCGCTCGGCGTTGAGGCGGTCGAGCTCGTCGGCGATCTGCGCGGCGCGGTCGGCGTCGGGCGTGAGGACGAGCTCGAGGCCGGCGTCCGCGCGCTCGATCCGGCCGGCGGCGTTGATCCGCGGCGCCAGGCGGAAGCCGACGGCGCGCGCGTCGACCGAGGCGGGGTCGACGCGCCCGACCTTCATCAGCGCCCGCAGCCCGGGCCGCGTCGTGACGGCGAGCGCGCGCAGCCCGGCGCGCACGAGGCGCCGGTTCTCGCCGCGCAGCGGGACGCAGTCGGCGATCGTCGCGAGGGCGACGAGGTCGAGGCACGCATCGGCCGCGGCCGGGTCGTCGCCGGCGGCGCCGAGCAGCGCGGCGGCGAGCTTGTGCGCGACGCCGGCGGCGCAGAGGTCGGCGCACGGATAGCCGCAGACCGCCGGGTGGACGATCAGCGCGTCGGGCAGGCGCCCGTCGGCGCGCGGCGTGTGGTGGTCGGTGACGAGCACGTCGAGCCCCGCCGCGCGCGCCGCGGCGACCTCGTCGACGGCCGTGATGGCGCAGTCGGCCGTGATGAGCAGCCGCGTTCCGCGGGCGGCGAGGCGCTCGACGGTCCTCGCCGACAGGCCGTAGCCGTCCTCCGTGCGGCTCGGGAGAAACCAGTCGACCTCGGCGCCGAGCTCGCGCAGGACGCTGACGAGGATCGCCGTCGAGCAGACGCCGTCGACGTCGTAGTCGCCGTGGATCGTGATCTGCGTCCCCTCCTCGACGTGGCGCAGGACGAGCGCGCAGGCGTCGGCGATGCCGGCGAACGCCGCGGGGTCGTGGCGCTCGTCGGCGGCGAGCCAGGCGCGGGCGTCGGCCGGGTCGGCGAACCCGCGGCGGACGAGCACCTGCCCGAGCGCGTGGCTGACGCCCAGCGCGCGCTCGAGCCCGAGCACGGCGGAGACGTCGCAGGGGTCGATCCGCAGGCGGGCTGGCTCATGCGCTGGCACGCGCCCAAGGTACGCGCGGCGGGAGACGGAACCCGTCGTTCGCGCCGGGACGAACTGCATTCGATGATGAACCGGGTCAGACGCACGGGGCGGTTCCGCCACGGCGATCGGCCCGCTCCCTCACCGATGCTGGAAGCGCCGAAGCAGCGCGAACCGCGCAGTCGCCGGACCCTCAGCGCTGCTTGACGGCCAGCGCGAAGCCGCCGGACACGATGATCAGAAACAGCGCGGGGAAGGCGTAGGACAGCACGCCGATCATGTTCAGCAGCACGAGCGGGATCGCCGGCGCGTAGCCGAGCAGGACGGCGGCCCCCCAGCCCTGGCCGGCGACGATCTTGTGCACGCCGCGCGCGGCGATGCCGATGAGGCACAGCGTCAGGACGACCATGCCGACGACGAAGAGCCCGAAGCCGGCCGCCAGCAGCTGGCGGTTGTTGTCGCCGAAGAGCTGGAAGTTGCGCTGGAAGATCAACCCGCCGGCGATCGTCGCCAGGCCGGACAGCAGCGCGCCGTTGATCAGCCGCCGCGGCGTCCAGGCGGACTCGGTGCGCACGCGCGGCGCGCGCTCGCGGGGCGCGCGCTCGCGCGGCGGCTCGCGCGGCTCGCGCGGCTCGCGCGGGGGCTCGCGCGGCGCGCGCGGGGGCTCGCGCACGGTCGGCGGCGGCGCGGGCTCGGCCGCAGGGCGCGCGTCGCGCGTCCTGCCCACGAGGATGATCCGGCCCTGTCCGCCGTCGGTCGCCATTCGCAGTCAATACGCCCGGCCGGCGGGAAACCCTGCCTGCGGGTGGCCGCTTGCCGGTGGGCCTACCCGGCGAGCGGCTCGAGCGCCGCGGCCTGCGCCTCCTGGCGCAAGCCGAGCCAGTACACGACGCCGTAGCCGATCAGGGTCCCCGGGATCGCCTCGAGCGCGGTGAGCAGGTGCGTGTCGTCCTGTCCCGGCACGGCGAAGCCGTTGATGATCAGGCCGAAGATGATCGCGCCGAAGACGCAGCCGAGGAAGGCGCCGACGATCCCCGCCCAGCAGCGGTCGGGCAGGAAGATCGTGAAATGCCAGAGGGCGAGGCCCATCATGGTCCAGGCGAGCGCGCCCATCAGCGAGGCCTCCCGTGCTTGCCCTTGCGCCGCGCGGCGGCGCTGCGCGGCTTCGGCTTGGAGCCCGGGTCCCGGCGGTCGGGCATGACGACGTCCTCCGGGAGCGCGTCGGCCGAATCGCCCGGCGCCGGCGCCGGCGGGGCCTGCTTGGGCTTGGGCTTGGCCACCGGCGGGTCGGCGACGGCGGTGCGACGGCGCGCCGGAGTCGGGTCGACGTGCAGGTCGCGGACCATCTCGTCGAACTCCGAGCGCGACACCTTCGCCTCGGGATCGTCGGGGCTCGTCAGGCGCGTGCCGCCGCGCAGGCGGCGCTTCTGTACCTCGACCTGCTCGCCGGCCGCGCCGGTCGCGAAGGCCGGGACGATGCCGTCGTTGTCGGCGGCGATGCTCGCGGCGCGCCGGCGGTAGAGCGGCTCGCGCTCCTTCCAGTGCGTGAGCACCGGCGAGGCGATGAAGATCGACGAGTACGTGCCCGAGATCGTGCCGACGAGCAGCGCGAAGGCGAACGCGCGCAGCGTCTCACCGCCGAAGATCAGCAGCGCGAGGACCGGCAGGCCGGCGGTGAAGCTCGTCGCCAGGGACCGCACGACGACCTCGGACATCGAGCGGTTGACGATCTGCGAGAACGCCGCCCGCGGCATGCGCGGGACGTTCTCGCGGATGCGGTCGAACACGATGATCGTGTCGTAGAGCGAGAAGCCGAGAATCGTGAGCAGGGCCGCGACGGTCGCCGTAGACACCTCCTGTCCCACGAGGGCATAGATGCCCGCGGTTATGAGGATGTCGTGCATCAGCGCGATGAGCACCGGGACGGCGTACTTCGGCTCGAATCTCAGGGCGATGTACGCCGAGATCACGAGCAGCGACGAGATGATCGCGATGATCGCCGAGTTCGCGACGGTCTGGCCGAAGGTCGGGCCGATCGAGGTCGAGCTCGGGGTGTCGGCGAACTTGAACTTCGCGTTGAGCGCGTCCTGGACGCGGGTGACCTGCGTCGGGCGCAGCGTGGACGTCGAGATCTGGAACTTGCTCGCGCCCTTGCCCGGCTTCTTGACCTTCTGGATCTCCGCCTTGCCCTGGCCGACGGTCGTCAGCACGTCGCGCACGTCGTTCTCCGACGCGTTCTGCGTCAGGGCGACGTTGATGCGCGTGCCGGACTCGAAGTCGATCCCGAAGTTGATCCCCTTGCCGCCGAGCGCCAGCGCGCAGACGAGCAGGATCAGGCCGGAGAAGCTGAAGAACCACTTCGAGTAGCCCATGTAGTCCAGGCGGAAGCGCTCGCCCTTGGGCTTGCCGGCGCCGAGCACCGCCGGTGAGCGCAGCAGCCGCGACTTGGCCATCGTGCCGAGGATCGCCTGCGTCGCGAGCACGGCGGTGAAGAGCGAGACGATGACGCCGAGACCGAGCGTGAGGGCGAAGCCCTTGACGCCCGCCGTCGCGAGGACGAAGAGGATGAACGCCACCATGATCGTGACGACGTTCGCGTCGATGATCGCCGTGAGGCCCTTCTTGTAGCCCGTCGCGATGCCGGCCATGACCGAGCGCCCGCCGCGGATCTCCTCCTTCACGCGTTCGAAGATCACGATGTTCGCGTCGGCGGCCACCCCCAGGGTCAGGATCAGGCCGGCGATGCCCGGCAGCGTCAGGACGACGGGGATGAGCTTGATCAGGGCGAAGAAGTAGACGCCGTAGACCCCGAGCGCGACGACGGCGATGACGCCGAGCAGCCGGTAGAAGATCAAGAGGAACAGCGCGACGATGATGAAGCCGACGATGCCCGCCGTGAGGCCCTGGTTCAGCGCCTGCTGGCCGAGCGTCGCCGAGACCTGGGAGCTCGAGATGAGCTCGAGCTTCAGCGGCAGGGCGCCGGTCTTCAGGACGTTGGCGAGCGCCTGCGCGGACTTGATCGTGAAGCCGCCCGAGATCTGCGAGCCGGTGCGCCCGTCGATGCCGTCGGGGTTCTGGCGGAAGTCGATGAACGGCGTCGAGACGAGCTCGTCGTCGAGCACGATCGCGAAGTGCTGGTTGGCGCTCGACGCGTCCTGGCCGGGCAGCAGCCCGACGCTCTCGCTGCCGCGCTCGGCGATCCGCCGCGTGACCGTCTGCCAGATCTTGCGGCCCTTGCTCGTGAAGTCGAACGTCACGACCGGTCCGCCGGTGCCGCCGGGGCCGTTGTCGGTGTTCTGCTCGGGGTTCTTGATCTCCGTGCCCTTGAGCGCGACGTCGTCGCGCAGCACGTACCACTGGTCGGTCTTCGTCTTGGCCGTATCGGGCTGCTCGGCGCGGACGATGACCGTCCCCTGCTTGACCTCGTAGACCTTCGCCGTGTCGCGCAGCGCCTTGGGGACGTTCGCCAGGGCGTCGGCCTTCGTGTCCTCGCCGGCGAGCGCGTTGGGGTCCTTGCCGGAGCGGAAGACCTTCTTCGTCTTCGGGTCGACGGCGTAGAACGCGCTGCCCTCGCGCCCGTTGCTCGGCGAGACCCGCAGCGGCTGCTTGGCCGCCCGCAGGACGGCGTCGTACAGCGGGATCGCGCCGACGGTGCCCGCCGAGGGGCCGCCGGTCACGGCCGGGTTGCTCGGATCGATCTTCCCGTCCGGGCCGATGACGTTGACTTCCCAGTCGTAGAACGCGAGCTGGGCGACCGTCCCGACCTGGTCGATCGCCTCCTGGAGGTTCTTGACGGCGGGCAGCGCCACGCTGACCTGGTCGTTGCCGGAGCGCTGCAGCTCGGGCTCGGCGACGCCGAGGCTGTCGACGCGGTCGCGCATGACGTCGATCGAGCGCGTCAGGGCATCGCTCGTCACCGGGGTCTGCTTCGTCGGCTTGGCCTGGTAGACGAGCTCGACGCCTCCCTGCAGGTCGAGACCCTTCTTCGTCGGCTTCGACACGATGACGACCGCCGACGCGATCATCAGACCGAGGACGAGCAGCAGGATGAAGAGGTTGCGGCGGCGTTCGGTCACAGCAGGTCTATCGTCAGGTTACTTCGCGGGCGTGAGGACAAGAAGCAATCCGCCGTCATCGTCATACGCCGGAAAGAGGTCCGCTGTGGCTGTGGCTGGCAGATCGCCCTCGGCATTGACCTGAACGGGCTTGCCCAATGCGCGCACGCCCCACTCGAGAACCGTGCTCACGTGGTCCGTGGCGTCGTCGAAGCGCAGGCCGAGGACGTCGCTGACGTTGCGGCCGATGACGCGCTCGTCGTCGAGGCCCGTGAGCTCGAACGAGCCGCGGCCGCAGCCGATGACGCGCCCCTGCTGGTCGCAGACGAAGAACGCCGCGTTCGGCGCCGGGTAGTAATCGTCGAGCAGCTCGAAGAGGAAGCCGAAGCCGCACTTCGTGCAGCCCTTGGCCTGCCGCGAGAACCCGGCGGTGCGGTCGGTCTCCGAGCTGCGGTTCCCACAGCTCGGGCAGATGAACAAGTGAGCCATGACCCGACCAATCCTAAGCCTATTGCTCGGCCTTCCAGCTCACGAGCCCCGAGTCGCACGTGTCGGTGACGGTCGTGCCGGCCGCGTCGAAGAACGTCACCTTGTAGTTCCAGGTCCCCTTGATCGACCGGCGGTCCTTGCTGCGGCGACCGGTGATCGCGCCCTCGATCTGCGCCGGCGTCCCCGCGGCGTCGATCTTCTGCGGGCCGAAGGTCGCCTTGAAGCGGTTCTTGGAGTTGATCTTCACGTCGGTGAAGCCGTCGGTGGTGCCGAAGTTCTCGTTCGACGTGCACGTCATGTCCAGGCCGATGACGATACGCGCGACCTTCGTCTGCGTCTTGTCGAGGTCCACGACGATCGGCCAGTTCTGCGGCGTGACCCCGCCGTAGACGTGTCCCGCGGAGGCGGTCTTCGTCGCGGCGGCGGTCGGACCGGCTCCCACGGCGGCCACGGCGATGCAGACGCCGGCGACCTTGACGAACTTCCCCTTCGGTCGCAGGGCGACCACCTCCTCTTCGTTGCTAAGGCTCGGCTTCAGAACAGGCTCTCGGCGCCCGCGGGCGGGTCGATCCCGAGATGAGCGTACGCCCGGCGCGTCGCGGCCCGCCCGCGCGGGGTGCGCTTCAGCAGCCCGCACTGCAGCAGGTAGGGCTCGTAGACGTCCTCGACGGTGTCCTGCTCCTCCCCCACCGTCACGGCGAGCGTCGAGAGGCCGACCGGCGCGCCCTCGAAGCGCACGCACAGCGCGCGCAGCAGGTCGCGGTCCAGGCGGTCGAGGCCGAGGTCGTCGATCTCCAGGAGCGCGAGCGCGGTGTCGGCGACGTCGGCCGTGACGATCCCCGCCGAGCGCACCTCGGCGAAGTCGCGCACGCGCTTGAGCAGGCGGTTGGCGACGCGCGGCGTGCCGCGGCTTCGGGTCGCGATCGCTTGCGCGCCGTCGGGCTCGAGCGCGACGCCGAGGATCTGCGCCGAGCGCGTGACGATCGTCGCGAGGTCGTCGGTGTCGTAGTGCTCGAGGCGGTGCTGCAGGCCGAAGCGGTCGCGCAGCGGGGCCGTCAGCAGGCCCGTGCGGGTCGTGGCGCCGATGAGCGTGAAGGGCGGCAGGTCGAGCGTCACGACGCGCGCGCCGGCGCCCATCCCGACGGTGATCGGCAGCTGGCGGTCCTCCATCGCGGGATAGAACGTCTCCTCCAGCGCGCGCTGGAGGCGGTGTATCTCGTCGACGAAGAAGACGCTGCCGGGCTCCAGGGCGGTCAGGAAGGCGGCGATGTCGGCCTTGCGCTCGAGCGCCGGGCCCGCGGTCTGCACGAACGGGGCGCCGAGCTCGGCGGCGATGATCTGCGCGAGCGTCGTCTTGCCGAGCCCCGGCGGGCCGGCGAGCAGGACGTGGTCGAGCGCCTCGCCGCGGGCGATCGCGGCCTCGATCGAGATCGCGAGCTGCTCCTTCAGCGACGGCTGGCCGACGAAGTCCTCCAGGCGCCTCGGGCGCAGCGAGCGGTCGAGCTCGAGCTCGTCCGCGAGGCGCTCCGGCGTCTGGATGCGCGCGTGCGTCGTCACGGCAGCGCACCGTCGTTCGACGATTGGTCGCGGCGGCGGTCGGCGCTTGGCCTCACGACGACGCCTCCTTCGTGCGCCGCGACTCGCGCAGGGCCTGGGCGATGAGGACCTCGGGCGCGTCGTCGTCCATGCCGCGCAGCAGCTCGTCGGCCTCGACGATGCTGAAGCCGAGCTCGACGAGGCCGTCGCGGGCCAGGCGCCGCGGGTCGTCGGAGCGCGTGATGACGATCTCCTCGCCCGGGAGCGCCGCGAACGTCGCCTCGACCTTCTCGCGCAGCTCGACGACGATCCGCTCGGCCGTGCGCTTGCCGATGCCCGGCACCGCCTGCAGGCGCGCGACGTCGCCCGAGGCCACGGCCGTCAGCAGCTCGCGCGGGGTGCCGCCGCTGAGGACCGCCAGCGCGACCTTCGGCCCGACGGACTGCACGCCGATGAGCGCGAGGAACAGGTCGCGTTCCTGCTCGGTCGCGAAGCCGTAGAGCGCGAGCGCGTCGTCGCGGACGACGAGGTGGCTGTGGAGCGTCACGGTCCCCCCCACGGCCGGGACCTTGCGCAGCGTCTCCGCCGAGACGGCGAGCCGGTAGCCGACGCCGCCCGCGAGGACGACGACGTGATCGGCGCGGCGGACCGCGACCTCGCCGCGCAGGAGTGCGATCACGCGAGCCTGCGGTAGTCGGCGAGCTCCTCGAGCTCGCGGCTGCCCGGCACGACGCTGCTCTCGGCGACGGCGGCGGCGTGCGGGGCGCCGTTGACGTGGCAGATCGCGATCGCGAGTGCGTCCGCGGCGTGGTCCGGGCGCGGCGGGGCCTCGAGCGACAGGAGCACCTGGACCATCCGCCCGACCTGGTCCTTGTCGGCGCGCCCGGAGCCGCAGACGGCGTGCTTGACCTGCTGGGGCGTGTAGGAGACGCAGCTCATCCGGCGCTGGCCGGCGGCGAGCATCACGACCCCGCGCGCCTGGCCGACGGCGAACGCGCTGCTCGCGTTGCGTCCGAAGTAGATGTCTTCCATCGCGATGACGGTGACGAGGTGCTCGTCGAGGAGCTCGCAGACGCGCCGGTGGATGTTCGCCAGGCGGTTCTGCATCGGAGCTTCCGGCCGGGTCGTGATGACGCCGCCGTCGAGCGCGACTAGGCGCCCGGCACGGCGTTCCACGATCCCGAAGCCGGTGTTGGCGGTGCCGGGGTCGATGCCGAGGACGATCATCCCCGGTGATTCTGCGCGCAGCGCCGGATGCCTCCGACGCCGCGCGCCCTGGGCGGAGCCGTTCAGGCCGGCGCGGCGGGCGCCAGCACGCGCCGCTCGACGACGAAACCGCCGAACGGGATCACCGCGGCGGCGAGCACGCCGAGCGTCATGTTGCCGTTCCAGCCGGCGTCCTCGCGCAGTGACAGGGCGCCGTAGACGTAGGCGAGGAAGAGGATGCCGTGGATCGGCCCGAGGATCGGGGCGAGATCGGGACCGTCGGCGGCGTACTTGGCGATCGTCGCGGTGAGCAGCACGAGCCAGCTGATGGCCTCGGCGATCGCGACGTACCGGAAGTTCTTGATCGACATCGGGGTGGGGCTCCGTTCAGACGGGGGAGCGGGATCCTATGTCGGCGTCCGCGCGACTGCGCGCAGTCGCCGCAGCGCGGGCGTGACGGCATCGGCGAGCGCGTCGATCCGCCTCCGCGCGGCCGGCGCGTAGAGGGCGAGCGAGGCGCCGGTGCCGAGCGCGGCGCCGGCCAGGACGTCGGAGGGGTAGTGCACGCCGATCGCGACCCGGCCGGCCGCCAGCACGGCGGCGAACGCCAGCACGACGGCGCCCACGCGCCGGTTGCGCAGCAGGACGGCCGTGGCGATCGCGAACGCCGCCGTCGCGTGATCGCTCGGGAAGCTCGCGTCGGCGACGTGACGGGCGAAGAGGTGCACCCGGTGCGGGTC
>DATJEE010000155.1:0-6592 GCA_035496995.1 Solirubrobacteraceae bacterium | reverse complement strand
CTCGTCCTGCTGCTCGCCGTCGCCGTCGACTCGATCTCCCGCCGAGGCCGGGAGCAGTCGGGCAGGGCCTGAGTGTCGGTCTCGTGGGGGCTGCTCTCGACAGCCCGTATCAACGGCGCCGTGATCGCCGGGGCGCGGGCGTCGGAGCACACGGACGTCGTGGCTGTGGCCAGCCGCGACGGCGTGCGGGCGCGCGCGTACGCCGAGCAGTGGGGCATCCCGCGCGCGCACGGCTCCTACGAGGAGCTGCTCGCCGACCCTGAGGTCGACGCGGTCTACGTGTCGCTGCCCAACGGGCTGCACGTCGACTGGACGATCCGCGCCCTGGAGGCCGGCAAGCACGTGCTCTGCGAGAAGCCGATGGACCGCCGGCCGCAGGAGGTCGCGCGGGCCTTCGACGTCGCCGAGCGCGCGGGCCTCGTGCTCAGCGAGGCGTTCATGTGGCGCCATCACCCGCAGACGCGACGGCTGCGCGAGCTGCTCGACGAGGGCGCCATCGGCGAGCTGCGGCTCGTGCGGGCGTCGTTCTCGTTCGCGCTGGACCCCGGCGCCGCGAACGTCCGCCTCCACGCCGCCCTGGACGGCGGCGGGCTGCTCGACGTCGGCTGCTACTGCGTGTCGGGGGCGCGGCTCGTCACCGGGGCCGAGCCGCTGAGCGCGCTCGGCGCGGCCGTGACGGGCCCGAGCGGCGTCGACACGCGCTTCACCGGGATGCTGCGCTTCCCCGGCGACGTCCTGGCGACGTTCGACTGCGGCATCGACATGACCAACCGCCACGACCTCGAGGTCGTCGGCTCGCGCGGCCGGATGGTCCTCGCCGACCCGTGGCACGCTCGCACGCCGGTCATCGTCGTCGAGGGCGACGGCGAGACCCGGCGGATCGAGATCGAGCCCGCCGACAGCTACCGGCTCGAGCTCGAGGACGTCGCCGCCGCGATCCGCGGCGAGCGCGCGCCGCTGCTCGGCCGCGCGGACGCGCTGGGCCAGGCGCGGGCGCTCGCCGCGCTCGAGCTGTCGGCCGCCGAGGGCGTCGCCGTGGCGCTCGCGCCATGACTGCGCGCCATCGCTCGACCGTCGTTTCAGTCGACCCGGAAG
Organism: Solirubrobacteraceae bacterium; assembly: GCA_035496995.1. Taxonomy (GTDB): domain Bacteria; phylum Actinomycetota; class Thermoleophilia; order Solirubrobacterales; family Solirubrobacteraceae; genus CADCVQ01. The sequence goes on along the minus strand of DATJEE010000155.1, from coordinate 5,497 downwards.
GCCGGTCCTCGCCATGAACGCGCTGCGCATCGCGATCGCCGGGTTCGGACTCGCCGGCGAGGTGTTCCACGCGCCGCTGATCGACGCGACGCCGGGGCTCTCGGTCGCGGCGGTCGCGACGGGCAATCCGGTCCGCGCCGCCCGAGCGCGGGCGCAGTACCCGGGCGTGCTCGTCGCCGCCGACGCCGAGGAGCTGCTCGCCGGCGCCGATCACTTCGACGCGCTCGTCGTCGCCACCCCGAACCGCCTGCACGTCCCGATCGCGCGCGCCGCCCTGCATCGCGGGCTGCCGGTCGTCCTCGACAAGCCGCTCGCACCCGACGCCGGCGACGCCGCGGCGCTCGTCGACGACTTCGCGGCCGCGGGCGTGCCGCTGACGGTCTTCCAGAACCGCCGCTGGGACGGCGACTTCCTCACCGTCCGGCGGGTCGTCGAGTCCGGGCAGCTCGGGCAGGTCACGCGCTTCGAGTCGCGCTTCGAGCGCTTCCGCCCCGAGGTCCGCGAGGGCGCGTGGCGCGAGTCGCCGGGCGCCGCGGACGGCGGCGGGCTGCTGCTCGACCTCGGCGCGCACCTCGTCGACCAGGCGCTGCTGCTCTTCGGGCCCGCCGTGCGGGTGTACGCCGAGATCGACGCCCGGCGGCCCGGCGCGCAGGTCGACGACGACGTCTTCGTCGCGCTCGAGCACGCCGGCGGCGTGCGCTCGCACCTCTGGATGAGCGCCCTCGCGCCGGTCGGCGGGCGGTCGCTGCGGGTGAGCGGGACGCAGGGCGGGATCGAGACGCCCGGCCTGGACCCGCAGGAGGACCAGCTCGCCGCAGGCGTACGCCCGGGCGACGCAGGCTGGGGCGAGGGCGAGCCCGCGCGGCTCGTCGATCGCGCCGGGGACGAGCGCCGCACGACGATCGCCGCCGGCGCCTACGAGCGCTACTACGCGGGTGTGCGCGACGCGCTGCTCGGCGACGGCGAGATGCCCGTCGACCCGCGCGACAGCGTCGCCGCGCTGCGCGTCATCGAGGCGGCGCGCCACAGCGCCGCGACCACCACCGTCACGCAAACAGCAGGGAGCACGCGATGAAGACGAGCCTTGGCATCTGGGCGATGGGCCCGATGGTCACCCGCTTCAACCCGGCCGGGTACAAGCCCGAGCTGGCCGGGCGCAGCACCGCCGGCCACGTCCGCAGCGCCGTCGCCGGGCTCGAGGACCTCATCGACGACTACGAGTTCCACTACCCGCAAGAGCTGTCGGAGGACAACCTCGAGGAGGTGCGCGAGGCGCTCGACGGCCACGGGATCTACGCGATCGCCAGCGGCCTGCACCTCGATTCGCGCTTCGCCCGCGGCGGGCTCTCCTCGCCGGACGACGGCATTCGCGAGGAGGCGCTGAAGCTCACGCTCGCCGCCGCCGACTTCGCCGGGGGCCTGGGCGCGAAGTTCATCATCTGGCCGGGGATCGAGGGCTACAACTACCCCTTCCAGACGCCCTACGCGCAGAGCTGGGCGCGGCTCATCGACGGGATCGGCCAGGCCGCGCAGCGGATGGCGGCGCACGGCGGCACGGTGTTGCTCGAGCACAAGAACTCCGAGCCGGCGATGAAGATCCACATGGGCAACGTCGGCATGACGCTGCACGTCATCCACACGCTGCGCGCCCGCGGGATCGACAACATCCAGATCAACATGGACTGGCAGCACCTGATCATGAACGGCGAGAACCTCGCCGAGTACGCGGCGCTGCTCGCCGCCGAGGGGCTGCTCGGCCACCAGCACGGCAACTCCGGCTGGGGGACGTTCGACGACGACAACATGGTCGGCGCGACGGCCTTCATGGAGACGCTCGAGCTCGCGGTCGAGCTGCGGCGCGCGGATTACGGCTCGCGCGGCGAGCGCCTGGGCTTCGACCTGTACCCGTACACGGAGGACGCCGTCGCGATCGTGCGCCGCAGCGTCGCGCAGTGGAACTTCATCGACGCCGCGGCGGGGCGCATCGACGACGAGGCGCTGCGCGCAGCCCAGCACGACAAGGACGCCGTGCGCGCCTACGAGCTCGTCTACGCCGCCCTCGGCGCGCCGCCCGCGTGACGCTGCTGGCCGGCCTCGACGTCGGCACGTCGTCCGTCAAGGGTCTGCTCGTCGCAGACGACGGCGAGATCGTCGCCCGCGCCGAGGTCGCCCACGCGCTGGCGACGCCGCGGCCGGGCTGGGCCGAGCAGGACCCGCAGGACTGGTGGGACGGCGCGCAGGCGGTGCTCGAGCAGCTGCGCCGGGCCGGGCCGATCGCCGGGATCGGCCTGACGGGCCAGATGCACGGGCTCGTCGCGCTCGACGCCGCCGGGCGCGTGCTGCGCCCGGCGATGCTCTGGAACGACCAGCGCACGGCGGCCGAGTGCGCGGAGATCGAGGCGCGGATCGGCTTCGACGAGCTCGTCGCGCTGACCGGCAACCGCGCGCTGCCCGGCTTCACGGCGCCGAAGCTCCTGTGGCTCGCCCGCCACGAGCCGGACGTCTACGCGCGCATCGCGCACGTGCTGCTGCCGAAGGACTACGTGCGGCTGCGGCTCTGCGGCGAGCACGCGACGGACGTCGCCGACGCGTCGGGGACGCTGCTGTTCGACGTCGCGGCGCGGCGCTGGAGCGCGCCCGTCGTCGAGGCCCTGAAGATCGACCCGGCGTGGCTGCCGCGCGCGCTGGAGTCGCCGGCGGTCAGCGGCTGCGACGGCGACGGCGTGCCGGTGGCGGCGGGCGCGGGCGACCAGGCCGCCGGGGCCGTCGGCGTCGGCGTCGACCGCGCGGGCGGGGCGCTGTCGGTCGTGCTCGGCACCTCGGGCGTCGTGTTCGCGGCGGCGGACGCGTTCGCCTGCGACCCGCGGGCGCGCGTGCACGCCTTCTGCCACGCCGTGCCGGACGCGTGGCACGCCATGGGCGTCATGCTCTCGGCGGCCGGCTCGCTGCGCTGGCTGCGCGACGCGGTGTCGCCGGGCGGCGACACCGGGACGCTCGTGAGCGAGGCGCTGGCGTGGGAGCCGGGCGCCGAGGGCCTGACCTTCCTCCCCTACCTCGCCGGCGAGCGCACGCCGCACGCCGACCCGGGCGCGCGCGGCGCGTTCGTCGGGCTGTCGCTGCGCCACGACCGCGGCGCGCTCGTGCGGGCGGTGCTCGAGGGCGTCGCGTTCGGGCTGCGCGACGGCTACGACCTCGTCGTGGAGCTGTCGGGCCCGGCGGCGGTCGGGCGCGTGTCGGGCGGGGGCGCGCGCAGCCGGCTGTGGCTCGAGATCCTCGCCTCGGTGCTCGAGCTGCCGCTGCAGCGGACGGCCGCCGACGAGGGCGCGTCGTTCGGCGCCGCGCTGCTCGGCGGCGTCGCGGCGGGCGTCTGGGGCGACGTCCACGAGGCCGTGAGCGCGTGCGTGCGGCCGGGCGAGGTCGTCGAGCCGGTCGAGGCCTGGATCGAGCCGTATCGCGAGGCGCGCGAGCGCTTCAGGGCGCTGTACCCGGCGCTGCGTGGGCTTTCGTGACGCGAGCGCCGGTGCTGCTGTGCGACCTCGACGGCGTGCTCGTCGCGTCGACGGCCGCGATCGCGCGGGTCTACCGGGTCTGGGCGGCGTCGCACGGGCTCGACGGGGATCTCGTCGTGCGAACGGCGCAGGGGACGCCGTCGCGCGAGGTCGTGCGCACCCTGCTGCCCGCGCGCGACGCGGTCGCGGAGGCCGCGATCATCGAGGCCGCGCACATCGCCGCGGACGGCGTGGTGGCGGTGGCGGGGGCGCGCGAACTGCTCGAGCAGACGCCGCCCGGGCGCCTGGCGGTGGTGACGTCGGCGTCGGCCGCGCTCGCGGCGTCCCGCTGGCCGGCGACCGGGCTGCCCGTCCCGCGGGTGCTCGTCACGGCCGACATGGTGTCGCGCGGCAAGCCGGACCCGGAGGGCTATCTGCTGGCGGCATCGCTGCTCGGGGCTGCTGTGGAGGAGTGCGTCGTGCTGGAGGACGCGCCCGTGGGGGTCGCGGCGGCCCGGGCGGCCGGGATGCGGGTCATCGGGGTGCTGACGTCGCACTCGCGCTCTGCGTTGGAGGGCGCGGACGCGTATGTGGACGACCTTCGCGGCGTTGCGGCGGTCGCGGCGCGGCTCGTCGGCTGAGGGACGAACCGCATCGGTAACGGGGTGGGTTTCGACCCGGTCGGTGCGTTCGGCGGGGGGTTTGGCGGATTGCGTTGCGCATATCGTCGTTATCCGCCACACCCCCTCGCGCCGGGCGCCTCGAGGTCGAACCCCCCTCCTTATCGACGCCGTAAACGCCGACACCACGCGAGCTACGGAGCCCCCACCAGCTCCTTGAACGCCCGCCCCCGCGCCTCGTAGTCGGCGAACTGATCAAAGCTCGCGCACGCCGGTGACAGCAGCACCACCTCGCCCGGCGACGCCGCCGCCCGCGCCCGCGACACCGCCGTCTCGAGATCGCCGCAGACCTCGCCGCCGACCTCGCGCGCCAGCTGCTCGGCGACCTCGCCGATGAGGTACGCGCGAGAGGCCAGCCCGCGCAGCGCCGAGAAGTCCTGGCCCTTGCCCACGCCGCCGAGGATGAGGTGCACCGGCACGTCGCCGAAGCTCGCGAGCGCGACGACCGTCGACGCGACGTTCGTCGCCTTCGAGTCGTTGACGTACAGCACGCCGTCGACGACGCCGACCTCCTCCAGGCGGTGCTCGACGCCCGCGAACGTCCGCAGGCCCGCGACCACCGCCTCGCGCTCGATGCCGCGGGCGAGCGCCACCGCCGCCGCGGCGGCCGCGTTGGCCCGGTTGTGCGCGCCGCGCAGCCGGATCTCGTCGTGGCGGATCAACGCCTGGTCGTCCCACCACAGCTGCCCGGCACGGTCGTCGAGCTCACCGCCGGGCCCGACGCAGACGCGCCGCGCGCAGCCGCCGAGGTCCTCGACGTCGAGCCCGAAGGGCGCGACCGCGACGTCGTCGTTGCCCTGGAAGCGGAAGATCCGCAGCTTCGCGCCAAGGTAGTCCGCGAACGTGCCGTGGCGGTCGAGGTGGTCGGCCTGGACGTTGAGCAGCACCGCGCCCTCGGGCGCGAACTCGAGCGTGTCCTCGAGCTGGAAGGAGCTCGTCTCGCAGACGACGACGGCGTCGGGCGCGAGCGAGCCCACGAGCCCGCTCACCGCCGCGCCGACGTTCCCGGCGACGGCGACCGGCAGGCCGGCCTCGCGGTGGATGTGCCCGAGCAGCTCGACCGTCGTCGTCTTGCCGTTGGTCCCCGTCACGGCGATGAACGCGTTGGGCAGCAGCCGCCAGCCGAGCTCGAGCTCGCCGAGCACCGGGATCCCGCGCGCCCGCGCCGCCGCGATGACCGCCGCCTCGCGCGGCACGCCCGGCGACTTCACGACGGCGCGGGCGTGCGGCAGGAACGCCATCCCGTCGGTCTGCAGATGGGCCTCGATCCCGTCCGGCACGGGCGGCGCGCCCGCGTCGACCGCGACGACCCGCTCGCCGCGCGCCTGC
>DATJEE010000154.1:0-17580 GCA_035496995.1 Solirubrobacteraceae bacterium | reverse complement strand
CCCCCGCCGCGGCCTTCTCCCTGGCGACGGCCGCCGCCTTCGCCTTGGACATGGCCCGGAACTGCGCCTTGTCGACGGGGCCCATCGTGACCTTCACGCACCCCTCGCCATGCGGCGGCTTCATGCCGTCCGGCGGCGGGCCGCCGGCGGTCACCGTGCACTTCTCGCCGGGCTTGGCGGCCGGCGTGCCGGCGGTCGTGATCGCGCCGGCCTCGCCGGGTGCCGGGCCCTCCAGGACGCACGTGCGCAACAGCATCTTCTTCGCCTGCCCCGGGTCGCCCGGCGGGGCGACGGTCGTCACCGGGCCGTCGTTGTCGTCGCCGTTGTCGTCGGCGAGCGCGGCGCTGCCGGCTCCTGCGAGTACGGCGCACGTCGCGCAGAGCGCGAGCGTCCGCAGCGGGCCGTTCTTCATGGTTGCCTCCTGGGGTCGTTGAACAGCGGTGGGCCTGGGAGGCTGCGGACCGGCTCTGTGGCATCGATACGGATCGCCTGTGAGCGCCCTGGGACGCTCTTACCGAACTCACAGAACCCGCTGGGACACTCGCCCGGATGAGCACGGCCGCCACGCTGCCCGCAGGCCGCGACCGCCCGGTCGTCCTCGTCGTCGAGGACGACGCTCCGCTGCGCGTGAGCCTGCGGCGCGCGCTCGTCGTCAAGGGCTTCGCCGTGCAGCTCGCCGCGACCGGGGAGGAGGCGATCGCGTTCGTCGAGGACCACGTTCCCGGCGTGCTCGTGCTCGACGTCGGCCTGCCGGACCTCGACGGGATCGCCGTCACGCGGGCGCTGCGCGAGCGCGGCCACGGCGTGCCGATCTGCATGCTGTCGGCGCGCTCGCAGGTCGTCGAGCGCGTCGCCGGCCTCGAGGCCGGCGCCGACGACTACCTCGTCAAGCCCTTCGCCGTCGACGAGCTCGCGGCGCGCCTGCTCGCGCTCCTGCGCGGCCGCGGCGTGCCGGGCAGCGCGCCCGTCCGCGCCGGCGAGGTCCTCGTCGATCCGCTGCGCCACGTCGCCCGCCACGGCACGCGCGAGCTCGAGCTCACGCCGCGCGAGTTCGCGCTGCTGGAGGTCCTCGCGCGCCACCCCAACCAGGTGCTCTCGCGCGACCAGCTGCTCGAGCTCGTGTGGGGCTATCCGGTCGAGGTCGACACGAACGTCGTCGACGTCTTCGTCGGGTACCTGCGCCGCAAGCTCGAGGCCGGCGGCGGGCCGCGGATCCTGCAGACCGTCCGCGGCTTCGGCTACGTCCTGCGCCCGTGATGATGAGCCTGCGCCTGCGCGTCGCCCTTGCGGGCCTGGGGACGGTCGGCGTCGTGCTGCTCGCGACCGGCTGGTGGCTGTCGGCGTCGCTGGAGCGCGACGGCCGCGACCAGGTCGACCGGCAGCTCGCCGAGCGCGCGCAGACGGCGGCGCCCCCGGCGGTCACCGTCGCCTTCGGCGCCGCGCCGGCCGGCGCCGGCAAGCCCGCGAAGGTCGCGGTCGACAAGGCGAAGCTCGTGCAGTCGACGACGGCGATCGCGCCGCCCGCGCCGAGCTCGAAGCTCCTGCAGGGCGCGGGCGTCTTCACGATCGTCGACGCGCCCGACGGCATCGGCAAGATCGCCGGCGACGTCCCGCCGGGCGCGCAGGAGCTCGGGACGACGCCCGGCTACTCGACGCACCGCCTCGGCGGCCAGACGTGGCGCGTGCTCGTGACGGCGGCCGAAGACGGCGCCGTCGCGACGCTCGGCCAGTCGCTGGAGCCCGTGCTCGACCGGGTGGCGACGACGCGCGGCCTGCTCCTGCGCCTCGGCCTGCTCGCGCTCGCCGCGACCGGCATCGCGGGCTTTGCGATCGGCAGCGTGGCGCTGCGCCCGCTGCAGCGCCTGCGCCGCCGCGCCGAGGCGATCGGCGTCGGCGCCGGGCGCGACGACGACGACGGCGCGCTGTCGGACGGCGGGCCGCCGGAGGTCGCGGCGCTCGGCGGCGCGCTCGACGGCATGCTCGCGCGCCTGCGCGACTCCGCCGCGCAGACCGAGCAGGCGCTCGAGTCGACGCGCCGCTTCGCCGGCGACGCCGGCCACGAGCTGCGCACGCCGCTCGCGGGCATGGCGGCGGACATCGGCGTCCTGCAGGACCGCGCCGGCGCGATGGCGCCCGACGCCCGCGACGCCGTCGCGTCGCTCGCCGGCCAGCACCGGCGCCTCGCCGCGCTCCTTGACGCGTTGCAGACGCTCGCGCTCGGCGACGCGCGCTCGGCGCTCGCGTTCGCACCCGTCGACCTCGCCGACGTCGCCGAGCAGGCCGTCGCGTCGGCCCGGCGCCGGCACCCGGGCCGCGACGTCGCGCTCGGCGTCGACGCCGACCGCGCGCTCGTCTTCGGCTGGGCCGACGGGCTGCGCGCGATCGCCGACAACCTCGTCGAGAACGCGCTGCGCCACGGGGGGCCGGGCGCGGCGGTCGGCGTGCGCGTCCGCGTCCACGGCGAGGACGTCGAGCTCTGCGTCGACGATGGCGGCCCGGGCGTGCCCGCCGGCGAGCGCGCGCTCGTCTTCGAGCGCTTCGGGCGCGGCCGCGGCGCGGCGCCGGGCGGCAGCGGCCTGGGGCTGTCGATCGTCGCCCAGCAGGCGGCGCTGCACGGCGGCCGCGTCGAGGTCGGCGACTCGCCGCGCGGCGGCGCGCGCTTCGTCGTCGTGCTGCCGCTGCTCGCCGAGGCGCGCGCGCTCGCTGCCTCGGGCGCCCCCTAACCGGCGCGGGCGACGACGACCATGAGCCAGCTCGCGAGCGCGTCCTCGAGCGCGGGCATGTCGGACTTCAGCCCGTGGTCGCCCTTGACGACGACGACCGTGCGCCGGTCGGTCGGCTCCGGCCGGCCGAAGCGGTCGCTCGCGCCCTGGACGACGAGCACCGAGACGCCGACGCCGTCGAGCTCCTCCTGCCGGCTGACGCCCGACGGCGCGACGAGCGGGAAGGCGAGGCACAGCACGGCGGCGGCGTCCGTCGCCGCGGCCGTCCGGCAGGCGACGCGCGCGCCCGACGAGCGCCCGCCCGTGACGATCGGCAGCTCGCGCAGCGGGCCCGCGCGCAGCTGCGCCACGACGCTGATCCAGGCCGTGTCGAGCACCGGCGCACGCGGGGGCGAGCGCCGGCCGAGGACGCGGTAGGGCTGCTCGACGAGCGCGACGCTGACGCCGGCGGCGAGCGCCACGCGCTTGGCGGCGACCAGGTCGGGCGCCGCGACGCCGCCGCCCGCGCCGTGGCCCAGCACGAGCGCGGCGCGCGGCGCGTCGGCGGGGTGCAGGTGGACGCGCGCGGTGCCGACGGGCGTCTCGAGCTCGAGGACGCTCACGCGGGCGCGCGCCCGTGCGTCGTGTGCGGCGCCATGTCGACGCCCGACTGCGGGCACTCCTCGCAGCGGCTCTCGAGCCAGCGGACGGTCTTGACGGCCTCCTCCGGGGAGATGTGCGCGGCGTGCAGCTCGATCTCGAGGAAGCGGTCGCAGACCGTCACCGACGGGCGGCCGAGCCGCGCCGACAGGTCGCCGGGCTCGCGCTCGACGACCAGCCTGCCGTCGAGGGCGGCGAGCTCGGCGGCGCGCGCCTCGAAGTGCGCGGGGTCGTCGAGGCAGACGACGACGGCGGGGTGCCGGCCCCGCAGCGGGCGCAGCGCCGCGATGCCGCGCAGGTGCGTGGGGGCGTTCATCCCTGCATCGTCGCCGATCGTCGCGCCGGGGTGGCGTACGCTCCCGCCATGGCCTACGCCGCCGCCGACGGGCGCCAGCAGCTGCTCGACACCCTTGCCGACGCGACCGACGAGCTCGGGCTCGCCCTCGCGGCGCTCGGCGAGGCCTACGAGCAGCTCGACGAGTTCGCCGGGGACGCGCTGGAGGAGCAGCTCTTCCGTCCGGTGCAGCTCGCCTACGGGCGCGCGGTGAGCTCGCACGGGCACTTCGCCGCCCGCCACCACATGGAGGGCCGGGCGTTCGACCCGCAGACCCCCGGGCTGCCGTCACTCGGCGCGAAGGGCTTCATCGACAGCGCGGTCGAGGCGATCCGCGAGGCAGACGGGACGCTGTCGACGCTCCAGGATTCGCTGCTGCCCGTCGAGGTCGGCGACGCGCAGCTGCGCGGGGAGCTCAGCGACCTGCGCGAGATCATGGGCGACCTGCCCCACCGCGCCCGCGAGCTCGTGCGCACGCTCGGCCGCTGAGCCCGGATCCAGCGATGGCGATCGACCGGCGCGTGCTGTTCTTCGGCGACTCGTTCGTCGCGGGCGTGGGGGACCCGACCGGCCGCGGCTGGGTCGGCCACGTCGTCGCGGCCTCGTTCGCCGCCGGCCTGCCGCTGACGGCCTACAACCTCGGGGTGCGCCGCGACACGTCGCTCGACGTCGCCGCCCGCTGGCAGGCGGAGGCGCGGCCGCGGCTGCGGGCGGACGCCGCGTACGGCGTCGTCGTCGGCGTCGGGGTCAACGACACGACGGTCGAGGACGGGCGCCTGCGCGTCGAGCCCGGCGTCGCGGTGGACGCCCTCGGCCGCGTGCTCGACGGCGTCGCGGGGCTCGGGCTGGGCGCGTTCGTCGCCGGGCCGGCGCCGTCGGGCGACCCGGCGCAGGACGAGCGCATCCGGGCACTGTCGGCGGCGTTCGCGGAGCTCGCGGCGGCGCGCGGGGTGCCGTTCGTCGCCGTGCTCGACGCGCTCTGCGCGGATGGCGCGTGGAGCGCCGAGGCGGCGGCCGGCGACGGCTCGCACCCGGCAGCGGGCGGCTACGAGGCGTACGCGCGGCTCGTGCTCGACGGCGGCTGGACGGCCTGGCTGGGAGGGCTCTTCGTCGACTGACGCGGTAAACACCACAAACCTGATCTAGTTTGTGTATTTTACCCCGCCATGACCACGAAACCACGGAAGTTCCTGCTCGCGCCGCTCGTCGCCGGTCTCGCGGTGGTGGTCGCCGCATGCGGCGGCTCCGCGAGCGAGAGCGGCACCGGCGCGAGCAAGCTCGCGCTCGTCGCGTACTCGACGCCGAAGGAGGCCTACTCGGCGATCATCCCGGCGTTCGAGAAGACGCCGGCCGGCAAGGGCGTGAGCCTCTCGCAGTCCTACGGCGCCTCCGGCGACCAGGCCCGCGCCGTCATCGCCGGCCTGCCGGCGGACATCGTCGCGCTGTCGCTCGCGCCCGACGTCGACAAGCTCGTCAAGGCGAAGCTCGTCGCGCCCGGCTGGACGGCCACGCCGACGAAGGGGATCGTCACGCGCTCCGTCGTCGTCATCGGCGTGCGGCCGGGCAACCCGAAGCACATCACGGGCTGGGACGACCTCGTCAAGCCCGGCGTCCAGGTCCTCACGCCGAACCCGTTCACCTCCGGCGGCGCGCGCTGGAACATCATGGCCGCCTACGGCGCGCAGATCGAGCAGGGCAGGACCGAGGCCCAGGCGATCGACTACCTCGGCAGGCTCTTCAAGCACGTCGTCGTCCAGGACAAGGCGGCGCGCGACTCGCTGCAGAACTTCACCGCCGGCAAGGGCGACGCGATCATCTCCTACGAGAACGAGGCGATCACGGCGCAGCAGAAGGGCGAGAAGCTCGACTACGTCATCCCCGACCAGACGATCCTCATCGAGAACCCGATCGCCGCGACGGCCGACGCCGGGACGAACGCCAAGGCGTTCATCGACTACGCGAGCTCCGCACCGGCGCAGAAGATCTTCGCCGCCAAGGGCTACCGCTCGGTGATCCCGTCGCTCGTCGACAAGCGGAGGTACCCCGACCCGCCGCAGCTCTTCGACATCACGAAGTTCGGCGGCTGGGACGCCGTGATGAAGCAGTTCTTCGACCCGGCGAACTCCGTCATGCAGCGGATCGAGGCGGGGCTCGGTGTCAGCACGGGCTGACGCGCTCGGCCTGCCGCGCCGGGCCGGGCGGGCGCGCCGCCGCGGCCGCGCGGCCGGCCCGGCGATCGGCGGCGCACTCGCGACGGCCTACCTGAGCCTCGTCGTCCTCATCCCGCTCGCCGCCGTCGTCGCCGAGTCGACGAGCGGCGGCGCGGCGGCGTTCTGGCACGCCGTCACGAGCCCGCAGGCGGTCGCGGCGATGCGCTTCACCGTCGCCGTCTCGCTCGTCGTCGTCGCGCTGAACGTCGTCACCGGGACGCTCATCGCCTGGGTCCTCGTCCGCGACGAGTTCCCGTGGAAGCGATTGATCAACGCGCTCATCGACCTGCCGTTCGCCCTGCCGACGATCGTCGCGGGGCTCGTGCTGCTCGCGCTCTACGGCCCGCGCGGCCCGGCCCCGTTCGACATCGGTTTCACGCGGATCGCCGTCGGGCTCGCGCTGGCGTTCGTGACGCTGCCGTTCGTCGTGCGCTCGGTGCAGCCGGTGCTCATGGAGCTCGACCGCGAGATGGAGGAGGCCGCGACGTCGCTCGGCGCGCGCCCGCGGACGGTCTTCGCGCGGATCGTGCTGCCGAACCTCGTGCCGGCGATCGCCGCCGGCGCCGGCCTCGCGTTCGCCCGCGCGCTCGGCGAGTTCGGCTCGGTCGTGCTGATCTCGGGCAACATCCCGTTCAAGACCGAGGTCGCGTCGGTCTTCCTCTTCGGCCAGATCGAGTCCGACAACCGCGCGGGCGCGGCGGCGGTGAGCGTCGTGCTGCTCGTGCTGTCGTTCGTCCTGCTGCTGTTCGTCAGCTGGGTCGCGACGCGGGGACAGCGCCGTGCCCGCTAGCTCGCGCGCCTCGCGGCTGACGCTGCGCGCCGCCGCGCTCGGCTACCTCGCCGCGCTGCTGGCGATCCCGGTCGCGATGGTCTTCTACCGGACCTTCGAGCACGGGCTCGGCCCCGCCTGGGAGGCCGTCACGACGCCCGCCGCCCAGCACGCGTTCTGGCTCACGGTGACGATGGTCGCGATCGCCGTGCCGCTGAACACGATCTTCGGCGTCGGGATGGCGCTCGCGCTCGTGCGCGGGCGCTGGCGCGGCAAGACGCTCGTCTCGGCGATCGTCGACCTGCCGTTCGCCGTCTCGCCGGTCGTCGTCGGCCTCGCGCTGATCCTCGTCTACGGCAACACCGGCTGGATCGGCACCTGGCTCGCATCCAACGGGATCCGCGTCATCTTCTCGACGCCCGGGATGGTGCTCGCGACGGTCTTCGTCTCGTTGCCGTTCGTCGTGCGCGAGGTCGTGCCGGTGCTGCGCGAGATCGGCGTCGAGCAGGAGGACGCGGCGCGCACGCTCGGCGCCTCGGCGGCGCAGACGTTCTGGCGCATCACGCTGCCGGCGATCCGCTGGGGCGTCGCCTACGGCGTGATCCTCACGACCGCCCGCGCGCTCGGGGAGTTCGGGGCGGTGGCGGTCGTGTCGGGCAAGATCGAGGGCCAGACGGAGACGATGACGCTCTTCGTCGAGCAGCGCTTCCAGGCGTTCGACCTCACCGGCGCGTACGCGGCCTCCGTCGTCCTCGCGCTGCTCGCGCTCGCCGTGATCGGCACCATGACCCTGCTTGACCGCCGCAAGGAGAACTGATGGCCATCGACGTCCGCAACGTCAGCAAGTCCTTCAGCGGGTTCCAGGCGCTCGACGACGTGTCGCTCAGCGTCCCCGACGGCTCGCTCACCGCGCTGCTCGGCCCGTCGGGTGGCGGCAAGTCGACGCTCCTGCGCGTCATCGCGGGCCTGGAGGCGCCCGACAGCGGCGCGGTGCTGTTCTCCGGCGAGACGGTCACGACGCTGCCGGCGCAGGAGCGCGGCGTCGGCTTCGTCTTCCAGCACTACGCCGCCTTCAAGCACATGACGGTCCGCGACAACATCGCCTTCGGCCTGAAGATCCGCAGGCGCCCGAAGGCCGAGGTGCGCGACCGCGTCGACGAGCTGCTGGCGCTCGTGCACCTCACCGGCTGGGCCGACCGCTACCCGGCGCAGCTCTCCGGCGGCCAGCGCCAGCGCATGGCGCTCGCCCGCGCGCTCGCGGTGGCGCCGCGCGTGCTGCTGCTCGACGAGCCCTTCGGCGCGCTCGACGCGACGGTCCGCAAGGAGCTGCGCGACTGGCTGCGGCGGCTGCAAGAGGAGGTCCACGTCACGACGATCTTCGTGACGCACGACCAGGAGGAGGCGCTCGAGGTCGCCCAGCAGGTCGCCGTCATCAACGCCGGGCGCATCGAGCAGACCGGCACGCCCGACGACCTCTACGAACGGCCCGCCAACCCGTTCGTCATGGGCTTCGTCGGGCCGGTCAGCCGGCTCGGCGACGCGTGGGTGCGCCCGCACGACATCGAGGTCCTCGACGACCACGCCGACGGCGCGATCGAGGCGCTGATCGAGCGCGTCGCGCGCGTCGGCTTCGAGGTGCGGGTCGAGTCGGTCCTCGGCGACGGGACGGCGGTGCCGATCCTCACGACGCGCGATCGGGCCGACGAGCTCGAGCTGCGCCCGGGCCAGATCGTGTGGCTCAGAGTCCACCGGGAGCGCGCGTTCGCGGCATGATGGGCGGGTGAGGGTCTCCGCGAAGGTCGACTACGCCCTGCGGGCCAGCGTCGAGCTGGCCGCAGCGCAGGGGGGAGACGACCCGACCCGGCCGGTCAAGGCCGACGCGATCGCGCAGGCGCAGGACATCCCGGTGAAGTTCCTGGAGAACATCCTCCAGGGGCTTCGTCAGGCCGGCATCGTCGTCAGCCGCCGCGGGCCCGAGGGCGGCCATCTGCTCGCGCGCCCGGCGGCCGAGATCTCGCTCGCCGACGTCATCCGCGCGATCGACGGCCCGCTCGCCGGCGTCTCGGGGCGGCGCCCGGAGGAGGTCGAGTTCACGGGCACGGCCGAGCCGCTGCGCGACGTCTGGATCGCCGTCCGCGCGAGCCTGCGCCGCGTGCTCGAGGAGGTCTCGCTCGCCGACGTCGCGTCGGGCGCGGTGCCGGGGCACGTCACGGAGCTGACGGGTGATCCGGGGGCCTGGGCGCGGCGGTAGGGCGGTGGTTGGTTCGGTGCGTCGGTGTCGGGTCCGGCGCTTACTGCGTCGATGAGGGGAACGGGTCGAGCGCAGTGGCGCTCCTCTGGGGGTGCGCCGGATCGCTATCGCTCCGCGCGCGTAACCCGGCGCACCCCCCCGCGAACGGACCCAGACTCCTTGTCGATGCCGTTTGATCCCGCCGCCCGCCGCGCGCGGCGGACTACAGCGCCGCGAGCAACCGCTCGAGGTCTGACTCGTCGTTCCAGGCCCCGACGGAGGCGCGCAGCAGGCCCGTCCCCGGCAGGTCGCGGATGACGATGCCGGCCGCGGCGAGGCGGTCGCGGGTGGCGGGCGGGTCCTGGTCCTGCCAGGAGACGAGCGTCGTGCGGCCGCGCGGGGCGACGGTGTGGCCGCGCTCGGCGAGCATCGCCGCGAGCGTCTCGGCGAGCGCGGCCGCGCGCTCGTGGAGCGCGTCCCAGCCGAAGTCGGCGAGGACCGCGAGCGAGGCGGCGGCGGCGCTCGCGATCTCCAGGCTCTGCGAGAACGTGTCGTGGCGGGCGGCGGTCGCCTTCGGCACGGCGTCCAGGCCGGCGCCCGGGTCCTCGACGTTCAGGTACCACGGGCCGCGGGCGACGACGCGCTCGCCCCACTCCGGGGCGACCCACAGCATCCCCGTGCCGACCGGCCCGCAGAGCCACTTCTGGCCCGAGCCGGCGTAGAACGCGCAGCCGAGCGCGCGGACGTCGACGGGCACGCCACCGACGCCCTGCGCGCCGTCGAACAGCACGGGGACGTCGAGGCCGGTGAGGTCCGGGGCCAGGCGGCCGTCGATCCAGCTGACGTGCGAGCAGGCGACGAGCTTCGTCGCGGGGGTGACCGCGTCGGCGAGCTGCGCGAACGGGACGGTGCGGACCTCGACGCCGCGCTGCGCCCGCGCGGCCGACAGCGGCAGGAGCAGCCCCGGGTGCTCGTCGGTCGACGTGAGCACCTCGTCGCCGGGCTGCAGGTCGAGGCCGACGAGCACGCGGACGAGCCCCTCGGTCGTGCAGGTCGTCAGCGCGACCTCGTCGTCGGTGGCGCCGAGCAGCCGGGCATACGCCGAGCGCAGGGCCGCGCGCTGCGCGAGCAGCGCGTCGTAGTACTCGCCCGCGCGGCCGACGGCCGTGGCGCGCGCGAGCACCTCGTCGACCGCGGCGCGGGCACTCGCCGGCAGCGGCCCGCAGGTCCCGGCGTTGAGGTAGGCGCCCTCCTCGAAGACCGGGAAGGCGGCGCGCAGCTCGGCGGGATCCATGGCCCGGGAGGCTACTCCGGCCCGACGGCGTGGCCGCCGGGCCGGATCGAGCGCCGCCTCAGCGGCCGCAGACCGGCCAGTGGCCGGGGCCGCCGATGCGGTAGAGCTTCGCCGCGCGGCGATCCTGCTCGGTCTCGGAGGCGCGGGCGGGGTCGCCCTTGCCGCCGACCGAGCGCCAGGTCGAGAAGTCGAACTGGTACTTGCCGCGGTACTGCCCGCCGGCCGAGATCGCCCGCGGGTTGCCGTGGGACTCGCACATCGCGATGGAGCGCAGCTGCGGCGGGATCGCGATGTCCGGCGCGCCGCCTGCCGCCTTGCGCTCGAGCTGCCTGCGCAGGCTCCGGATGTCCTTGCGAAGCGCGCGCGTCTTCGCGCGCAGCGTCGGCGGGCTGAGCTGCGTGAGCTTCACGCGCATCGCCTGGCGCTCGGGCCGCGAGAGCGGATCGCCGAGCAGCCGGTGGTAGCGGCGCGCGAAGTACAGGTGGCGATCGGTGAGCCGCGCCACGGCGGCGGTGTGCATGTCGCCCGGCGGGGTCACGGGCGCTGCGGTCGGAACTGGGGCGGGAGCCGGGGGGACCGGCGGCACGTCCTGTGCGGAGGCGAACGGTACGACGGCTGTGATGGGCACCGCGAGTGCGCTCGTCGCGCAGACGGCGCCCAGGGTTCTCAGGCGCATGGACTTGTCGTTTCCTTCCAACGGCCCAGGGGCGACACGCGAGGTGCGCGCGACGCAGATGGCCGGTCGGTTGAGCGCGGGCAGCGGCGCCAGAGGCGCCTTGACGTCACCCGCGGTCGCAGCAGAGTAGCAGCCCGATACGAACCCCTGTTCGCTTCGGGCCCGAACTGTGCGCGATGTCACAGATCTGAGCTCGGTGGGTCTTGTCCGGCTGGTCCTCTCCCCGTCTCGCGTCCGGGTGGGCGGAAATCCCGTGCTGGTGTGCCGGGAGGCGTACAGGAAGCCCCCCGCACCCGGCGGGCAAGCTGGCCGCCACCAGGATCCTCCGCCCACCCCCAAGCGAGGGGGGTCTTCTCGAGCCTGAGCAGCCCCCGCTATCACCGGCGGTAGCGCCCGCTGCCCATACCCGACGGAGCCCAGGTCGCGCCGGCCCGACCGACCGGTCGTCGAAGCCTGCCGGCTCATCCTCGGCGAGCCTCAAAGCGCCGGCGCGCTACCGCTGCAGCGACGAGGCGAGATCGCCGAGCGCGGCGAGCGCCCGCGACAGCGCCTTGGGCACGGTCGCGCCCTGCAGGACGGTGACGGTCCGCCCGTGGAACGTCAGCGTGTGATCGATGCCGTCGGCGATCGGTGCCGCAGGCGCGTAGCGCGCCCGCAGCCGCTGCAGCCGCGCCGCGGCGACGAGCCGCAGCAGGCGCTGGTGGGCGGCGTGCGACAGCGTGCGGCGGTAGGTCCGGGGCCCGCGGCTGACCGTCAGCACCGCGCGCCCGCGCGCGCTGACGACGAGCCGGTCCTGGATTCCGGCGATGCCGCCGGACGCGGTGTACGTGATGCGGGCTGCAGGCGTCGCCGGGGCGGCGCCCGGGGCGGTGCCGAGCTCGCCGAGCACGAGCAGCGCGAGCAGGACGAGAATCGAACCGGTCAGCGGTCGCCGCATCACCGGCACGGTAGCGCCACGATTACGGCCGGCGGCCCGGTGATGTGACAATGGCCGCGTGAACGTCACCCTCCCCGACGGGACCGAGCTCGAGCTCGCCGACGATGCCACCGGCGCCGATGCCGCGCTCGCGATCGGCCCCGGCCTCGCCCGCGCGGCCCTGGCGGTGCGCCAGAACGGCGAGGTGCGCGACCTGGCGCGTCCGCTGCTGCCCGGCGAGCCGCTGGAGATCATCACCCCCAAGAGCGACGGCGCGCTCGACGTCATCCGCCACGACGCCGCGCACGTGCTCGCCGCCGCGGTCATGGAGCTCTATCCCGGCGTGAAGATCTCGATCGGCCCGTCGATCGACAACGGCTTCTACTACGACTTCGAGTTCCCCGAGGACGTGACGGTCTCCGACGCCGACTTCGACCGCATCGAGCAGCAGATGCGCCGGCACATCAACGCCGACGAGCAGTTCGTCCGCGAGGAGGTCACCGTCGAAGAGGCGCTGGAGCGCTTCCGCGCCGAGGGCCAGGACTACAAGGTCGAGCTCATCGAGGACCTCGTCAAGAACGACGGCGTCGAGACCGTGAGCCTCTACACGAACGGTCCCTTCACCGACCTCTGCCGCGGCCCGCACGGCCCCGGGACCAAGCGCATCAAGGCCGTGAAGCTGCAGTCCGTCGCCGGCGCCTACTGGCGCGGCGACGCGAGCCGCCAGATGCTCACCCGCATCTACGGCACGGCGTTCTTCACGAAGGAGGAGCTCGCCGAGCACATCGAGCGCCTCGAGCAGGCCAAGGCGCGCGATCACCGGCGCCTGGGCCCGCAGCTCGGGCTGTTCGCGTTCTCGGAGGTCGCGCCCGGCAGCGCGTTCTGGCTGCCCAACGGCACGAAGCTCTTCAACGAGCTCGTCGGGCTCAGCCGCGAGATGGGGATCGACCGCGGCTACACCGAGGTCAAGACCCCGCAGCTCTACGACAGCGAGCTGTGGAAGACCTCCGGCCACTGGGGCAAGTACCGCCAGCACATGTTCGTCACCGAGACCGAGGGCCGCGAGTTCGGCATCAAGCCGATGAACTGCCCCGGCCACGCCCACCTCTTCAGCCTCCAGAAGTGGTCCTACCGCGACCTGCCGGTGCGCTACTCCGAGCCCGGCCTGCTGCACCGCAACGAGCCCAGCGGCACGCTGCACGGGCTGCTGCGCGTCCGCCACTTCGCCCAGGACGACGCCCACATCTTCTGCACCGAGGACCAGGTCCAGGCCGAGGTCATGGCCTGCATGGACTTCGCCTTCGACACCTACCGGCTGTTCGGCATCGAGCCGCACCTCGAGCTCTCGACGCGCCCCGAGCAGCGCGTCGGCGACGACGCGCTGTGGGACCGCGCCGAGGCGGCGCTGGCGCAGGCCCTCGAGGAGCGCGGCCTGCCGTACGTCCTCAACGAGGGCGACGGCGCGTTCTACGGCCCGAAGATCGACCTCCACATGACCGACTCGCTCGGGCGCTCATGGCAGCTGGGCACCGTCCAGCTCGACTACTCCTTCCCGGAGCGCTTCGACCTGACCTACACCGGCGCCGACAACGCCGACCACCGCGTCGTGATGATCCACCGCGCGCTGATGGGCTCCTACGAGCGCTTCATCGGGATCCTCATCGAGCACCTCGCCGGCGAGTTCCCGGTCTGGCACGCGCCGGTGCAGGCGATCGTGCTGCCGATCTCCGACCGCCATGTCGACGCCGCCCGCGAGGTCCAGCGCGCGCTGCGCGAGGCGGGCCTGCGCGGCGAGCTCGACGACCGCACCGAATCGGTCGGGCGCAAGATCCGCGACGCCGAGCTGCGCAAGATCCCGTACATGCTCGTCGTCGGCGATCGGGAGGCGGAGGGGGGCTCCGTCGCCGTCCGCGAGCACCGCCAGGGCGACACCGGCAGCGAGCCGATCGCGGACTTCGTCAGCCGGTTGGCGGACATCTCCTCGCATCGCAGTGCCTGACCGGCGTATACTGGCCCTGTTGACCGACTCCAAGATCTCCTCGCCGCGCCCGCTTTCAGCTTGACGCGCGCCGTCCACAGCTAGTGCCGGTCCCCCGCAGGTTCGACCGGCGACCGCCGGAACGGGACTCGACCCGGATCAACGAGCGCATCCGCGTGCCCGAGGTCCGGCTCATCGACGAGAAGGGCGAGCAGGTCGGCGTCATGCGGACGAACGACGCGCTGCGCTACGCCCAGGAGCGCGATCTCGACCTCGTCGAGGTGGCGCCCGACGCGCGCCCGCCCGTCTGCCGCGTGCTCGACTACTCGAAGTACAAGTACGAGCAGGCCCAGAAGCTCAAGCAGGCGCGCAAGCACCAGCAGCAGATCACGATCCGCGAGATCAAGTTCCGCCCGAAGATCGCGGACAACGACTACAACACGAAGAAGGGCCACGTCGAGCGCTTCCTGCGCCACAAGGACAAGGTCAAGATCACGATCATGTTCCGCGGGCGCGAGGTCACGCACCCCGAGCGCGGCGTGATGATCCTCGACCGCCTCGCGGAGGAGCTCGCCGAGCTCGCCGTCATCGAGCAGCGCCCGATCCAGGACGGCCGCAACATGACGATGATGCTCGGCCCCTCGAAGGCCGTGCTCAGCGGCGAGCTCGACAACACGCCCGCGCCCGCCGCTGCCGCCGACGATCCACCGCCTACGGGCGACGCGCCCGCGACGGCCGCACCCGCCGGCGACGCACCCGCCGGCGACGCACCCGCCGAGGCCGCGCCCGAGGCACCCGCCGCCGCCGCTGCCGAGGCCGAGGCGCCCGCCCCGGCCGAGGCTGACAGCAAGGGCTGACCCGCCCGCCCGGAGGCTCCGCTTGCTCTCACGGCGCGCGCTCTTCGGTCTCGGTCTCTCGCGCGCCGCCGAGCGCGTCGAGGAGCAGTTCGACGCGCAGGCGCGCGAGCCCGGGCCGGCGCCGCGGCCCCCCGCTGCGCCGGGCTACACGCCGCCCGCGCACCCCGACACGCCGCCGCCGCGCCCGTCGTGGCCGCACCGGCGGGGCGCCGAGCTGTGGGCGCCGGTCTCCCGGGCGCTGCCGCGGCCGGAGGGCGAGCGCGTGCTCGAGGTCGACGACCTCGACTACGACCTCGCGCGCCTGCCGCTCGCCGACGGCGAGTTCGACGTCGCCGTTTCGGCGTTCGCGCCGATGTTCAGCTCCGACGGCCGCGCCGCGATCGCCGAGCTGTTGCGCGTCGTGCGCCCCGGCGGCATCGTCGCCTTCGCGACGTGGACGCAGGCCGGCATCGTCGGGCAGCTCCTGCGCCTCGCGGGCGAGCACGACCCGCCGCGACCCGGCGTGCCCGCGCCGCACGACTGGTGCAGCGAGGAGTACCTGCGCATGGAGCTCGAGCGCCACAGCGACGACGTCGAGCTCGCTCCGCAGGAGCTCGCGCTGAGCTTCGCATCGCGCGACGAGGCGCTCGACCGGCTGTTCGCGGCCTTGCGCCCGCTCGCCTGGGCGCCCGACCAGGCCGCGCTGCGCGCCGCCGCCGCGCCGCTGGCGGGCGGCGACGAGGGGCCCGTGGACCTGCGCGCGACCTACGTCATGGCCGTCGCCCGGCGGCGGCCAAGCTAGCCACTCTGCAATACTGACGCGCTCGCCATGCCCAAGATGAAGACCCACTCAGGCGCGAAGAAGCGCTTCAAGATGACCGCCAACGGCAAGGTCCGCGGACGGCACCCCTTCACGAGCCACATCCTCGAGAAGAAGTCGCCCAAGCGCAAGCGCGCGCTCGGCAAGCCGGCGATCCTCTCCGACCACGACGCGCCGCGGGTCAAGAAGCTCCTCCGCACGGGAAGCAAGTAAGTGCTTCGTCCGGCGAACCCGCACGCGCTCGGATCGGCCGCTGATCACCGCCTGGCGGCGTCCTCGGTCGTCGATGTGCCAGAGGCACACCTTCCTCCCTGCGTCCTTGCCAGACGGCGCCAGCAACCGCCCGAGCACGCGCGGGCCCACCGGACGGAACACTCATGACCCGCGTCAAGCGCTCCGTCCACGCGCGCAAGAAGCGCCGCTCGACACTCGAGCGGACGAAGGGCTTCCGCGGCGAGGCGAACTCGAACTACAAGCGCGCGAAGGAAGCGCTGATGAAGGCGGAGGCCTACCAGTACCGCGACCGCCGCAATCGCAAGCGCGACTTCCGCCGCCTCTGGATCACCCGCATCAACGCCGCCGCGCGCCAGAACGGGATGACCTACGCAACCTTCATCCACGGCCTCCAGGTCGCCGGCATCGAGCTCGACCGCAAGGTGCTGGCCGACATCGCCGTGCGCGACCCCGAGACCTTCCGCCGATTCGTCGACGCCGCCCGCGAGGCGTCGGCTGCCTGACCAGCACAAGCCGACACACACCGACCTCACGGGCGCCGCTTCCTCTCCAGGACGGCGCCCTTTCTTGTTTCAGATGACCATCACCTCAGCCCACAACGAGAAGCTCAAGGAGATCCGCAAGCTCGCGCGGCGGCGGTCGCGTGACGAGCGCGGGCGCTTCGTCGCCGAGGGCGAGGACCTCGTCGCGGCGGCCTGGGCGGCGGGCTGGAGTCCCGTCACGGTGCTGTCGGCCGCCGGCAGCGGCCTCGACGGCGAGCCGGTCGAGCCGGCGCTGCTGGCGGGCGTCTCGAGCCTCGGCTCGGGCACGCGCCAGCTCGGGGTGTTCGAGGAGCGCTGGGCCGCGCCCACCGGCCCGCTGTGCGTCGCGCTGTGGGGCGTCGGCGATCCCGGCAACGTCGGG
Organism: Solirubrobacteraceae bacterium; assembly: GCA_035496995.1. Taxonomy (GTDB): domain Bacteria; phylum Actinomycetota; class Thermoleophilia; order Solirubrobacterales; family Solirubrobacteraceae; genus CADCVQ01. The sequence continues at coordinate 1,018 of DATJEE010000154.1, read as the reverse complement.
ACGATCGTGCGCTCGGCGCTCGCGTTCGGCGCGTCGTCGGTCGTCGTCGGGCCCGGCAGCGCCGATCCGTTCGGGCCCAAGGCCGTGCGCGCCTCGATGGGGGCGATCTTCAGCGTGCCGGTCGCGCGCGCGGCGCGCGTCGAGCAGCTGCCGGGCGAGCGCGTGGCGCTCGTGGCCCACGGCGGCGAGGCGCTGACGGGCCCCGCGGCCGGCGACACGACGCTCGTCGTCGGGGCCGAGCGCGACGGCCTCGCGCCCGACGTCGTCGCGGCCTGCGACCGCGTCGCGCACATCCCGATCGCCAGCGAGTCGCTGAACGCCGCGATGGCCGCGACCGTCGCGCTGTACGAGCTTCATAGGATGGCGCCCGCATGACGATCGACCGCATCGCAGAGCTGCGCGCGCAGGCCGAGGCGGCGATCGCCGGCGCGACGTCCAGCGCCGAGCTCGAGGAGCTGCGCGTGCGATTCCTCGGGCGCAAGGCCGAGCTGCCCAACGTCCTGCGCGGGATCGCCCAGCTCGCGCCCGAGGAGCGCGGGCCGACCGGCAAGGCCGCCAACCAGGCGCGCCAGGCGCTCGAGTCGCTCATCGGCGAGCGCACCGAGCAGCTCGCCGGCGACGAGCTGCAGCGGCGCCTGCAGACCGACACCGTCGACGTCACGCTCCCCGGCAGCCCGCCGCAGCCGATCGGCCGCCACCACCTGCTCACCGCGACGCGGCGGGAGATCGAGGACGTCTTCCTCGGCCTCGGCTTCCGGATCGCCGAGGGGCCCGAGGTCGAGACGGTCCACTACAACTTCGACGCGCTGAACCACGCGCCGACGCACCCGGCCCGCGGCCGCAGCGACACCTTCTACATCCAGCGGCCGGAGGCCGGGGGGCGGTCTCCGAACGCGGGGCCGGATGCCCCGCGGAGCACTCCCTCCGATGTCCTGCTGCGCACGCACACCTCGCCGATGCAGATCCGCGCGATGGAGGCCCAGCCGCCGCCGATCTACATCATCGTCCCGGGCCGCGT
>DATJEE010000153.1:0-5453 GCA_035496995.1 Solirubrobacteraceae bacterium | reverse complement strand
GGCCGCGACGCGATCAACCGGCGGATCGCCGGCTTTGGCGACCGCTTCCCCGGCGCGCGGCTGACACTCACCAGCGGCGTCGATGAGCACAACGGCTTTGCGCGGTACGCATGGGCGATCAACGCCGCCGACGGCTCGGTCATCCTTGAGGGCATTGACATCGTCGAGCGCGACGACGACGACCGTCTTCGGCGAATCGTCATGTTCTTCGGGCCCCTGCCATCGCCGGCGGAGTAGGTACGCACGGGCTGGCTGCGTCCCACGCGGCTTACCGGCGGGCCGCCGGCAGCACGTACCGGCACCGAGATCGTCGCCGTCCGGACCAGCCCGTCCCCCGGTCAAGGCGACGGTTTCACCGCTCGAATCACAGCCCTCACCATCCGGCGCTTCCGCGAGCGCAGGTGCGATCCGGACCAGCGACGCCGCGACGGACGCCGCGATCCGCGCGCTGACGGACCCCAACCGTGCATTCACATGTGGAGAGCGCGAGGAACGGCTCGATGACCGCGCGTGAGGGCCGCGCGCTCAGGCGAGCGCCACGTCGATCGGCGCCCCGCGCATGACCGCGCGGACGATGGTCGACGCCGCGACGGCCTCGTCGAGCAGTTGCGCTACGCGCTCGCGCTGGCCCGTTGCATCGACTCGTGCGCTGACGCGCGCGATGTCGCCGTCGTCGTCGACGTGGACGTCGACCGTCAGCTCGAATGGCTCGAGCGCGACCCCCCGCGCATGCGCCACGTAGCGCAGGTCGTTGCACAGGCACCCGCCGATCGCGAGCGCCAGCAGTTGCCCGCCGTTGAAGCCCAGCCCCTTCCCTCCAGCGACGCCCGGCGGGCGATCGGCGATGACGGAGTGCTCGCCCGCGCGCCCCTCCGCCGCCTGCGTGTCGACGACGGTGCTGTAGTGGACGCTGATCACCCGCATGCCCTGCAGCGTTACGCAGACCGATCACGTGATCAACAAGTCACGCAGATGGACCCTTGTCGTTTGCGAGCACCCGGCAATAGCGCCCCGGTGTGCATGAAGCGTCCCGGGAACGGTTTACGCTCCGGGAACGTCCGCGGTTGTCGAGTGCGCGAGCCGGCTCAGCTGCTCATCGACCTCGGCGGCGAGCGAGCGGAGGCGCTCCCAGTCACCCGAACCGTTCGCGGCACGATCCTCGATCTGCTGGGCGAGGTCGGACAGCGCGTGGGCGCCGAGGATGCGGCTGGCGCCCTTGAGCCGGTGAGCGCTGCGACGCGCCTCGCCGTGGTTGCGCGCGACGATTGCCGCCTCGAGCGCCTCCAGGTCGGCGCGTGAGCTCTCGAAGAAATCGCGGAGCAGGTCCGCCGTCAGAGCGGGGTCGCCGCCGGTCAGCTCCTCGATCAGCGCCGCGTCGACGTGGCCGTCGCGAGCGGCCTCGAGGTGCACGCGGGATCTGTCCGCGGGCCAAGCGAGGTGCGGGAGCCAGCGTCGCAGCTTCGCGGTGAGGAACGGGATCGTCGCCGGTTTCCCGGCGAAGTCGTCCATCCCGGCGGCGAGGCAGCGCTCGGGTTCTCCCTGCATCACATTGGCGGTCAGCGCGACGATCGGCGTCCTGGGCTTGCCCTCGGCCGCCTCATGTGCCCGGATCGCGTGCGCGAGCTCGTACCCGTCCAGACCCGGCATCGTCAGGTCGGTCAGCACGAGCCCGTAGCGGCCGCGTTCGTACAGACGCAGCGCCTCGCGGCCGTCCTCCGCCACGTCGACCTCGAAGCCGGCGATGTTCAGCTGATGGCGCAGCACCGTCCGGTTGACCGGGTGATCGTCGGCGAGGAGCAGCAGGCTTCCCTCGCGCTCGGCCTCTTGACGGCTGGGCTTCGGCCGACTCGCGGGAGTCGTTGCGACCGTCGGCGCCGCTTCCACCGCCGCCGGGTCACCGACCGGCAACGGGACGGTGAGCCGGATCGTCGTTCCCTTGCCGAGACGGCTGCTCATCGTCACGTCCCCACCCATCAGGACCGCGAGTCGCCTGCAGATCACGAGCCCGAGACCGGTGCCGTCCACACGCCGCGCGGTCGGGGCCTGCGCCTGGGCGAACTCCTCGAACAGCAGCCGCTGCTGATCGCTCGAGAGGCCGACGCCCGTGTCGATCACCGACAGCTCGACCGTCTGCGCCGTTGCCGACTCCGCCACGACCCGCACGGCCACTTCGATCCCGCCGACGTCGGTGAACTTGACCGCGTTGGACAGGAAATTGCTCAGGATCTGCCGCAGCCGCAGCGGATCGACGACGTGGGCCCGCGCGAGGGCGTCGTCGGTGCTCCAGGTGAGCAGCAGCCCCTTCGCGGACGCCGTGTGAACGAACGTGTCGGCTGCTGCGCGCACGACCGCGCGCAGGTCGACCGTCGCGGGCGCAAGCTCGAGCTTGTCGGCCTCGATCTTCGAGAAGTCGAGGATGTCACCGATGATCTGCAGCAGCGACTGCGCCGAGCTTTCGGCCGTTGCCACCATCTGCCGCTGGTGCGGCTCCAGCTGCGTGCGCGCCAGCACCTCGAGCGTCCCGGTCACGCCGATCATCGGCGTCCGGATCTCGTGACTCATCGCCGCCAGGAATCCCGACTTCGCCCGGCTCGCGCGCTCGGCCACCTCGCGCGCCTCGCGCGCCTCGGCGGTGCGGGCGCGCACGCGCGACTCGAGCTCGCCCGCTGCCGCCTGTAGCTCGTCATGTGCCTGCTTGCGCTCGGCGGCGACCGCGCACAGCACGAGGGAGGAGATCGCGACGGTCGCCGTGAACGCGGCCAGGACGATGAGGTTGTGCGTGAGGTTCGAGCCGGCGAAGGGTCCGTGCCCGGTGACGGTGGCGGACCACGCGATACCGACGATCACGGCGTTGACGGTCGTGGCGATCAGTGGAGCTCCGCCCAGTCCTGCCCACAGCAGAACCGGGATGACGAGGAACGCGATCGGTGCGTCCTGGGTGAACACCGCCAGCGCGACGACCGCCGCCGCGCCGACCACGGCCGCCGCCCGGGGCCAGGACACAACGAGCCGGTCGCGGCGCAGGACCGTCCGGTCGACGACCTCGAACAGGATCGGCGCGACGAGGAGGATCCCGGCGAAGTCGCCGGTCCACCACGTCAGCCAGGTAAACCAAGCGCCTCCCGAGTCATCGCGAAACCACAGGACCGTCGCGGAGCCGAGCGTCGCCCCGAGCGGTGTCGCGACGGCGCAGGCGCCGATCAGCACGATCACGTTCCGTAGCCGCGTAAGCGACGGGCGGAACTTGCACGCCCGCAGGATGATCGTCACGACCAGCGGGGTGACCGTGGACACGAGGCCGTTGACGAGCGACTCGTCGAAGGCAACGCCGCGCACGAGCCCGGCGGCAAGACCTCCGAAGACGATCGCCCACGCCATTCGGAAACCGCTGAAATAGACGGCGACGACGGCAATGCCGATCGCCGGCCACAACGCCGACGGCCGGCTCTGCGTCGATACCGAGCCCAGCCAGTAACCGAGCGACGCTGCGCCGCAATACGCCACCGCGACGACAGCGCCAAACCCGAGCCAACCGACGCGTCCGGACGGCGCGAGCAGGCTCGCAGCGAGCGGACGGTCCTCGCGATGGGCGAGGCGCGACCGAACGATCCCCAGTCCAGGCATCAAACGCGAGCGTCGCACACGCGGCGACGAACATCTACGGGTGCCCGGGCGACCGAAGCCGCCCGAGCCACCCCACGAGTCAGCTCAGCCGCTCCACGAGCATCGCCTGGCCCATGCCGCCCGCGACGCACATCGACTCGATGCCGTAGCGGCCGTCCTTGGCGTCGAGGCCGTTGAGCAGCGTCGTCATGATCCGCGCGCCGGTCATCCCGAACGGGTGGCCGAGGGCGATCGCGCCGCCGAACGGGTTGAGCTTGGCCTCATCGATCCCGAGGTCGTTCATGCAGGGCACGATCTGCGCCGCGAACGCCTCGTTGATCTCGACGATGTCGATGTCGTCCATCGTCAGGCCGGTCTGCGCGAGCAGCGCCTGGATCGCCGGGATCGGGCCGAGGCCCATGTACTCCGGGCGGATCGCGGCGACGGTCGAGGCGACGATCCGCGCCCGCGGCTTGAGGCCGAGCTTCGCGGCCTTCTCCTCGGACATGACGAGCACCGCCGCGGCGCCGTCGTTCAGCGGGCAGGCGTTGCCGGCCGTGACGGTGCCGTTCTCCGGGTCGAAGACCGGGTTCAGCGCGGCGAGCTTCTCGATCGTCGTGTTCGGGCGCGGGCCGTCGTCCTTGGTGTAGGCGCTGCCGTCGGGCAGCGTCACGGGGACGATCTCGCGGTCGAAGTGGCCGGACTCCTGCGCGGCGACGGCGCGCGTCTGGGAGACGAGCGCCCACTCGTCCTGCTGCATCCGCGTCACGTCGCAGCGCGCCGCGACGTTCTCGGCCGTCAGGCCCATCGGGATGTAGACGTCGTAGAGCGAGCCCTCGGAGCCGTCGAGCGACGGGTGCTTGGCCTCCTCGGGGATCCCGGCGCCCAGGCCGGCGCGCGAGACCGCCTCGACGCCCGCAGCGACGTACTGGTCGCCCTCGCCGGCCTTGATCGCGTGGAAGGCCATCCGCAGCGTCTGCAGCGACGAGGCGCAGAAGCGGTTGACCGTACAGGCCGGGATGTGGTGGTCGTAGCCGGCCAGCAGCGTCGCGTTGCGGCCGATGTTGTAGCCCTGCTCGCCGATACCGGAGGCGGCGCCCATCATGACGTCGGCGGTCTCGGAGAAGTCGACCTCGGGGTTGCGCTCGACGAGCGCGCGCAGCGGGGTCGCGGCCAGCTCGTCGGCACGGACGCCCACGAGCGAGCCCTTGAAGGCGCGGCCGATGGGGGTCCGGACCGCGTCGACGATCACAGCTTCGGGCATGGTGGTGCTCCTGTTCAGGTTGTGCCCCCGGCGGTCGCACTCCACGGAAGCGTGTTTCACACCGGCGTCGCACTCGCCGGGCCTGGGTGGATTGTTTCACAGGACTGACCCCGGGCGTCGTGCGCTTGACAGAGTGTCGAACGTCGGCCATCCGGCCATCCAGGCGCCGCTTGCGCCGACGGACACCGGTCGCGGCCGATGACGGAGCAATGCCGCCGTCCACCCGTCGCCTCCTGCGCCGTGCCGCGACGCTCGCGGCCCTCGCGCTCGCCGTCGCCGCGCTGCCCGCCCAGGCCGCCGATCCCGTCACGACCCCGCTGCTCCCCGGCCTGCCGCCCGTCTCGGCGATCATCCAGATCCCGGGCGTCCCGAACGCCCCGCAGATCACGATCCTGCCCTCTGGCCCGCTGCAGGCCCTGCTCGGCGTCCCGGGCCCCGACCGGCTGCGCGCGACGATCGCCTCCGGCGAGGCGCTGCGCGGCTACGAGGGCCCCGACCGCCTCATCGGCGGGCCCGGCCCCGACCGGCTCTCCGGCGGCACCGGCCCCGACACGCTCTTCGGCAACGGCGGCGACGACGAGCTCGA
>DATJEE010000152.1:0-17743 GCA_035496995.1 Solirubrobacteraceae bacterium | reverse complement strand
GGCGGGCAGATCTGGGTCCTCAGCGCGAGCAGCGGCGAGCTCGACGTCGTCGATCCGCAGACGAACAAGCTCACGCGCAGGCGCATCGGCGGCGACGGCAAGTCGCTCGCGGGCGGCTTTGACTCCGTCTGGGTCCTCAAGGGCAAGACGCGGACGCTGCTGCGGCGCAACGCCCGGACGGGGCGGCGCATCGGCCGCGTCCTCGAGATCTCCTACGCCGGCCAGCCGGTCCAGGTCGTCGCCGGGCTGGGCGCGCTCTGGGTCGGCGTGCGGACGCCGAACGCCGACGGCGCGCCGGAGACCGTCGTGAAGATCGACCCCAGCAACTTCGGCCAGCAGCCGATCACGATCCCCGGCGGCGTGCAGGACCTCGCGGTCGGCGCGGGCGCGCTATGGGTCTCCAACCGCTTCGCCAAGAGCGTCGTCCGCGTCGACGCGCGCACGGGCGCGCAGCGCACGATCCGCCTGCGCGGCACGCCCGGCGGGCTCGCCGTCGGCGCCGGCGCCGTCTGGGTCGCGACGCGCGGCGACGACACGATCACGCGCATCAGCCCGCGCGGGACGAGCGTCCAGGAGATCGCGATGCCGAACATCCCGACGCGCGTCGCCGTCGGCGGCGGCTCGGTCTGGGCGACCTCGACCGAGGGTGCGCGGCTGCTGCGGATCGACCCCGATACGCGCAAGCTCGTCGAGCGCCTGGACACCGGCGTGCGCCCGTTCGCGATCGACGTCGAGCACGGCAGCGCCGTCTGGATCACGCTGCTCGGCGACAACGCCGTGCAGCGCGTGAGCTTCTCGAAGACGCCTTAGGGCGGCGGCGGGTCGATACGGTCGCGCTCGCCGATCTCGCGCAGGACGCGGGCGGGAGCGCCGGCCGCGACCACGCCGGGCGGGAGGTCGCGCGTCACGACGCCCCCCGCACCGACGACCGTGTCGTCGCCGATCGTCACGCCGGGGCACACGATGACGCCGCCGCCGAGCCAGACGTTGTCGCCGACGACGATCGGCGCGCCGGACTCCCACCCGGCGCGGCGGGCCGCCGGGTCGATCGGGTGCGTCGCGGTGAGCAGCTGCACGCGCGTCGCGATCTGGCAGGCCGCGCCGATCGTGATCGGCGCCACGTCGAGCATCAGCAGCTCGTAGTTGGCGAACGTGCCGGCACCGATCGTGACGCGCGTGCCGTACTCGCAGCGAAACGGCGGGCGGATGACGACGCCCTCGCCGGCGGCGCCCAGCAGCTCGGCGAGGATCGCGTCACGCTCGTCCTGCCCGGCGTGGGCGGTCGCGTTGTAGCGCGCCACGAGCTCCTGGGCGCGCGCGAAGTCGGCCGCCAGGTCCTCGTCCTCGGCGATGTACAGCTCGCCGCGGAGCATCCGGTCCTTCATGGCGCCCATGCTCAGAGGTCGCGGCGCGACACGACGCCGTCCTGCAGCGCCCGCATCGCGAGGTACGAGCGCTTCTGGTTCTGCGGGAGGTGCTCGACGCCGAAGTAGCCGAACAGCGTGCGCAGGTGCGCCTTGACGGCGTCGACGGAGAGGTAGAGCTCGTCGGCGATCTGCTGGTTCGTCGCCGGGGTCGCGAGCTCGGTGTCCTTGTAGGGCCGACAGAGCGCCGCGAGCACCGACCGCTGCGTCGCGCTGAGCGTCGGCAGCTCGGCGCGACTGCCCGCGACGGCGGTCGGGCTGGAGAGCGACGCATCGGGGACGCGGAAGGCGATCTGGGTTCGCCCGATGCGCAGGACGTCGCCGTCGCGCAGCCGGTGGCGGCCGGAGATCCGCTGGCCGTTGACGAACGAGCCGTTGCGCGAGAGGCCGTCGTCGGCGGCCGTCCACTCGTCGCCGAGACGCTCGAGCTCGGCATGCAGGCGCGAGACCTCGGTGTCCCACGCCAGCGAGATGTCGTTGCCGGCGCTGCGCCCGATCGCGACGCGCTCGACCGCGGGATCGAGGACGAAGAGCCGCTGGGCGCCGTCGCCGTCGCGCAGGACGAGGAACGGGACGCCCGCGCGCTCGGCCTCGATGCGCTCGCGCAACTCGGCGGGCGTGGCGGCGTGGGGCGCCAGCGGCGAGGGATCGGCCTTCGGCGGCACGCCCTGAGCTTCCCACATCGCACGGCCGGTACGACCGGTTTGCTCCGGCGGCCCGAAGTTCAGCCACCTGGGGTGCGCAAGCGCACACCTAAGGGTGGCGGGTGTGAACCCGGGGGCGCCCGCAGGCGGGGGCCGCAGGCCGATCGTGTGATCGACAGATCCCGCAAGGAGGCCCCCGATGCTCGCCGCTCCCCTCACCAGCCTTTCCGACGACGACCTCGTCGCCCGTTTCCGGGCCGGCAACGACGCCGCATTCACGGAGATCCACGCCCGCTTTCGCGCTCCACTCATCGCCTTCGCCCGGCGCATGCTCCGCGGCAGCGGCCACGACGCCGAGGACGTCGTCCAGGACGCCATGATCCGCGCCTACCGCGGCCTGCGCGTCACCGACCGCCCGATGGTCCTGCGGCCCTGGCTCTACATGATCGTCCGCAACCGCGCGCTCGACGCGCTGCGCACGCCCCAGCGCGCGGACTGCTTCGACGACGAGATCGGCCTCTGCGGCGTCCCGGACTCCGATCCCGCCGACCGCGTGGCCGAGCGCGACGAGATGCGCCGGCTCGTCGCCGAGATCGTCCGCCTGCCCGAGCGCCAGCGGATGGCGCTCGTCCTGCGCGAGTTCGACGGCCGCTCGCACGCCGAGACGGCCCGCGCGCTGCACACGACCGTGCCGGCGACGAAGTCGCTCATCATCCGCGCGCGCTCGAACCTCGGTGCCGCGCTTGTCGCCGCGTGACGCGGGGTAGGCAGGCGACCATGGACGTCACGACGATCGACGGCGCGCTCGAGCGGCTCGGCGAGGGCCTCGCCGAGGCCCGCAGCGCCGCCGAGCTGCTGCGCGACGGGGACCTCACCGCGATGGCCGAGCTCGACGCCGTCGTCGAGGCGATGGCGCGCGAGATCGCCGAGCTCAAGACGCACACGAGCGCCGGCCAGCCTTAACGTCCGTCTTTACGCTGCCTTTCGGGACGTCGGAGTACCGTTGTATGCAACGACGACGTCGGGCTTGCGGCGCGCCGGACCAACGAAAGGTACGACGATGGAAAGCGGCGCGCTCAGCGCATCCGACGTCGAGCCGTGCTCGAATGAGACGGCCGACCGCATTGCGACGGGGATCGTCACCGTCGTCCCACTGCTCGCGCTGGGCGTCGTCGTCTGGCAGGCCTGGCAGAGCCTGCTGCACTGGCATGACTTCGTCGTCTTCGGCGTCCTCTACGTGCTGACGGGCCTCGGGATCACCGTCGGCTTCCACCGCCACTTCACGCACCGCGCCTTCGCGACGAGCCGGCCGGTGCGCGCGATCCTCGCGATCCTCGGCACGGCCGCGATCGAGGGCCCGATCACCGCCTGGGTCGCCGACCACCGCAAGCACCACGCGTTCTCCGACCAGCAGGGCGACCCGCACAGCCCGCACGTCGACCACGGCCACGGCCTGCGCGGCGCGCTGCGCGGCCTCGCCCACGCGCACGTCGGCTGGCTGTTTCTCCACACGCAGCGCGCGAACAAGCAGCGCTATGCGCCCGACCTCATCGCCGATCCGCTGATCCGCTTCATCGACCGCACGACGCTCTGGTGGATCGCGCTCGGGCTCGCCGCGCCGTTCGGGCTCGGCTACCTGCTCGGCGGGACGCTCGTCGCGGGCCTCACGGGCCTGCTGTGGGGCGGCGCGATGCGGATCCTGCTCCTGCACCACGTCACGTACTCGATCAACTCGCTGTGCCACTTCTTCGGCCGCCGCCGCTTCGAGACCGGCGACGAGTCGCGCAACCTGCTCTGGCTCGCGCCGCTGACCTTCGGCGAGGCGTGGCACAACAACCACCACGCGTTCCCGACCTCGGCCGCGCACGGGATGCGCTGGTACGAGCGGGCACTGGATCCCAGCGCGCTGCTCATCGGCGGCCTGGAGCGCGCCGGCCTGGTCTGGGACGTCGTGAAGATCAGCGACGAGCGCCAGCGCGCGAAGCTCGCGCCCGCCGCGCGCTGAGAACGACGAAGGCGGTCGCAACAGCGACCGCCTCCGGTACAGCGAAGTCCCGTCCGAGCCGCAAAAGCCCGGGCAGTGCTCTAGAGCGCCTGGACGTTGACCGCCTTCGGACCCTTGTCGCCGGCCTCGGCGTCGTAACTGACCTTCGCGCCCTCGGCGAGCGAGCGATAGCCCTCGCCGATGATGCCGGTGTGATGTACGAAGAGATCCTTCTGACCGTCATCGGGGCTGATGAAGCCGAACCCCTTGTCGTCGCTGAACCACTTCACGGTGCCGGTAGGCATACCGATTCTCCTCGAGTGTCGTGCTGCATACCCCGAGGATGCTGATCAGGCAACGACACCGGGCGCTGGCACTGCTTCGCCGGACCTCAGTGGTCCGACCTTTCGCGCATAACGTAGCCCATAGCAGGGTTCGTTGGCTATCGGCCGCGTGACGGCGTTTGCGAAGCTAGGAGAAATGCTCACGCGCTCAGACATTCGCAACGTTGCGATCATCGCCCACGTCGACCACGGCAAGACCACGCTCGTGGATGCCATGCTCAAGCAGTCCGGGGTCTTCTCCGCCCACGAGGAGGTCGCCGATCGCGTCATGGACTCGATGGATCAGGAGCGCGAACGCGGCATCACGATCCTCGCCAAGAACGCCGCCGTCCGCTACACGCCCGCCGGCGGCAGCGAGGTGAAGATCAACCTCGTCGACACGCCCGGCCACGCCGACTTCGGCGGCGAGGTCGAGCGCGGCCTGAAGATGGTCGACGGCGTCCTGCTGCTCGTCGACTCCTCCGAGGGGCCGCTGCCGCAGACGCGCTTCGTCCTGCGCAAGGCGCTCGCCTCCGACCTCCCGGTGATCCTCGTCATCAACAAGGTCGACCGGCCCGACGCCCGCATCGACGAGGTCATCGACGAGGTCTACCAGCTGTTCATCGACCTCGACGCGACCGAGGAGCAGATCGAGTTCCCGATCGTCTTCACGAACGCCCGCGCCGGCCAGGCGTCGATGGAGCAGGGCGTCGACGGCACCGACCTGCGCCCGCTCATGGACCTGCTCGTCACCGCCGTTCCCGCCCCCGCCTACGAGGAGGGCCACGGCCTGCAGGCGCTCGTCAACAACCTCGACGCGTCGCTCTACGTCGGCCGCCTCGCGCTGTGCCGGATGGTCAACGGGACGATCCGCAAGGGCTCGACCGTCGCCTGGTGCCGGCACGAGATCGACGAGATCCACAACGTCAAGATCGCCGAGCTCTACGTCACAGAGGGCATGCAGCGGGTCGCCGCCGACGAGGCCGGCCCGGGCGAGATCGTCGCCCTGGCCGGGATCCCCGAGATCACGATCGGCGACACGATCGCCGACGCCTCCGACCCGCGGCCGCTGCCCCCGATCGCCGTCGACGACCCCGCCCTCGGCATGACGATCGGCATCAACACGAGCCCGCTCGCCGGCAAGTCCGGCAAGAAGCTCACCGCGCGCCAGGTCTCCGACCGCCTGCAGGCCGAGCTCGTCGGCAACGTCTCGATCCGCGTGCTCGACACCGACCGCCCCGACACCTGGGAGGTCCAGGGCCGCGGCGAGCTGCAGCTCGGCGTGCTCGTCGAAGCGATGCGCCGCGAGGGCTTCGAGCTGACCGTCGGCAAGCCGCAGGTCGTCACGCGCGAGGTCAACGGCAAGCTCCACGAGCCGATCGAGCGCCTCGCGATCGACGTTCCCGAGGACTACCTCGGCACCGTCACGCAGCTCATGGCGCTGCGCAAGGGCCGCATGGAGCAGATGGTCAACCACGGCACCGGCTGGGTGCGCCTGGAGTACCTCGTGCCCGCCCGCGGCCTGATCGGGTTTCGCACGGAGTTCATGACCGAGACGCGCGGCTCGGGGATCATGCACTCGGTCTTCGAGCGCTACGAGCCCTGGCAGGGCGACATCAAGACGCGCGCCGCCGGCTCGCTCATCGCCGACCGCGCGGGCAAGACCGCGTCGTTCGCGATCATGCGCATGCAGGAGCGCGGCGGGCTCTTCGTCGGCCCCGGCGAGGAGGTCTACGAGGGCATGATCGTCGGCGCCAACGCGCGCGCCGACGACCTCGACGTCAACGCCGTGCGCGAGAAGAAGCAGACGAACATCCGCTCGGCGAACGCCGACGAGATGGTGAGCCTCATCCCGCACACGCGGATGAGCCTCGACCAGGCGCTGGAGTTCATCCGCAGCGACGAGTGCGTCGAGGTCACGCCCGACGCCGTGCGCCTGCGCAAGGTCGCCCTGAACGCCGTCGACCGCGTGAAGCTCGCCCGGTCGGCGAAGAAGGCCTAGCGCAGCTCGTGGCGCAGCCGCGCGCGGCCCGCGCCGTAGCTGCGGGTCTCGACGAGGATCAGCACGACGAGCAGGCCCGCGAGCACGGAGATCGTGGCGAGCGCCGTGACCTCGACGGCGATCGGGACGAAGGCACACAGCAGGACGCCGAGCCCGAGACGGCGCGTGTTGACGCTGTGGACGTGGCGGTAGCGGAAGGCGACGTGGGCCCAGAGGTAGAGCGCGGCGCCGCCGAGCAGCGCCGTCGCCGCCTCGACCTTCAGCGGCTCGGAGACGTGGCCGAGCGTCTTCTTCATCCCGAGCGCGACGAGCACGATCCCCGCGACCATCGGGAAGTGCAGGTAGGAGTAGGAGTCGCGCGCCATCTCGTTCTGCTCGCGGCCGGCCTGCGCGCTCGCGAGCCGGCGCTCGGCGACGAGCGCGACGATGTCGAAGTACAGCCACCACAGCGCCGCCGCGACGGCCGTGCCGACGGTCGCGGCGACAGCGATCCCGAGGTCGACCTTCTCCTGGGCCCCGACGCCGACGGCGACGATCGACTCGCCGAGGGCGATGATGATGATCAGCCCGTGGCGCTCGGCGAAGTGGTGCGGGGCGAGCTTCCAGCCGTCGGCGCCGAAGAAGTACGGGCCGCCGGCGTCGAGCGCGAGCGCGACGGTCCAGAGGCCGCCCTGCAGCGCGCCGTCGGCGAACGACGCGGCGACGAGCAGCCCGACGCCGATCGCCGTGCTGACCCCCAGGCCGACGACGGACTTGCGAAACAGCGGGTCGTCGCGGCTGGCGAGCAGGAACAGCGCGATGTGCGCGACGCGGACGAACCCGTAGGCGAGCGCGAAGATCAGCGCGGCGTCGCCGAAGGCGTTCGGGACGCAGAGCCCGGCGACGAGCAGCCCCGCCATCGCGGCGAAGATGACGAGCCGCACGGCCCCCTCCTCCGGATCCACGACGCTCGTGAGCCACGCGTAGCCGACCCAGCACCACCACAGGACGCCGAGCACGAGCATCCCCTTGGCGATCCCCGACCACGTCGGGTCGGCCGCCATGAGGGCCGTGCACTGCGTCAGCGCGAGGACGAAGACGAGGTCGAAGAAGAGCTCCAGCGGGGTGACCGTCTCCCCCTCGCGCGCCACGGCCGTCAGGCGGCGGCTGCGCGAGACGGCGTCCGTGCTCATGCGGGCGATCTTGTCATGTGACACTTCGCCGATGGCAGAACTCCCGGCGTTCACCGGCTTCCCCGCCGGCGCGTTCGCGTGGTTCGCGGGCCTGCAGGCCGACAACTCCAAGGCGTGGTTCCACGCCCACCGCGAGACGTACGACGGCGCCGTCCGCGGGGCGCTCGAGGCGCTGCTGGAGGAGCTCGCCGGCGAGCTCGGCGGCACCGTCAAGCTCTTTCGCCAGCACCGCGACACGCGCTTCTCCGCCGACAAGTCGCCGTACAAGACGACGACCTACGGCCTCATCGCACAGCGCCCCGACGACCTCCCGGCGCTCTACGCGCAGCTCTCGGCGAGCGGCTTCTTCGCCGGCAGCGGCTACCACGTGCTCGCCGCCGACCAGCTCGAGCGCTTTCGCGCGGCGGTCGCCGACGACACGACCGGGCCGCTGCTCGAGGACGCGATGGCGACGGCGCACGCGGCCGGCATCCAGACGTGGGGCGAGGCCCTGAAGACGGCGCCGCGCGGCTACCCGCGCGACCACCCGCGCGCCGGGCTGCTGCGCCACAAGGCGCTCGTCGCCGGCAGCCGCCTGGACCCGGGCGCCGACGGAGGCATCGCGCGCGCGGCCGCCCTGGACCACGCGCGCACGACCTGGGCCGCCTGCACGCCGCTGAACGCGTGGCTCGACGCGCACGTCGGCGCGAGCGAGCTGCCGGCGCCCCCTAGGCGGGGCGGTAGGTGAGGATCACCGTTCCGGAGGCGAGCACCTTGGAGTCGGCGAGCTGCAGGACGATGGAGTCCTCGGTGTCGCCGAAGAGCTTCTCGCCCATCCCGAGGACGATCGGGAACACCATGAGCCGCAGCTCGTCGATGAGGCCGTGCCCGAGCAGCGACCGGACGAGCGCGGCGCTGCCGTGGATGACGATGTCGCCGCCCGGCTGCTCCCTGAGCTTGGCGATCTCCGCGAGGACGTCGCCCGAGATCAGCGTCGAGTTCTCCCAGGTCAGGGCATCCTGCTCGAGCGTCTGCGAGACGACGTACTTGCGCATCGAGTTGAACCTGTCCGCGAACTCCCCCTCGCGTCCCGGCCAGGCCGCGGCGAAGCCCTCGTAGGTCTTGCGCCCGAGCAGCTGGGCGTCGCAGTTCATCGTCTCGTCGATCTTGAACTGCATGCCCTCGGGATCGCTGAACTTGAACGTCCAGGCGCCGCGGGCGAAGTCGTTGTCTCCGCCGGGGGAGTCGATGACGCCGTCCAGGGACATGAACTCGGTGGCGACGATCTTGCTCATGGTGGTGTCCTCTCGTCTCGATCGCTGCGGGAATGCCCGCTCTTACCTGGGACGACGAACGAGCAATCGCCGAATCGACATCGCAGCGTCCGGCCGCTTGTAGTTGCACGCGCAACCAACTAGGATGGGGTCGTGCACCTCAGCCCTCAGACCCGCCGCATCGCGGCCCTCTTTCGCCCCTACCGCGGGCGGCTGGGCGCGGTGCTCGGGCTCATCGCGATCAGCGCGGGCCTCGGGATGGTCTCCCCCTTCCTGCTGCGCGACGTCCTCGACAGCGCGATCCCCGACGGCGACACGACGCTGCTGTCCTGGCTCGTCGGCGGGATGATCGCGATCTCGATCGCCACCGGCGTCATCGGGGTCGGGCAGACGTGGCTCTCGAACCTCGTCGGCCAGCGCGTCATGCACGACCTGCGCGCGGCCGTCTACCGCCACCTCCAGCGCCTGTCGCTCGCGTTCTTCACGCGCACGCGCACCGGCGAGGTGCAGTCGCGGATCGCCAACGACATCGGCGGCGTGCAGAACGTCGTCACGAGCACGGCGACGTCGATCGTCTCCAACGCCACGACGGTGCTCGCGACGATCGTCGCGATGCTCATCCTCGACTGGCGCCTGGCGGTCTTCAGCCTCGCGCTGCTGCCGTTCTTCGTCTGGCTGACGCGCCGCGTCGGCAACGAGCGCAAGCGCATCACCTCCAAGAAGCAGGGCCGCATGGCGGACATGAGCTCGCTCGTCGCGGAGTCGCTGTCGGTGTCGGGCATCCTGCTCGGCAAGACGATGGGGCGCTCGGACGAGCTCGCCGCGCGCTTCAGCGCCGAGTCCGAGCAGCTCGCCGAGCTCGAGGTCCAGTCGCGCATGGCCGGCCGCTGGCGCATGTCGACGGTCCAGATGAGCTTCGCGATCATGCCCGCGCTCGTCTACCTCTTCGCGGGGTTCTCGATCGCGTCGGGATCGGCCGCGATCACCGTCGGCACCGTCGTGGCGTTCACGACGCTGCAGACGCGGCTGCTGTATCCGATCGGCTCCCTGCTGAACGTCGGCATCGACATCCAGACGTCGCGCGCGCTGTTCGACCGGATCTTCGAGTACCTCGACCTGCCGGTCGACATCACCGAGCGCGCGGACGCCGTGTCGCTCGGGGTGGGTGCGAACGGTGTCCCCGTGCGCGGCGAGGTGCGCTTCGAGAACGTCGCCTTCCGCTACGAGGAGGACGGCGCGCAGACGCTGGACGGCGTCGACCTCGTCGTCGCGCCCGGCACGAAGACGGCGATCGTCGGCGAGACCGGCTCGGGCAAGACGACGCTCGGCTACCTCGCGGCGCGCCTGTACGACGTCACGGGCGGGCGGGTCACGATCGACGGCGTCGACGTGCGCGACCTGAGCTTCGCCTCGCTCGCGCAGACGGTCGGGCTCGTCTCGCAGGAGACGTACCTCTTCCACGCGACGATCGCCGACAACCTGCGCTTCGCGAGCCCGGACGCGACCGACGCGCAGCTCGTCGTCGCGGCCCGCGCCGCGCGCATCCACGACCTCATCTCCTCGCTGCCCGACGGCTACGACACCGTCGTCGGCGAGCGCGGCTACCGCTTCTCCGGCGGCGAGAAGCAGCGCATCGCGATCGCCCGCACGATCCTGCGCAACCCGCCCGTCCTCGTGCTCGACGAGGCGACGAGCGCGCTGGACTCCGAGACCGAGCGCGCCGTCCAGGAGGCGCTCGACCAGCTCGCCGAGGGCCGCACGACGATCGCCATCGCCCACCGCCTCTCGACCGTCCGCGACGCCGACGAGATCGTCGTCCTCGATCGCGGCCGGATCGCCGAGCGCGGGACGCACGAGGAGCTGCTGGCCGCCGGCGGCCGCTACACGCAGCTCGTGACCGGCGGCGAGCCGGAGACCGTCGGCGCCGCGCTCTGACAGCCGGCACCACTTGCGGGCGGGGGTATTGTATAATCCCGACCAGCTATCAGGTGTTTTCGACGGGGACGGTCAGATGCTGCACTCCCAACTCCCATGGTGGATCGGCGGTCCCGCCCTCGGCCTGTGCGTCGTCGCGATGCGCTGGCTCATGAACGAGCGCCTCGGCGTCATGGGGGCCTGGTCTGACATCGTCGAGAACGTCTCCGCGCGCCGGCTGTCGTTCGGGCCGTTCGGGTGGATGCTCATCGGCCTCGTCGTCGGCGGCGCGGTCTTCGGGCTCATCGCCGGCGGGCCGGACTTCCACGGCTACGGCTGGCTCACGGCCACCTTCAGCGGCACCGGCGGCACGATCATCGTCGCCGCGATCCTCCTGGGCTGCGGCCTGCTGATCGGCCTCGGCACGAAGATCGCCGGCGGCTGCACCTCGGGCAACGGCCTCAGCGGCAACGCGATGGTCTCCCCCGCGAGCCTCGTCGCGACGGCGACGTTCTTCGCGACGGGGATCGTCGTGACGCTCATCACCGAGGCGCTGATCTGATGTCGACGCGCGTCGCGGGAGCACTCATCGGCGTCGTCTTCGGCGTCGTGCTGTCGTGGTCGGGCATGACGAGCCCCGAGGTCATCCGCGAGGGCCTGCTCTTCCAGAGCTCCTACCTCTTCCTCTTCTTCTTCGGCGCGGTCTCGACGGCCTTCGTCGGGCTTCGCCTGCTCAAGCGCAAGGCGCCGCCCGCGCTGCTCACCGGCGAGACGGTGCAGTGGGAGACCGTCAAGCCCGAGCGCCGTCACGTCGCCGGCAGCCTCATCTTCGGCATCGGCTGGGGCATCTCGGGCGCCTGCCCGGGCCCGATCGCGACACAGCTCGGCCAGGGCATCGTCTGGGGCGTCCCGCTGACCGTCGGGCTCGTGCTGGGGATCCTCCTCTTCGGCCGCATGCAGTCGCGCGCCCACGCCCGGCCCGCGAGGCGTGCGCCTGCGAAGTCGCCGGTCGTGCCGTCGCCGCGCGCGGCCGACGCCACGGCCTAGCGCACCCTCCCCGGCTTGATCGCGGCCGGCCGATGGTCGATGGTTGGCGCCGTGACCGAGTACCCGTCCTACGAGCAGGGTGACCGGGTGGCGCTCCTGCGCATGCACGGGCTGACGGGCGAGATCCAGATCATCCCGGCGACCGTCGTCGGCGTGATCGACGACTACCAGGTGGTGCTGAAGTTCAGCAGCGGCGAGGAGCGCACGCACCCGATCAGCGACCTCACCCCGCTGCCCGCCGGCGGCGGTTGATCGCGCGCTACCTGCGGCGTGCCGCGGGGGCGAGCGCGGGGTTTGTGAAGCCGGCGTCGGCGGGGTTGAGGTTCGTCCCGGGCGCGACGATCTCGTCGATGCGGTCCAGGAGCGCGTCGTCGAGCGTCACGTCGGCGGCGCCGAGCTGGGACTCGAGCTGCTCCATCGTCCGCGGGCCGATGATCGCCGCCGTGACGGCCGGGTGGCGGATGACGAACGCGAGCGCCATGTCGATGAGCGAGATGCCCGCCTCGTCGGCGAGCGCGCCGAAGGCGTCGGCGGCCTCGAGCTTGGCCTGGTTGCCCGGCAGCGAGAGGTCGTAGCGCGCGGGGATCAGCGCGGCGCGCCGCGACGTGAGGTCCTCGGCGCCCTTGCGCCAGCGGCCCGAGAGCCAGCCGCCGGCGAGCGGACTCCACGGGATGACGCCCATGTCGTGCTCGAGACAGGTCGGCAGGACGTCGCTCTCGATCCCGCGCACTAGCATCGAGTACGGCGGCTGCTCGCAGACGAAGCGCTGCAGCCCGCGCTCGCGGGCGACCCACTGTGCCTTGACGATCTGGGCCGCCGGGTACGTCGAGGAGCCGGCGTAGCGGATCTTGCCCTGCGCGACGAGGTCCGACAGCGCGCCGAGCGTCTCCTCGTGGTCGGTCCAGTGATCCCAGCGGTGCACCTGGTAGAGGTCGATCCAGTCGGTCCCCAGGCGCCGCAGCGACGCCTCGACCTCCCGGAAGATCCAGCGCCGCGAGTTGCCGGCCTCGTTGGGGTCGTCGCCCATCGTGCCGTGGAACTTCGTCGCGAGCACGACGTTGTCGCGGCGCCCGCCGGCCAGCGCCTTGCCGACGATCTCCTCGGACTCGCCGCGGGCGTAGACGTCGGCGGTGTCGATGAAGTTGATGCCCGCGTCGAGCGCGCGGTGGATGATGCGGACGCAGGCGTCGTGGTCGGTCTCGCCCCAGGCGCCGAACATCATCGCGCCGAGGCACAGCGGGGAGACGTGCACGCCGGTGCGCGCAAGCGGTCGTTGGATCATCGAGCGGACGTTAGCGGTCGTTCCGCGTCGTCTCGCCACGTCGCGGGTAGGCCATCAGCATGAACACAAGCACGAGAAACCCGTGGATCTGGCTTCTGGTCGCGTTCGTCATCGTGGCGATCATCGTCGCGGTCGCGCTCCTGATGGGCAGCGGCGGCGGCAGCGGTGGTGGCGCAGGCGGCGCCGGCTACTGAGCGACGCCGCTCACCGGCATGCTTTGCTGCCGGTGACCATGCCGCAGAAGACGGGCCTCAACGACGACTCCAGCGACGGCCGCGACTCGAGCCATCGCTGGGTGACGCTGCACGACGACGGCCGCCTGTCGATCGAGGGCCAGGACCTCGGCCCGAAGGTCGAGGCCTTCTTCGGCGTCTCGGAGTACGAGTTCGCCCGGACCGTGGCGCCCGAGGGCGTGGCGCGCCTGCGTGAGCTGCTGGGAATCGGCCCCGGCGACGACCTGCTGCAGGCGATCCGCACGCGGTTCGACGGCCCCGGTGCGAGCCACAGGCTCGAGCAGTTCGTGCAGTCCAGCGGCGTCGCGTCGAGCTTCTGGAGTCGCCACGGCGACTGACGGGGCGCGTCAGCCGACGGGCGGCAGGGTGAGCCCGGGGATGATGCCCAGCGGCGCCTGCGAGGTGACGGTCCAGCTGCCCTGCGGGAAGTACTCAGTGTCCTTCGCCTCGCCGCCGGCGGAGGGCGGCACGAGCGTCGGCGACAAAAACTGCGGCTGCAGCGAGACGACGTTCGGCGAGCCGGCGCCGGGCTCGCTCGGGCTCCAGGGCGCGAGCAGCGCGTTCGTGAAGACACGCGGCTCACGCAGGTGGGCGAGGATCGACCCCGCGCCCGTGCCCGAGCGCAGCGCGTCGCGCAGGCCGAGCCCGGTGACGTAGCCGCGCAGCCCGTCGAGCGAGGCGATGTCGCCGCGGAACAGCAGCGGCACGGCGCTCTTGTAGAGCTCGGCGTCGGTGGTGTTCGTCGCGACCTCGCTGACGCCCTGGACCGCCCCGATGCGCCCGAGCGAGCCCGCGCGCAGCACCAGCGTCTCCGACAGCACGCGCTCGGAGAACAGCAGCGGCGCCGGCGTGATGTCCTCCCCGTGTGCCGCGCCCAGGCGCGCGATCGCGCTCGCGTCGGCACCGCCCGCGGCGGGCCCGTCGACGACGAGCGCCGCGGTGTGCAGGAGGTCGAGGGTACGCGTCAGGCCGGCCTCGGAGAGCCTCGCGAGCGATCCCGGCCGCAGCACGACGAGCTTCGGCACGCGTCCCTTCGCGGCCGGCGCGCCGCGCACGGCCGACGACGCCCGCAGCCCCGCGCGCAGGCCCGCGAGCAGCCGCCTGCCCTGCAGGTCGGTGCCGACGGCCGCGCGCACGGCGTTGACCCCCGGGCGCGCCGCCGCGAGGACGCGGCTGCGCACGAGCTGGCCGAACGCCAGCCCCTGCGCGTACGGATCGGAGGCGAGCCGGTAGACGTCCTTGGCGGCCGTCGGGTCGACGCCCGGGTCACCGACGACGACCGGGATCCCGGCGCGCGCCGCCGCGTCGACCGCCGTCACGGCGCCGGTCCCGCACGAGCCCACGGAGGCGATCGGGTGCACCGCGAGGCCGCGGCGCGCGGCGGCCGCGGCGCCCGCGGCGGTGCCGCCGCTGTCGAGCACGAGCGGCGCGACCTTGCGCCCGCCCTTCAGCCCGCCGGCGGCGTTGATCCGCGCGATCGCGAGCTCGACGCCGATGACGTGCGCCCGGCAGCGCTCCGCGGCCGGGCCGGAGACGTCGGCGACCGCGAGCAGCTGCACCGGCGGCGCCCCGGCCGCGTGCGGCACGCCGACCGCGAGCTGCACCGGCGGCGAGGTCGCGCCGTCCACGGTCACGTAGGCAAACCACGTGCCCTCGACGGGCAGCGCGACGCCCGCCGACCACGTCAGCCCCCCGTGGCGGCGCAGCGCCACGCGGACCTCGCGCACGCCGCAGCCACCGCAGACCAGCCGCACCGCGACCGCGCGCGGCGTCGGCTGGCCGGGAGCGATCCCGACCGTCACGACGTTGGCGCCCTTGCGCGCCGGGAAGAGCCCGACCGGGGCGTTGGCCTTCGCCAGCAGCGCCGTGGCGAGCGCGGGCCCCGGAAACAGCGTCCCGCGCTCGGCGGGCAGCGGCTGCCCGCGGCCCTGCGCGAGCCCCGACAGCGTCGTCGCCAGCACGACGATCGCGACGACCCCCGCCGTCTCGGCGCGCAGCAACAGCGGCCGCGGGCCCGGCGCGCCGTCCCCGCGCGAGCGCCACCACGCGAACACGGCGAACAGCGCCACGACGGCGACGAGCGCGGCCTTGGCGATGACGACGCGCCCGTAGTCCGACCAGCGCAGGAAGTACCAGCCGTCGACCTCGCGCATTGCCGCCAGCACGCCCGTCACGATCGCCACCCCGAGCGCCGCGCCGGCGACGGGCGCGAACGCCCGCGCGCCCGCGGCGAGCCCCACGCCGCCGCGCCACGTGACGAGCGCGAGCGCCAGGAGGCCGCCGAGCCACAGCCCGGCGGCGAGCACGTGCGTGCCCTGGTCCAGCAGCGCCCAGAACGTCGGGAACGCCAGGGCGTGCCCCGACAGCGCGTACGTCAGCAGGACCGCCGCGCCCCCGCCGAGGTAGATGCGCTCGCGGACCGGCTCGCGCCCGCGCGCCAGCACGAGCGCCACCGACACGAGGAGGACGACGACCGCCCGGACGAGGTCCGAGACCCCCGTCGCGCTCGCCGTCAGCAGCCCGAGGTCCGGCGTGCCGCCCGTGCCCGAGCTCGCCGCCGCCAGGACGCCCTCGACCGCCGCGACGGCGACGAGCACCCAGGCGATCGAGGCGGCACGGCCCAGGACCGCGACGTCGTCCTCGGGCCGGCGCCGGCGCAGCCGCGCGAGCAGCACGAACCCGCCGAACAGCAGCGCCGCCGAGAGGATCCCCAGCCAGCGCCCGACGACCTTCACGACGCCGTCCGTCGCGGCCCGCTCGCCGCCGCGCCCGGCCGCGCCCGTGAGCTTCTCGACCCCTGGCGGGGCCGCACCGCCGGCGCCGGCCACGCCGAAGTCGAAGGAGCCGGTGACGAGGTGGCCGTCGTCGCCGAGCGCGCTCCAGCGCACGGTGTAGACGGCGCTGCGCAGCTTCGCGCGCGGCCGGACGGAGAGCGTGCGCCGCCCGGCGCTGCCGCGCACGGCGCTCACCGCCAGCCGCACCCCGCGCGGGCCGAAGAGCCGCACGCGCGACCCGCGCGCCACCGCGGGCTCGCTCAGCGCGAGCTCGATCGCCGGTGGCGAGGCGTCGGCGACGAGCCCCGGTTGGGGCGTCGCCTGGATGAGCAGAGGATGAGCCCAGGCGGCCGTCGGCCCGGTGCCCGTGAGGGCACCGAGCGCGACGGCCGCGCCGAGCAGGACGCGGCGCGTCGTCACGAGTGGCGAGCGCCTATGCCTTCTTCTTGATGCAGCGCGCGTACGAGGTCGTGCGCGTGATCGTCCTACCGTTGGAGAGCCGCGTCTTCGTCGTGATCCTGAGCCTGCTCGACTTGGACTTGCTCACGTTGATCCGGGCCGTCCAGCGGCCCTTGCTGTTCTTCTTCGCCTTG
This sequence comes from Solirubrobacteraceae bacterium, assembly GCA_035496995.1. Classification (GTDB taxonomy): domain Bacteria; phylum Actinomycetota; class Thermoleophilia; order Solirubrobacterales; family Solirubrobacteraceae; genus CADCVQ01. Next base: position 1,098 of record DATJEE010000152.1, on the reverse strand, counting down.
ACGGTCTTCTTGCCGAAGCGCACCGATCCGCCGGTGATCTTGCGGCCCTTGACCCTCGCGAGCGTGACGGTCAGCGCCTTGCGGCACGCCTTCTTCGTCTTGGCCGACGATGCCGCGACGTTGCGCGTCGAGATCGCCGAGTCAGCCGTGCAGATGCCCGGCGGGCAGACCCAGATCTCCGAGTGTGGCTTGTAGAAGCCCACGTCCGGGCTCCCGGGCCAGTCGCGACGGTTGAAGTTGACCCCCAGGGAGCCGGTCTTCTCGTCCCGGAAGTCCTGGTTGTAGGTCATCGTCCCGTCGGGAGCGACGTCGACGTTGTAGAAGCGGTGGTCACCGTCGACGCCGGTCCTCGAGACGAAGTAGTCCGAGAACGTCAGGCGCCACGGCACGCCGTTCTGATCCACCGTGTGGTTGTCCAGGGCGCCCCAGTGCGGGCCGCCGCTCGTGATGTCGTTGACGTGCAGCGCCGAGATCAGGAACGGGCAGTCGGCGATGTGCTGACCGGTCGCCAGCTTGTTGAAGAGCTGGATGCCGGTGAGGTTCAGGCCGCCGGTGTGGATCCCGCGCGAGAGGTCGCAGTCCACCGAGCCATCCTGCGCGCTCTTGATGAGCGGCGAGATGTCGATGTCGTAGACCATCTTCGCCTGGCCCTGGTCGTAGTAGTTGTCCGAGGCCGGGTTACGACCCTGGACGGCCCGGAACAGCATCCGGTTGTTCGGCGCGACCTGGTGCCAGGCGCCGCCGGCGCAGCCGCCGGGCTCGTCGGTGCCCTTGCCCTCGGGCGTCTGGATGATCGAGAGACCGTCGTTCCAGACCTGGACGATCTGGCTCGAGAAGTCGCCCTTGCTCTTGGTGATGTCCGGGATGAAGAAGATCCCGCCGCCACACATCGAGCCGGCGAACATGCCCTTGGACTCCAGGCCGTCCTTGTACTTCGTCGCGTCGGGCCAGGTCTTGGCGTCCTCCATGATCCCGTACTGCTCGTGCGCGCGCTGGGCGGGCTCGAGCGGTCCGTTGGGGACATGGCCGACGCCGACGAGCTTCGGCTTGGCGGCGTTGCCGCCACCGATGCTCCAGTTGCGGATCGTCGGACGGAAC
>DATJEE010000151.1:0-19198 GCA_035496995.1 Solirubrobacteraceae bacterium | reverse complement strand
GAGGCCGCGGATCTTCTTCGGGTTGTTCGTGAGGATCCGGATCGAGCTCAGGCCGAGGTCGACGAGGATCTGCGCGCCGATGCCGTAGTCGCGCAGGTCGGCGGGCAGGCCGAGCTGGAGGTTCGCCTCGACGGTGTCCAGCCCGCCCTCCTGCAGCTTGTAGGCGCGCAGCTTGTTCAGCAGGCCGATCCCGCGGCCCTCCTGGGAGAGGTACAGCAGGACGCCGCGGCCCTCGGTCTCGATCATCGCGAGCGCCGACTCGAGCTGCTCGCCGCAGTCGCAGCGCAGCGAGTGGAAGACATCGCCCGTGAGGCACTCGGAGTGCACGCGGACGAGGACGTCCTCGGCGCCGTCGACCTCGCCCTTGACGAGCGCGACGTGGTGCTTGCCGCCGATGAGCTCGCGGTAGCCGACGGCCTCGAAGTCGCCGAAGCCCGTCGGGAGCTTCGTCGACACGACGCGCTCGACGAGCTTGTCGTGCCGGCGCCGGTAGGCGATGAGGCCCGCGACGGTGATCATCTTCAGGTCGTGGCGGCGGCAGTACTCGACGAGGTCGTCGACGCGCGCCATCGTGCCGTCGTCGTTCATGACCTCGCAGATGACGCCGGACGGGTTCAGCCCGGCGAGGCGGGCGAGGTCGACGGCGGCCTCGGTCTGGCCCGCGCGCTCGAGCACGCCCCCGGCCTTGCTCTTCAGCGGGAAGACGTGGCCGGGCTGGACGAGGTCGCGCGGCGAGCTGGAGGCGTCGATCGCGACCTGGATCGTGCGCGCGCGGTCGTGCGCCGAGATGCCGGTCGTGACGCCGTCGCGGGCCTCGACGGAGACCGTGAACGGCGTCTCGAACGGCGACTCGTTCTTCGCCGCCATGAGGTCGAGGCCGAGCTCGTCACAGCGCTCGGGGGTCAGCGACAGGCAGATGAGCCCGCGCCCTTCCTTGGCCATGAAGTTCACGGCCTCGGGCGTCGCGAACTGGGCGGCCATCGTGAGATCGCCCTCGTTCTCGCGGTCCTCGTCGTCGCAGACGACGACCATCTTCCCCTGGCGGATGTCCTCGAGCGCCTCGTCGATGGTCGCGAAGGGGCTGTGCGTCGTGGGGCTCATGCCCCGAAGCTTCGCAAACCGGCGCTCCTAGGTCGTGAAGTCGAGCCCGGCGAGGCTCGCGGCGTTGGCCGCCGGGGCCTGTAGTGCGTTGCGCGCCGGGGTGCCCTCGTGGGCGTCGAAGGCCTGGAGCATCTCCTCGGTCGTCAGGCCGAGCGCGGGTGCTCGGCGGATCGCGCGCCAGCGCCGGACTCCGCGGTCCAGCAGCGCCTCCCACTCGTCGATCGTCTGCGTGTAGGACTGGTTGGGGTCGTCGAGCACGACCGGGTTGTAGCCGCACTCGACGAGCAGCTTGTTCAGCACGACGAGGTTCGTCCGCGTGTTGGCGTCCTTGAAGGCGTGCATGTACTCGAGGTTCTTGTGCAGCCGCGCGATCTCGCGCAGGGGGGTTCCGGTCGTGCGCAGCGTGGCGTAGAAGTCGTCGAAGAGCTTCTGGATGCGGGCGCGCGACGCCTCCTCGCTCTTGCCCTCGTACTTGAACTCGAAGTTGATCGTCAGCGGATGCGTCGTGAGCTTGAAGGTGTCGCCCATCGGCAGGCCGAGCGCCTGGACCTTCTCCCACGCCTCGGGCGCCGTCGCGCTCGTCGCCCACGCGTTGCGGACCTGCGCCTCGAAGTCCACGCCGGCGGTCGAGCGGTCGGCGTTGACGCGATCGGTGCTGCTCGACCAGCCGGCCATGGCGTCGTCGTCGCTGTGCGCGCGGCTCGCCGCCTGGATCTCCGCGTAACTCTGCGCCGTCATGCGCTCGCCCAGGCCGTCGCGTGCGAGCCGGTGCGCCGAGCGCATGCTCGCGAGATAGCCGGGTTCGGGCGGCTTGCCGTGCAGGCCCTGGTCGAAGACCGCGCTGCCGTGATGCTGGCGGCGCAGATCGATGTACTGACGCCAGATCTCCGGGCCGATCGCGTCGAACTTCGCGACGGCCGCCGCCCGCTCCGCGGTGAGCGCCGCGCGCTCGGCGTTGATCTCCAGCAGCAGGCGCTGGCCGGCGGCGCGTTTCGTCCGCCGCGAGTCGCGGTGGCGCGCGCCGAGAAAGCCCGTGTCCAGCGCCTTGCCGGCACGCAGCAGACGCTCGGCCGCGTCGAGCAGCTCCGTGCGGACGATGATCGAGCGACCGTCGAGGACCGCCTGGTCGTAGGCGGCGACGCTCGCGGCGAGCCGGCCCCAGTTCGTCGTCGCCGTGGTCCCACCGAGGGTCGTGTCCAGCCGGGTGAGCCGCAGGCGCTGGAGCACCGCGCCGTCCGTCGCGCGCTGCGCGACGGCCGTGGCGAGCCGGAGCGCCAGCAGGCCGCCTGCGGGCGCGGCGACGGCGGGCGCCGTGTCGACCGCGGCGGGCGCGTCGACCGCGGCGGCGGGCGCAGCCGGAACCGGCGGTTGCGCCGGGCGCGGGGCCGGGGTGCGGCGGCGGTGATCGATCACGACGTTCAGACGCTACGTGCGGCGCGCGGCCGCGAGCAGGGGCGTCGGGGAGGACTTTCGGGCTACCGCGCGCCCGGCAGGAGCTTCTCGACGTACTTCGCCAGCACGTCGACCTCGAGGTTCACCGGCGTGCCGGGCTCCGCGGCGCCGAGCGTCGTGCGCTCGAGCGTCTCGGGGATGAGCGAGACGTCGAAGCCCTCGTCGTCGATGCGGGCGACGGTCAGCGACACGCCGCTGACGGCGATCGAGCCCTTCTCGACGACGTAGCGCAAGAGCTGCGGGTCGGCGGCGCGGATCGTCACGACGCGGGCGAAGCCGTCCTCGCGCACGGCGGCGACCGTCCCGCCGCCGTCGACATGGCCCTGCATGATGTGCCCGCCGAGGCGGTCGGCGGCGCGCAGCGAGAGCTCGAGGTTCACGCGCGCCCCCTGCTCCAGGCCGCCGAGCGTGCTGCGCCGCAGCGTCTCGTGCATGACGTCGGCCGCGAAGCTCCCGGCGGCGATCGCCGTGGCCGTGAGGCAGACGCCGTCGACGGCGATCGAGTCGCCCTCGGCGAGCTCGGCGGCGAGCTCGGTCGCGAGCGTCAGGCGGACGCCGTCAGCGGTGCTCTCGACCGCCGCGACGGTGCCGAGGCCCGCAACAAGTCCAGTGAAAATGGTTACCTCCGCGGGGCGTCCGGCCCCGCGACCGTGACCAAACTGGGCATCCAGCCCAGTGAGACCACTACCACTCCCGCAGGCGGGCGCTGATCAGCAGGTCGTCGGCGACCCGCTCGCAGTCGAGCGTCAGCGCGCGCAGGGCCTCGGAGATCTGCTCGACGCCCTCGCCCTCGAGCGGGTCGCGCGCCGCGCGGCCGCCGAGCAGCAGCGGCGCGAGGAAGAGGCGCACCTCGTCGATCTCGCCGGCGTCGAGGAACGCGCCCGCGAGGTGCGGGCCGCCCTCGAGCAGGATCGACGTCACGCCGCCGGCGCCGAGCTGTTCGACGGCCGAGCGCACGCGGGCGGGCTCGTTCTCGCCCGTGGCGACGATGACGTCGGCGCCCGCCATCTCCAGCGCCTCGCTCGCCGAGCGGCCCGCCGCCCGCGAGACGACGACCGTCAGCGGGAGCTGCGGCGCGGCCTGGACGAGCTGGGAGTCCAGCGGCAGCCGCGCGGTCGCGTCGAAGACGATGTGGCGCGGCTGGTGGTGCACGCCCTCGACGCGCGCCGTGAGCTGGGGGTCGTCGGCGAGCGCCGTGCCGATCCCGACGGCGACGGCGTCGACGCTCGCGCGCCAGCGGTGCGCGCGGGCACGGCTGGAGGCGTCGGAGATCCACTGCGAGTCGCCGGTGCGCGTCGCGACCTTGCCGTCGAGCGTCATCGCCGATTTGAAGAGCACCCACGGGCGCCCGGTGCGGGCGTGCTTGCGGAAGGCCTGGTTGACGAGCCGCGCGCGGGCGGCGACGTCGCCGTCGGCGACGTCGACCTCGACGCCCTCGTCGCGCAGGATGCCCAGTCCGCGGCCCGCGGCCTTCGCGCTGGGGTCGTCGGAGGCGACGACGACGCGGGCGATGCCGGCCGCGAGGATCGCGTCGGTGCACGGCGGCGTCTTGCCCTGATGACAACAGGGCTCCATCGAGACGTAGAGCGTCGCGCCCGTGAGATCGGCGTCGCCGGCGGCGCCGATCGCGTTGACCTCGGCGTGCGGGCCGCCGCACTCCTCGTGCCAGCCCTCGCCGAGCACCGCCCCGTCGCGGACGATGATCGCGCCGACCATCGGGTTGGGATGCACGCGCCCCAGGCCGAACTCGGCAAGCTCGATCGAGCGCTCGAGATGCTCGTTGTCAGCTGCGGTCAGCAGGGCCACGCCCGGGAGGATAGGTCGTGTCCTAAGGGGAGCTTCAACCGGCCGCGCACTTGCCGCCGTTGAGGCGGTAGATCGTCATCTCGGGCCCCGGGCGGTTGTACGCCAGCGGGTAGTAGTTGAACGTCCAGTCGAAGTTGAAGCCGACCGGGCCCTTGCCCTTGGAGTAGGGCGATGCGTCATAGGCGACGGTCGAGCGGCGCTCGAGCTCCTTGTAGTACGCCAGCGCGTTGGGCACGACGCTCGGCTCGGCCTCGGCGCGCCCGCGCTGCGTCGAGCCGACGACGACCCAGCAGTACTCCTGCTGCTCGAAGAGGCTCACGAGCTCGGGGCGCAGGACGCGCTCGAAGTCCTCGATGTTCACGATGACGCCCTCGCCCGGCAGCAGGCGCCCGGTCTTCGGGTCGATCTGCGAGCGGCTCAGCGGGTATTTGTTCCAGCGGTTGCCGTTGGGGATGATCGGCAGCGGGTTGCCGATGTCCTGCGCCCACTGGTCGGGGACGACGGGCTCGATGACGACCTTCTTGCCGGCCGGGACGTTGGCGACCATCCAGGCGCGCGCGAGGTTGCGCGTGTCGTCGCGCGACAGCACGAGGCCGCTGTGCAGCGAGTAGACGAAGCCCTGGCCGCAGACGGCGACGACCGCGAGGGCGATGAACGTCGGCCGCAGCGCCGACCGGTTGCGCGCCGCGAAGTCGACGATCTCGATCGCCGCGTAGGCGGCGAGGATGCAGACGAACGGGAACACCGGCAGCAGCCAGCGCCCGAAGTAGCGCTCCTGCGAGCCCATGAAGAGCACGAAGACGATGACCGGCGGGACGAGGATCCCGACGAGGCGCGACTCGTCGAACCACAGCCGCACCGCCCCGCCGGCGGCCATGACGAGCGGCAGCCAGCCCAGCCCCCAGCCGAACGACCACAGGTAGTAGACGTAGCCGTTGGACTGCGTCAGCCCGAGCTTGCCGGCGGCGTCGCCGGAGGCATCGGACTGGTGCGTCAGGCCCTCGGTGAACGCGCTGAAGTCCAGCACCGAATACGGGTTGGCGGCGAAGAACGAGACCAGGGCGGTCCCGGCGACGAGCGCGAGCCCGCGCGCCGCGAAGCCCTTGCCGCCGCTGGCGGCGAACTGCGCCCCGGCGGCGCCGACGATCGCCAGCAGCACGATCCCGCCGGTGTACTTCGTCGCGCACGCCAGCCCGAGCCCGATCCCCGCGAAGACGTAGTCGCGGGCGCGGCCGAGGCGCAGGATGCCGGCGGCGCCCCAGAGCGCGAGGCAGACGCCGGCGGTCGTCGGGACGTCGTTGAGCGCGAGCTTGGAGTAGAAGACGGGCAGGAACGAGACGGCCATGATCCCGGCCGCCAGCAGGCCGACGCGGCGGTCGACGAGGCGCGCGCCGGCGAGGTACAGCAGCCACACCGCGATCGTCCCCGTGGCGCCCGCGAGCACCCGGCTGAGGATCCAGATGTTCGTCGGGTCCGTCGCGAAGGCGTTGGAGACGCCGGCGCGGCCGCCGTAGACGAGGCCGAGGGCGAGGTGGACGAGGTACGTGTAGGCCGGCGGGTTGACGTAGTAGTTGGGGTTCCAGTCGTGCCCGAAGATCCCGATCGCCCGCGTGACGAAATGGGCGTTCTCGTCGGCGTTGTAGGCGTACGGCAGGCCGTGGTCGACGCCCCAGATGCGCAGCCCGAGGGCGAGCAGCAGCACGGCGCCGATCGCCAGGCCCCAGCGCAGCCGCCCATCGCCCTCAGCAGTTGACATAGGCGCCGTAGTAGCGGGTCGTCGCGACGCGCGTGAAGCCGAGCGGCGGCAGGTCGTCGACGGGGTCGTCGTTGTCGCTCACGAGCGCCTGCTTGAAGAGCGCGATCCGGTCGTGGACGAGCAGGACGACGCCCTTGCCGGGCGCGCCGACCTTGTCGCTCGAGCGGGCCAGGACGCCCGACCGGTCGCGGTCGAGGATCCAGCGAACGTCGGGGATGAGCTTGTGGTTGGGCACGTAGACGGGGCCGCAGCGCAGACCGGCCACGACCGCGGGGTCGCGCAGGACCGCTTCGAGCGCCGTGTGCGCGTCCCCCCGGAAGCGGAGCTCGTTGTGCAGCTGCACGAGGTTAACGCGGGTCGCCGTGAAGACGATGCCGAAGATGACGAGCGCGGCCGCCCCGGCGGCCCACACGCGCCGCCAGGCGCTGCGTTCGCGCAGCATCGTCCAGCCGGCGATGAAGACCGCCGCGAAGACCATGACGCAGAGCGACGGCACGAGCAGGTAGCGGTCGATGACCGACAGCCCGGCGAAGCCGACGAGCGCGAAGGTGCCGACGCCGACGAGGAACAGCAGGAGCGGCATGAGCGCCCGCCGCGGCGTCAGCAGGACGTCGAGCACGGCGCCGGCCGCGCCCGCGATGACGACGGGGAACTTCGCGAGCTTGATGAGGAACGCGTACAGCGCCTCGGGAACGGCGGAGCCGCCCTTGTTGCGCCCGAGCTCCTCGGCGAGGTCCTTCGTCCCGGTGAGCGAGTACTTCCAGTCGCCGGTGACGGCGAGGTCGACCGACGACCAGACGAGCGGCCCGACGGCCGCCAGCACGGCGTAGACCGCGCGCTGGCGCCACGTCGCCCGCGGGAACAGCCACAGCCAGTACACGCCGGCCAGGACCCACGCCTCGGGGCGCATGAGCCCCGCCGCCGCGAGCAGGACGAGGACGAGCACCGGTCTGCGCCGCGGCGCGCGCGCCTCGACGACCGCCGCCCAGATGACGACGGCGAGGTACGGGATGTCGATGTACGCCCGCGCCGCGAGGAACGGGAAGTCGAAGCGCGTGACGAGCAGCGCCGCCGCGACGGCGCCGACGAGCGGCGTGAAGGCCGTCTTGCCGAGCGCGTAGACGCCCGCGACGAGCACGACGAACGCGATGACGGCGCACGCGACCATGACGCGGTCGGCGCTCTCGCCGAGCGGCGTCAGCAGCGCGCCGAAGGCGATCGCGAGCGGATGCTCGGTCGGGGCGCGGTAGGCCGTGAACGACAGCGCGTCCAGGTGCAGCAGCTCGCGGCCCCACAGCAGCGAGTAGTACGAGTCGTAGTTCGGATACGTCGGGTAGAAGAGAAAGCCCCCGAGCGAACCGAGCGACAGGGCGAGCAGGCCCAGGCGCTCGAGCGTGCGCGTCGAGACGCCGCGCAGCCACCCCCGCGCCGAGGGAGCCTCGGCGGGCGGCGGCGGCGACGCGACGGCGGCCGGACTCAGGGCGCTGGACACGGATGGCGGGGCGATGGCGGGTAGGATCCCACGCCGACCCGCCGCATGAAGCTGATCATCCAGATCCCGTGCTTCAACGAGGAGCACACCCTCCCGCTCGTCCTGGCCGACCTCCCACGTGAGGTCGCCGGATTCGACGCGGTCGAATGGCTCATCATCGATGACGGGTCCGGCGACCGCACGATCGAGGTCGCCCGCGCCGGCGGCGTCGACCACATCGTCCGCCTGACGAACAACAAGGGCCTCGCCGCGGGCTTCCAGGCCGGCCTGGACGCCTGCCTGAAGCTCGGCGCCGACGTGATCGTCAACACCGACGGCGACAACCAGTACGACGGCAAGGACATCCCGAAGCTCGTCGGGCCGATCCTCGCCGGCAAGGCCGACATGGTCGTCGGCGACCGCGAGGTCCACACGATCGAGCACTTCTCGCCGCTGAAGATCACGCTGCAGAAGCTCGGCTCGTGGGTCGTGCGCCAGGCCTCCTCGACCGAGGTGCCCGACACGACCTCCGGCTTTCGCGCCTACAACCGCGAGGCCGCGATCCAGCTGATCGTCGTGTCGAAGTTCACCTACACGCTCGAGACGATCATCCAGGCGGGCAAGCTCCTCGTCGCCGTCGACCACGTCGCGATCCGGACGAACCCCAAGACCCGCGAGTCGCGGCTGTTCCCGTCGATGTGGTCCTACGTCCGGCGCAACACCGTCTCGATCTTCCGCATCTACGCGCAGTACGAGCCGCTGAAGGTCTTCATGAGCGCGGCGATCCTCATCGGCCTCATCGCGGCGGTCGTCTGGTCGCGCTTTGCCTGGTTCTACCTCGTCGAGGGCGAGGGCAAGGGCCACGTCCAGTCGCTGATCCTCGGCGCGGTGCTCTTCAACGCCGCGATGGTGCTCGCGGCGCTCGGCGTCATGGGCGACCTGCTCGCCGCCCAGCGCACGATGGCGCAGCGGACGTTCGAGCGCGTGCGCCGCATCGAGCTGCAGCTCGGCGTCGCGCCGTCGCACTACGAGCCCGGCGACAACACGGGCGGCCGGGGCCCGACGACCGGCGCCGACTCCGGCGCCGCGACCGGGAAGACCGGCGAGCACAACGTGGTGGCGCTGTGACACCCCCCGCCGTGACGGTCGACGACGAGGGCACGGTCACCGGCAACACGTACGACAAGTACGGCTCGACGAACCCCGTCGTGCGCCGCCTGATGGCCGCGTTCGAGCGCACGCTCGAGGAGCTCTTCGTGCAGGCGAACCCGCAGTCGCTGCTGGACGTCGGCTGCGGCGAGGGCGTGCTGACGCACCAGTGGGCGCAGCGCCTCGGCGACAAGCGGATCGTCGGCATCGACCTCGACGACCCGTTGCTGCACGAGCAGTGGAAGGGACGCCAGGCCCCGAACCTCACCTACCAGGTCATGAAGGCCGAGAACCTGCCGTTCGCCGACGGGGAGTTCGACGTCGCGACGGCGATCGAGGTCCTCGAGCACGTCCCCGACCCGGCCCACACGGTCGCCGAGATGGCGCGGGTCGCAAGCGGCCACCTGCTCGTCTCCGTCCCGCGCGAGCCGCTCTGGCGCGGGCTGAACATGGCGCGCGGCGCGTACCTCAAGGACCTCGGCAACACCCCCGGACACCTGAACCACTGGTCCAAGCGCAGCTTCGTCGCGCTGCTGTCACGCCACGGCGAGGTCATCGAGGCCCGCTCGCCGTTCCCGTGGACCATGCTGCTTGTCCGCCTCTAGTCTCAGCGTCTCGCCGCCTGCGCCCCGGCGCTCCGGGTATGCCAGCGGGGCGCGGATCCTGTCGGTCGGGATCGCCACGACGGGCGTCGTCACGTTCGCCTACTTCGCCCTCGCGGCGCACGCGCTGACGGCCGCGCAGTACACGCGGATCTCGCTGCTGTGGTCGATCATGTTCGTGATCGTCTCGGTGATCTACCGGCCGATCGAGCAGCTGCTGTCGCGGACGATCGCCGAGCGCCGGGCGCTCGGCCTGAGCTCCGGCGGCACGCACCTGCGCGTCGCGCTGCTCATCCAGGCGGCGTTCGCCGCGACGTTCCTCGTCATCGCGCTGCTGCTGCGCGACCGCCTGCAGAACGACCTCTTCGACGGCTCGGCCGCGCTGTACCGCGTGCTCGTCTTCGGCGTGCTGGCCTACGCCGCGAGCTACTTCGCGCGCGGCTTCCTCGCCGGCCACCAGCGCTTCGCGCTCTACGGGGCGCTCGTCTTCCTCGAGGCGACGTCGCGCGTGTGCTTCGCGCTGGCGGTCATCCTCGGGCTGGCGTCGGGGCAGTCGGTCGTGGCGATGGGCATGGCGGCCGCGCCGCTCGTCTCGCTCGTCGTCGTGCCGTGGTTCTTCGCGCGCCGCGACCCGCCGACGGACGTCGCCGCCGTGAAGTCCAGCGAGGGCGGCCTGACGCTGCGCCACGGCGCGGGCTTCGCGCTGGCGGTCTTCGGCGTCATGGTCGCCGAGCAGACGATCCTCAACGCCGCCGTCCTGACGGTCTCCGGGACCTCCGACGACCCCGCGCTCGCCGGCGTCGTCTTCAGCGTCCTGCTGATCGCGCGGGCGCCGCTGCAGCTCTTTCAGGCCGTCCAGGGCTCGCTGCTGCCGCACCTCGCGGGCCTGCAGGCGACGGCCGGCGGCGCGGAGTTCCGCAAGGCCATCCGCATCACGGTGCTCGCCAGCGGTGGCTTCGGCCTGGCGGTCGCGCTCGGCCTCTTCGCCGTCGGGCCCGAGGTCGTCGGCCCGATCTTCGACATCCAGCGCCCGCTCGCCCGCGCCGGCCTCGCGCTCGTCGGCCTCGGCATGGGGCTGCACCTCATCGCCGGCACGCTGAACCAGTCGGCGCTCGCCCGCGGGCGCGCGCCGGGCGCCTGCACGGCCTGGCTCGTCAGCGCGGGCGCGTTCGTCGCCTTCATGCTCAGCCCGCTCGTCGCCGACCAGCTCGTGCGCGCGGAGGTCGGCTACAGCGGGGCGACGGCGCTGCTCGTGACGCTGCTGGCGCTCGTCTACCGGCGCGGGTAGTGGTGTGCCGGGAGGCGTGCGGGATACGGGGCGCCTACTGCACCGGTGAGGACGCGCACGGGCCGGGCGCGGGCGTTCTCCGCGGGGGGGGGTGTGCCGAATCGCAATCGCTGGGCGTGCGAAATCCGGCACACCCCCCCGCAAGACGCCTGCTTTCGTAGCTCGCCGCGACCGCCCGGACGTCGCCAGTCCGGCCCGCCGGTCACGAGCCCTCGTCCGACCGGACCGCCCGCGCGCCCCGCTCACCCTTCCTCACCGATGCCGTCAGCGCCCGCCGGCCACCGGCCAGCGACCAGGATTGGCCCACCCGATAAGCGGGAGGGCTAGGGTGCCGGCGGCGCCGACACGCCGGGGTTCGCCGCGCCCTGCACGTAGACCAGGCGCCCGTCGCTGAGCCGGAAGACCTCGCCGACGCGCTGACCGGTGCCGGTGACGGTCTTGTTGCTCAGGCGGACGGTCTTGATCTGATCGCCCTCCTTCGTGATGAGCGTCTTGCCGCTGGCATCCGTGCGCACGACGGTGACGTTCTGCTTCGTCAGCAGGTCGGTGAGGTTGACCGACTGCAGCGCGGCCAGCAGGAACGCCACCGCGAGGACGATGCCGAGGTCGAAGAGGTTGACGAGCCCGTCCAGCGGATCGCCGGAGCGGTCGATGCGCAGCTTCGCACGGGGTGATACGCGGGTGCTGGTCATGAGCCGCGTTCAAGCACCGAGGCGACGTACTCGAGGTCGGACAGATCCTGCGCGTAAAGCCGATCGCGGACGAGCGAGATGGCGAACGCCACAGCGCCGATGAGCAGGCCGAGAACCGTGACGCTGAAGGCGACGCGGAGGTTCTCGGAGAGCTTGGATACGTCGCCCTTGGCAAGGCCGTCGAGCGCGGGCGACAGCGGGATGAGCGTCCCCATGAGGCCGAGCGCCGGCCCGAAGCGGACGAGCATGCGGCTGCGCTCGAGCTTGCGCAGCGAGTGGAGGTCGAAGTCGGCGAGCGCCTTCGCGCGGCGGTCGGGGTTGGCGGGCTTTCCGCCGTGCCCGACGAGCTCCACGAGCGCGTCGGCCATCTGCGCGCTCGACGCCAGCGGCAGGAGCGCGCGCTGCGCGCTGTTCGCGTCGCCATCGCCCAGAGCCGAGCGCGCGCTCGCGGAGGCGAGCTCGACCTCCGCCAGGCGGCCGCGGCGACCGCGCCGGCTGAGCTCGACGAAGAACGCGCCGAGGTCGAACAGCAGGAACGCCAGTGCGAGCCCGGCCGCGATGAACACCGGCACGCGCAAGGCGTTGGCGATCTGGAACAGGACCTCTTCGATTCCCCCTGCGGCGATCATGCGATGCGCAGTTTGACGAGTCTCCGCTCGCGAAGCGCGCCCATGCCGATCGCGAACATCGCGAGCGCCACGCTGGCGGGGATCGACGGCGAGTCGGCGATGCTCGTCCCGCGCGCCGCCTGCGTCCCCTTCGGGGTGCCGCCGGTGGTCGTCGAGGGCAGCGGCGGCAGGCCGCCCTTCAGCGGCAGCCCCTGGCCGGCGAGCAGGATGCCGGTGACCGTCAGCCCGCTCGGCCGCGTCACCTCGGCCGGCGAGACCCTGCGCTGCGCGAGGTCGGCCGCCGCCCGGCGCCGCGCGGCGGCGAGCTTGCGCCTGCGCGCCGCGACCTTGCGCGCGAGCTTCTTCGCCGCGATCGCCGCGCGCTGGCGCGCGAGCTCGTTGAGCGTCGCCTGGACGTCGGCGGCGCTGCCGGCGCCGGTGCCGCTGCCGCCGCCGGTCCCGCCGAGGCCGCCCTCGCCCGTGCCGGTGCCCGCGCCCGGCGACAGCGGGTTGCCGGTGCCGCTGCCGGGGTTCGTCGCGCCCGGCGCATTGGGGCCCTTCGCCGGGTTGCCGACGATGACGGTGACGCTGTCGAGGCCCTGGCAGAACGTCGCGCAGTTGCCCGTCACCGTCACCTGGACCTGCTTGTCGAGCGCGACGTCGAAGCTGTGGCGCACCGTCCTGCCCTCGTCGCTGGAGCCGTCGCCGAACTCCCAGTGGTACTCCAGGCCGCCCGGCGGCGGGGACAGCACGTTGGCGGTGAACGTCACCTCGCTGCCGACCCGCACGGCCGTCGGCGTCGCCGTCGCCTGCACGGCCAGCGCCGTCGCGTCGTCGACGCGGATGAGCAGCGGGCCCGCGCCGCTGTTGAAGTCGTCGCGGGCGTTGGAGTCGCGCAGGTTGCGCACCGGGCGAAAGACGCGCGTCGAGCCGCCGGTGTCGGAGACGAGCGCCGGGCCCTCGGGGAACCCGTTCTGGAGGTCGGCGCGCGTGAGGACGAGATCGCTGCCGTCGCCGCGGCTCATCGCGACCCGCGAGATCGAGGAGACGTTGACCCCCGCCCGCTCCAGCACGCTGCGGATCGACATGCCGCCGACGGTGACCTTGTGCCCGACGGTCCCGGGGCGGTCGCGCACGGTGAACGCCCGCGCCCCCACGTCGCCGGAGAACTGGTCGCCCGCGAGCGTGAACGGCGTCGTGAGCTGGCGCGACAGCACCGTCACCCCCGGGCCGCCGGCGAGGGCCGCGGCGGGGGTGATGGCGATGACGACGCTCAGTGCCGCCGCAGCGAGCGCGCAGCGCGCGGGCAGTGTCCAAATCCTCGCTGGCATGGCGTGCAGGCCATCCAAGCTACCTCACTCGTATGCCAGGGCCCGCAGTACGTCCAGCCGCGCGGCGCGCCGGGCCGGCCACAGCGAGGCGATCGTGCCCGCGGCGGCGGCCGCCAGCAGGAGCAGCAGGAGCGTCGTGACGGGGAACGTCAGGGTGAATCCCTCCTTCTTCAGCGGCTGGCTGATCGCCACGGCGAAGGCGACCCCGAGCACGAGCCCGAGCAGCGCGCCGATGAGCGACGTGATGACGGCCTCGAGGCGCACGATGCGCTTGACCTGCCGGCGCGAGGTGCCGATCGCCCGCAGCATCCCGAGCTCGCGGGTGCGCTCGAAGATCGACAGCGCGAGCGTGTTCACGATCCCGAAGAACGCCACGATGATCGACAGCGCCAGCAGCGCGTAGATGAGGTACAGCAGCTGGTTGATCTGCCCGGCCTGCGCCTTCTTGACCTGCTCGCGGTCCTGCGTCTCGGTGTCCGGGAAGCGCTGCTTGAGGAGGTTGTCGATCGCGGCGCGCGTCGCCGTCGCCGGGGCGCCGGCGGCGTAGCTCAGGAAGACGAACGAGTTGTCCTTGGCGTCGAAGTCGGCGGCCAGCCGGGCGTTGGGCAGGACGAGCCCGCCGCCGAGCAGCCCGAAGTCGCTGCCCTCGTCGAGCAGGCCCTTCACGACGTACGTCACGCGCTTGCCGGCCGGCGTGAGCATCGTCAGGCGGTCCCCGATCTTCGCGTGCTTCGAGTAGCCGGTGTCGACGAGCACGCCGTCGCCGCCGAGCGTCGCGAGCGTCGCGTCGGAGCCCTGCTTCCACTTCAGCTTGTACGTCTGCGCGAGCGTCGCGGGGTCGATCCCGATGATCGACGACGTGCTCGTCTTGCGGCCGACCTTCGCCTCCGAGAAGCGCAGGGCGCTGACGGCCTTGACGCCGGGCACCTGGCCGACGGCGCCCACGAGCGCCGGCGGGGTGTCGCCGAAGCCCGACTTGTCGACGATCGAGAGGTTGCCGGTGAAGGCGCGATCGACGGCGCCGTCAATCGACCCGCGCAGCCCGGCGGCGAAGATCGACACGAACGCGACGAGCGCGACGCCGACCATGAGCGCCGCGGCGGTGACCGCGGTGCGGGCGGGGTTGCGCGTCGCGTTCTCGCGGGCGAGCCGGCCGCTGACGCCGCCGAAGCGCTGCAGCGGGGCGCCGACGACCCACGCGAGCGGCCGCACGAGCTGCGGGCTGAACAGCGCGACGCCGAGGAACACGAGGACCGCGCCGCCGCCGAGCGTCGCGGCCGCGCCGGTGCCCGACGCGCCGCCGAAGAGCCCGTAGGCGAGCACGCCACCGCCGACGAGGCTCAGCAGTGCGGCGAAGATGATCCGCTTGCGGCTGACGGTCGTCTGCGCCGTCAGCCCGTCGCGCAGGGCGACGATCGGGGCGATCCGCGTGGCGCGCAGCGCCGGGACGATGCTCGCGATGACCGTCACGACGACCCCGACGAGGAGCGAGACGATGATCGTGCGCAGGGCGACGACCGAGGCCGTGGCCGGGAGGTCGGCGCCGATGATCTTCAGCAGGCCGCGCAGGGCGGGAGCGAGCAGCAGCCCGCCGATGAGCCCGAGCACCGAGGCCAGCAGGCCGATGAGCCCGGCCTCCATGACGACGGAGCGCAGGACCTGGCGGCGGCTGGCGCCGAGCGTGCGCAGGAGCGCCAGCTCGCGCGTGCGCTGCGCCACGGTGATCGTGAAGGTGTTGTAGATGACGAACGCGCCGACGAACAGCGCGATCGCGCCGAAGACGAGCAGCGCCGTCCGGCTGAAGCTGAAGTTCTTCTCGAGGTCCTTCGTCTGCTGGGCGGCGTCCTGCGCGCCCGTGCGGACCTCGACCTTCTCGCCGCCGAGGGCGTCGGCGACGCTCGCGCGCAGCCGCTCGGGCGCCACGCCGTCGGCGGCGACGACCGAGATCGTGCCGACCTTGCCGACGTTGCCGGTGAGCGCCTGCGCGGTCGGGAGCGTCACGATCGCGGCCGGGTAGCCGGCGACGGTGTCGACGTCGCCGAACGTCGCGCTGCCGACGAGCTTGTAGTGACGCGCGCCCTCGTTGCCGACGAGCGTCAGCGTGTCGCCGACCTTCAGGTGCTCGTCGCCGAAGGCCTTCGACGAGAGCGCGACCTCGTCGGCGGCGCGGGGCGCGCGGCCGGCGACGAACTTGAACGGGTCAAGCGGCTTGGGCTGCAGGGAGAGGACGAGGTCGGTGTTGCCGCCGATGCGCGCGCCCTTGGCGTTGCGGATCGAGATGTCGCCCTGGATCGAGCCCGCGGCCTCGCGGACGCCGTCGACGCCGCGCACGCGGGCGACGAGGCGGTCGTCGAGCGGCGGCGGGTCGCCGTCGAAGGCCTTGTCGACCTTCTGCGGCGCCACGACGACGTCCGTGCCCGCGTTGGCCTGCGAGAAGACCTCCGAGAAGGATTTGTTGATCGTGTCGGTGAGGACGTAGGTCCCCGCGATCATCGCGACGCCGAGCACGACCGACATCGCCGTGAGGATCGTCCGCAGCGGGCGTGCGCGCAGCCCGCGCAGCGCGACCTGCCTCATGACGCCACGGCCTTCATGACGTCGATGACCTCTTCGGTCGTGCCCGCGGGACCGTCGTGGGCGATGCGCCCGTCGGCGAGCACGATGAGCCGGTCGGCGTAGGAGGCCGACGCGGCGTCGTGGGTCACCATGACGACGGTCTGCTCGAAGTCGTCGACCGCGCGCCGCAGGAGCGCCAGCACGTCGGTCGAGGCGACGGAGTCGAGGTTGCCGGTCGGCTCGTCGGCGAAGACGACGGCGGGCCGCGTCACGAGCGCCCGCGCGACGGCGACGCGCTGCTGCTGGCCGCCGGACATCTCCGACGGGCGGTGGGTGCGGCGGTCGCCGAGGCCGACGGCCTGGACGAGCGACTCCAGCCACGCGGGGTCGGCCTTGCGCCCGGCGATCGTCAGCGGCAGGACGAGGTTCTCCTCGGCCGTCAGGACCGGCAGGAGGTTGAAGGCCTGGAAGATGAAGCCGACCTTGTCGCGGCGCAGCTCGGTGAGGCGGCGGTCGTCGAGCTCGTCGAGGCGGACGCCGTCGAGCGTGACGGTCCCGCTCGTCGGCGTGTCGAGGCCGGCCATGAGGTGCATGAGCGTCGACTTGCCCGAGCCCGATGCCCCCATGATCGCCGTGAACTCCCCGCGGTGGATGGCGACGTCGACGCCCGCGAGGGCGTCGACGGCGGCGGCGCCTTCGCCGTAGCGGCGGTGCAGGCCGGCGACGGCGACGATGGTCGGGGCGGCGGTGGCAGGGACGTCAGCTTGCGCGAAGGTGTCTGTGCTCATGCCCTGCAGCATGGAGCACCGCCCGCGCGCCATCTATACGGGATACCCCCTAAGGGTCCGTACAGGAATTACCGCGCGGGTTTGGGTGCCGGATCGTGGATGCGCGGGATCGCACGATTCAGCAGTCGATACCGGTGGTATCGACAAGGAATCGGGTGGTTCCGGGCGCCGCGAGACGGCGGCCAAACACCGCGGTAATTCATGGACGGGCCCTAAGGGATCGGCAGCGCGCACCCGGCCGCGCGCGAGATCTCGCGGAACATCGCGGCGGGATCGTCGGAGTTGAAGATCGCCGAGCCGGCGACGAACCACGTCGCACCCGCCTGGGCGCACTCGACGACGGTGTCGGCGTTGACGCCGCCGTCGACCTGGATCGCGACGTCGTCGCCGAGCAGCGCGCGCACGCGCCGCACCTTGTCCATCTGGTTGCGCAGAAACGGCTGCCCGCCCCAGCCGGGGTTGACGGTCATGATCAGCGCGAGGTCGACGTCGACCTCGGCGAAGACGTCGGGCGGGGTGCCCGGGCAGACGACGAGCCCGGCCTTCGCGCCGCCCTCGCGGATCGCGTTGAGCGTGTAGTCGATGTGCGGCGTCGCCTCGGCGTGGATCGTGATCCCGTCGGCGCCGGCCTTCGCGAACTCCGCGACGTGGCGCTCGGGGCGCTCGATCATGAGGTGGACGTCGAGGTAGGCCTCGTCGGGCAGCGCCTCGCGCAGGGCGGCGACGACCATCGGGCCGAAGGTGATCGGCGGGACGAAGTGGCCGTCCATGACGTCGCAGTGGATGACCCGCGCCCCCGCATCCATGACCTCCCGCACCTGGGCGGCGAGGTCGGCGAAGTCGGCGGACAGGATCGAGGGGGCGACGTGGCGTTCGGTCAGTGGCATCGGTGTGGTTCAGATCTCCTGCAGCATCGAGGCTGCACACGCGTTACAGGACATGAGGGCCGTCTTCGACATCCGCACGATGGTCGAATGCTCCCCGCACTCGGGGCATACCGAAACCAGCTCGAAGCGGTGCAGGCAGTAGACGCAGCGATAGCGCCCTGCGAGGTTCGTCGGTCGCAGCCAGGGCTCCTTGCAGTTCGGACAGGCCATGCCAAGCTCGTCGGTCACGACCGCATCCTGGCGATGTAGAAGCCGTCGGTCCGGTCGCGATGAGGCAGCACGAGGCGCTCGGACTCTACTTGCAGCCCGGTCGCGGCGATCTGCTCCTCGTTCTCGCGCGGTGACAGCGTGCAGGTCGAGTAGACGAGCGTGCCGCCGGGGCGCAGCGCCGCGAGCGCCGCCGCGACGATGTTGCCCTGGGCCTGCGCGAGCCGCTCGATCGCCTCGGGCGTCGTGCGCCAGCGCAGGTCGGGGTGGCCCTGCAGCGTGCCCAGGCCGCTGCACGGCGGGTCGACGAGGACGCGGTCGAAGAGCTCGCCGGTCGTGTAGCGCGCCGCGTCCTGCACGAGGACCTCGATCGTGCTGCAGCGCAGCCGCTCACACGTGCGCCGCAGCGCGCTCGCGCGGCCCGCGTGGCGCTCGACGGCGACGATCGCGCCCGTGTCCTGCATGAGCGCGGCGAGGTGCGTCGTCTTGCCGCCGGGCGCCGCGCAGAGGTCGAGCACGCGCTCGCCGGGCTGCGGATCCAGCGCGCGCGCGACGAGCATCGATGCGCGCGACTGGGCCGCGTAGGCGCCCGCGCGCCAGAGCTCGTGGGCGTGGGCGTCGAAGGGTCCGTCGACGACGAGGCCCTCGGGCAGCTCGTCGCCGGCGGGGCGCGTGGGGACGGGCAGCTGGGCCGCCAGCGCTGCGGCCGTCGTGACGAGCGTGTTCGCGCGCAGCGCGAGCTCGCCGGGCTCGTTGCCGGCTCGGAGGAGCGCCCGCGTGGTGTCGGCGCCGAAGCGCTCCCACCACAGCTCGACGAGCCATGGCGGGTAGGAGTGCGCGACCGCCGCGCCCGCCGGCGTGTCGTCGGCCGGCAGCGGCGGGAGCTCGCGGGTCGCCCGGCGCAGGACGGCGTTGACGAGCTTGTGCCCGCCGCCCGGGCCGCCCTTCGCCAGCTCGACGCTCTCCCCCACGACCGCGTGCGCGGCCATCCCGTCGAGGAACGCGAGCTGGTAGAGCCCGAGCCGCAGCGCCGCGAGCGTGCGGGGGTCGAGCTCGTCGACCGAGCGCCCGGCGAGCTGCTCGACGAGGTGGTCGAGCGACAGCCGCCGCTGGACCGTCCCGTAGGCGAGCTGCATCGCCAGCGCGCGCTCGCGCGGGTCGAGCTCCTTCGCCTCGCCGTGCAGCGCGCGGTCGGCGTAGGCGCCCTGCTCGAAGACGCGCCTGATGACGGCGAACGCGACCCGGCGCGCGGGCGTGACGGTGCTCATCGTGGGCGCTTGGGCCGGCTGTGTGCGCGCCCGTCGCGCGTCGCGCTTCCAGCATCGATGAGGAAGGCGGGTCGGTCGGACGCGGCGCTCCCGTGGTCGTCAGAGCCTCTCGTGCCGGGGGGGTGTGGCTGATTGCGTCCCACATGGGGACGCAATCCGCCACACCCCCTTCCGGACGGCGCGCCCGAGCGCTGAAACACCGTTTCCTCACCGATGCCGTACGCGCCCGCGCGCCG
>DATJEE010000150.1:0-5272 GCA_035496995.1 Solirubrobacteraceae bacterium | reverse complement strand
GGCGTCGGCGTCCTCTGCACGACCGCGACGGCGAACGACCGCGTCGTCGCCGACGTCGAGGAGCAGCTGCGCACGGGCCACACGGGCGCCCAGCTCGTCGCCTACCGCGGCCCGCTCGGGCGCACGAGCCTGCGCTTCGAGGTCGTCGAGCTCCCCGGTCAGGCCGACCGCCTCGCCTGGCTCGCGACGCACCTCGACGACCTCCCGGGCTCGGGGATCGTCTACACGCTGACCAAGCGCGACGCCGAGCAGGTCGCGGCCTGGCTCAACGCGCACGGCATCGGCGCCGAGGCCTACACCGGCGAGATCGAGACCGAGCGGCGGATCGCCGTCGAGGACCGCCTGCTCGCCAACGATCTGAAGTGCGTCGTCGCCACGAGCGCCCTCGGCATGGGCTACGACAAGCCCGACCTCGGCTTCGTCGTCCACTACCAGGCGCCCGGCTCGGTCATCGCCTACTACCAGCAGGTCGGCCGCGCCGGCCGCGCGATCGAGCGCGCCGACGTCGTCCTGCTGCGCGGCGCCGAGGACCGCCGGATCCAGGACTTCTTCATCGAGCAGGCGTTCCCGCGCCGCGAGTACGTCGACCGCGTGCTCGAGCACCTCGACGCCGTCGGCGCCGAGGGCGCGTCGACGCCCGAGCTCACGGCGATGGTGAACCTCGGCCGCGGGCGCATCGACGCAATGCTGAAGGTCCTCGACGTCGAGGGCGCCGTGACGAAGGACGGCAGCCGCTGGGTCCGCGAGCAGGACGGCGCGTGGGAGTACGACGCCGAGCGCTACGCGACGATCACCGCCCTGCGCCGCCGCGAGCAGGCGACGATGGCGAGCTTCGGCGCCGACGGGCGCTGCCTCATGCGCGCGCTGCAGGAGGAGCTCGACGACCCCGACCCGCAGGACTGCGGGCGCTGCTCGGTCTGCACGGGCCCGCGCTTCGACGGCCCGCTGGATCCCGGCCTCGTGCGCGAGGCGGTCGACCATCTGCGCTCCCAGCCGCTGACGCTCGACGCGAAGAAGATGGCCCCCGACGCCGAGGGCCACATGCGCAAGATCCCCGGCGAGTTCGTCGTCGAGGAGGGCCGCGCGCTCGCGCGCCTCGGCGACGGCGGCTGGGACCCGGTGCTGCAGGCCGGCATCCGCGAGGGGCACCTCGGCGACGAGCTCGTCGACGCCGCCGCGCGGCTCGTGCGCGCCTGGCGCCCGCCGGTCTCGTGGGTCGCCGCCGTGCCGTCGGACCGCGACCCGGCGCTCGCCGACGCCGCGCGGCGCCTCGCCGAAGCGCTCGGCCTGCCCTACGTCGCGCTGCTGCAGCGCACCGGCGAGCGCCCGCCGCAGCGCGAGATGTCCAACGCCGCGCAGCAGGCCGCGAACGTCCGCGGCGCCTTCAGGATCACCGCCGATCCGCCGCCGGAGGGCTGCCTGCTCGTCGACGATCTGCGCCTCAGCGGCTGGACGCTCGCGATGGTCGGCGGCCAGCTGCTGCGCCGCGGCAGCGGCCCCGTGTATCCGCTGGCGCTCGCCACGGCGTTCTGACGCACGACGCGCTGCACCACCGCGCGGCCATCCAGGGCACCCACGGCGGTACAGTCGCCGCACGTGGATTTGCGGTTGCTGACCGACGACGAGCTCTTCGCGCGCATCGCGTCGCTCGATGACGCCGGCGGCTGGCGCGAGGCGGTGGAGGCCGCTCTCGAGGAGCTGTTCAGCAGGCTGCGCGACCAGGCCGCGCCCGAGGAGCGCCGCGATGTCGAGCGGGTCATCGGGTTCATCCGCTCGGCGTTCGCCGACGACGAGGACGACGGACCGCCAAGTGCCGGCGTGCGCGAGCCGCGCCGTCCCGCTCCCCGCTCGGGCGCGACGAGCGCCGCCCGCGTCAGCGACGTCGGGTAGCAGCCGGCCGAACGCCACGTGGGCCGCGCGCGATCGACGGACGGGCGTCGCTCGCTAAGGTCCGCACAATGGCCGACACCATCTCCTTCGCCCGCGGCGCCCCCTCGCTGGACATCGTCGACGTCGACGGTCTCAGCGCGGCGGCCACCAGGGCCTTCACGAACGACCCCGGCGGCGCGACCGCGTACGGCACGAGCGTGGGCTACGTGCCCCTGCGGCGCTGGATCGCCGAGCAGCACGGCGTCGACGTCGCGAACGTCCTCGTCACGAACGGCTCGATGCAGGCGGACGCGTTCCTCTTTGCGACGCTCGTCAGCCCCGGCGACGCCGTCGTCGCCGAGAAGCCGACCTACGACCGCACGCTGCTGAACCTCCGCGGCCTCGGCGCCGACGTGCGGATGGTCGACCTCGAGCAGGACGGCATCGACACGGCGCAGCTGCGCGAGCTGCTCGGCTCCGGGATCGACTGCAAGCTCGCCCACGTCATCCCGAACTTCCAGAACCCGGCCGGCTACACGCTGTCGCTCGCCAAGCGCAGGGAGCTGCTCGAGCTCGCGCACGAGCACGGCTTCACGATCTTCGAGGACGACCCCTACCGCCACATCCGCTTCAGCGGCGAGGACATCCCGACGATGCTCGAGATGGACGAGCACGACACCGTCGTCTACGCCTCGTCGTTCTCAAAGACCGTCTGCCCGGGCATCCGCGTCGGTTACCTCGTCGGCCCCCAGGCGCTGATCGCGCAGATCCAGAAGCTCGCGACGAACACGTACATCTCGCCGAACATGGTCGCCCAGGCGATCGTCTACGAGTTCTGCGTGTCCGGCGGCATCGACGCGTCGATCGCGACGGTCAAGGCCGCGCTCGCCGACCGCGTCGCCAAGCTCGACGCCGCGCTGCAGGAGCACCTGCCCGAGGCCCGCTACACGCCGCCCGAGGGCGGCTACTTCATGTGGGTCGAGCTGCCCGAGGGTACGGACGTCGACGCGTTGTTCACCGCCGCCAACGAGCGCGGCGTCGCCTTCGTCAAGGGGACCGACTTCCTCCTCGAGGGCGGGCAGAACACGCTGCGCCTCGCCTACTCCGGCGTGACGGCCGACCAGATCGACGAGGGCATCCGCCGCCTCGCCGACGCCTACCGGGCGATCGCACCGGCGCCCGTCGCCTGACTCGGGCTCAGGCGGCGAGCAGCGTGCGCGCAGCGGCCAGCGCCCGCTCGGTCGCCGCGCGCACGACCGCCCCGGCGTGCTGCTCGTGCACGCCGAGCACCTCGTCGCCGTAGCGGTAGGCGGCGCTGTAGGCGCGTCGCGCGGCCGCGCCGGCACCGAGCGCCGTCAGCACGACGGTTCCGACGACGCCCGCGCCGGTCGCGGTCACCGTGACGACGTGGGTCCGGATGCGCTCCTCGTCGCTGTCGCAGAACCATCCGGCCTTGACACCGACGCTCGCGGCGTCGACGCCGAGGCCGCGGGCCACCGGCGCGCGCACGCCGAACGTCTGCCGCGCGGGCACCTCGAGCATCCATCCGCGAACGCGGCGCGCCGCGCCGTCGTCGGACAGCGCGAGCGCGGCGTAGGCGCGCGCAACATCCTGGGCGCCGACGAGCACGCGCCCGAAGGACCGCGGCGAGCCGGGCTCGCGTTCGAGTTCGAGGCGCGCCGCCGTGCGCGCCGCGAGCGCACCGAGCAGCGCCTCGCCGCCGCACGCGTCCCAGACCTCGACGGTCGGGGCGTTGGCGCTCACGGTGACCGCCTCGCGCGCGAGGCGCTCCCAGTCCGCCGGCGCACCGGCGTACGGCGCGAGCCCCGCGGCCGCCCACAACAGCGGCGCCTTGAGGACGCTCGCGCAGCGCAGCCGCTCCGCGCCGCCGTCGGCGGCGGCGAAGGCCGGCTCCGCGGCCCCGGCAGGCACGGCGAACGCCGCCGTCTGCACCGTGTCCGTGGGACGCAGGCGGCGCATGGCGGCCGCGGCCGCGCTACTCGTTGCGCATGCCGTCGGGCGAGATGACCGTCACGCCGACGGTCACGTCCGGGGCGGCGTTCTTCTTCGTGCGCTCCGGGCGCGCCGGCCGGCGCGTGAAGCGCTTGCGCCAGAGGCCGACGAGGCCGACCTTCCAGGCGTAGTAGCCCGTCTTGCCCGGCGTGATCGAGAAGTCCATGACGCGCAGGTGGCAGAGCACGCGCTTGGTGAGGTAGAGCGTGCGCAGCACGATCCCGAGCCGCGGGTAGAGCTTCTGCGGCTCGTTGCTCGCGCGGACGCGGCTCATAAGCCGGTTCCACAGCCACGGCGGCGGGCGCCAGAGCGCGATGAGGTACAGCATGATGTTCGCCCAGCGCGGCGGGATCGCGAGGTAGCTGTCGTCGATCTCCTCGAGGTCGACCCCGCGCTCCTCCATCGCCGCCGCCAGGCCGGTGTTCGGGATGACCTTCAGCGAGTAGATGAACAGCGTGTACGGACGGTCCATGAGGTACAGCAGCTGGAGCGTCGACTTCACGTCGTCCCGGGTCTCGATCGGGTTGTCCATGATGATGTCGTAGGCCGAGGGGATGTGGTACTTCGGCGCGAACGACGCGATGACCTCGCCGGCCTTGAGGATCTTCTCCGGCGGCGTGGGGCGCTTGTAGAAGTCGAGCATGTTCTTCGAGCCTGACTGGATCCCCATCCGCACGCGGTTCATCCCGGCCCAGGAGAGCAGCTCGAACTTGTCCTGGCGCACGTAGTTGGGGATGACGCCGTAGACGGCGAACGGCAGCTGGTCGAGCTCGTCGTGCCAGAGCTCGGCGAACTCCTCGAGCTGGCCGTAGGGGATCGCCATGAAGGAGTCGTCGTGGAAGGAGACCTGGCTGAGGTGCGGGAAGCGCGAGCGCGCGTCCTTGACCTGGTCGACCATGTAGCGCGCGCTGGGGTGGCGGATGCGCTTGTACTTCGCGTCGTTGGCGATGAACTTCGTGTTGCCGCAATACGCGCAATGGAAGGGACAGCCGATCGACCACAGCGTCGTGTAGCCGAGGCCGTCGTTGAGGAGGTAGTCCTCGAAGCCCATCTGCACGAAGCCCTGCCCCGGGAGATAGATCTTCTCCGTCGAGGCGCCGTACTGCGGGAACGGGAGCTTCTCCATCTGCTGCACGGTCATCAGCGGCAGGAAGTGGTTCTTGATGAGCTGGTCGCCGTTGCCGTTGCTCTGACCGTGGCCGTTGGGCTTGAACCAGAAGTTCTTCGTGTTCGTGTAGTCGCGGTCGTGCTTGAAGGCGTCGAGGAACTCCTCGAAGGCGAACTCGCCCTCGCCGGTGCAGATCGCGTTGACGTCGGAGAGGATCGCGTCCTCGGGCTGGATGATCGGGTGGATGCCGCCCCAGATCATGTAGACGGACGGGTTGAGCTC
>DATJEE010000149.1:0-4174 GCA_035496995.1 Solirubrobacteraceae bacterium | reverse complement strand
GACCGCCAGATGTCATAGCTCGCCTTGCGGTAGTCCTCCGTCGCCACAGGACTACAGGGCGGCGAGCTCCGACGTGATCTCGGACACGCTCGCCTTCGCGTCGCCGAACAGCATCTGCGTCGTGTCGTTGTAGAAGAGCGGGTTCTCGATCCCGGCGAAGCCGGAGGCCATCGAGCGCTTGAGCACGATGACCTGCTTGGACTCGTCGACGTTGAGGATCGGCATCCCGTAGATCGGCGAGTCGGGCTTCAGGCGGGCGTCGGGGTTCGTGACGTCGTTGGCGCCGATGACGAGCGACACGTCCGTGCGGCTGAACTCGCCGTTGATGTCGTCCATCTCGCGCAGCTGGTCGTACGGGACGTCGGCCTCGGCGAGCAGGACGTTCATGTGCCCCGGCATGCGCCCGGCGACTGGGTGGATCGCGAACTTCACCTCGATGCCCTTCTTCTCCAGCGCCTTGGACAGCTCGCGGACCGTGTGCTGGGCCTGCGCGACCGCCATGCCGTAGCCCGGCACGATGACGACGAGGCGCGCGTAGGCGAGCAGGATCGCGACGTCGGCGGCGCTCGTCGAGCGCACCGTGCCGCCGGTCTCGCTCGCGCCGCCCTCCACCGCGGCGACCTCTCCGCCGAAGCCACCGAGCAGCACCGAGCCGATCGAGCGGTTCATCGCCTTCGCCATCTGGTCGGTGAGGATCGTGCCCGAGGCGCCGACGATCATGCCCGCGACGATCAGCGCGTAGTTGGAGAGCGCGATGCCGGCCGCGGCCGCGCTGAGGCCGGTGAAGGCGTTGAGCGTCGAGATGACGACCGGCATGTCGGCGCCGCCGATCGGCAGCACCGCGAGGTTGCCGAGCACGGCGGCCGCGACGAGGATGAGGATGAACAGCCCCTGGCTCTCGGAGCCGAGCAGGATCGCCAGCCCCGACCCGGCCGCGACGGCGAGCAGGCCGATGTTCACGAACAGGCCCGCCGGGATCTTCACCGGGCTGCCGGAGATCAGGCCCTGGAGCTTGCCGAAGGCGATGTTCGAGCCCCAGAAGGAGATCGAGCCGATGATCGCGGCGAAGACGAGCGGGATGCCGACGGCGAGGTCGCTCGACAGGTCGCCGCCCGCCGCGCGGAACTCGGCCCACGAGATGAGCGCGACCGCGCCGCCGCCGACGCCGTTGAACAGCGCGACCATCTGCGGCATCTGCGTCATCTTCACGTTGCGCGCCGCGGGGACGCCGACGGCCGTCCCGATCCCGATGCCGATCGCGATGAGGAGGAAGTCCGAGGCACCGAGCCCGGGCTCCAGCAGCGTCGCGAGGACCGCGACGAGCATGCCGAACGCGGCGATCTTGTTGCCCTGGACGGCCGTCGTCGGGCTCGTGAGCTTCGACAGGCCGATGATGAACAGCGAGAACGCGACGAGGTAGCACGCCGTGATGAAGTCGAGGTCCTGGAAGAACGCCGTGGCGGTCACGACTTCGGCTCCTCCGCCTCGGCCACCGGCTCGGGCTTGCGCTTGAACATGCTCAGCATGCGGTCGGTCACGAGAAAGCCGCCGACGACGTTGATCGTGCCGAAGGCGATCGCGATGACGAGGATGAAGCGGTTGAGGAAGCCGGTCGCGTTGGCGATCGCGACGAGCCCGCCGAGCAGGACGATGCCGTGGATCGCGTTCGTGCCCGACATGAGCGGCGTGTGCAGCGTGTTCGGGACCTTCGAGATGACCTGGAAGCCGACGAAGGCGGCGAGCACGAGGATCACGATGTTCGTCAGCACCGGCGTCGGGGAGCCGCCTTCGGCGGCCAGCATCAGGGCGTGTGTGGGCACCGGAGGGAGGGTCCTTTCCTACTCGTCCGCGGCGGGCTTCGAGGCGGCGGGCGCCGCGGCGTCGACGGTCTTCTTCGCGCCCGCGTGGACGACCTCGCCGCCGCGGGTGATGCAGGCGCCCGCGATGATCTCGTCGTCGAAGTTGAGGTTCAGCGCGCCGTCGTCGTCGACGAGCAGCTCCAGCAGCGACTGGACGTTGCGCGCGTAGAGCGCCGAGGCGTGCTCGGGCATCGTCGCCGCGAGGTTCAGCGGCGAGACGATCGTCACGTGGTGCTTGACGACGACCTTGCCGGGCTCGGTGAGCTCGCAGTTGCCGCCGGTCTCCCCCGCGAGGTCGACGATGACGCTGCCGGGCTTCATCTTCTCGACGCTCTCAGCGGTGACAAGGCGCGGCGCCGGGCGGCCGGGCACGAGCGCCGTCGTGATGACGACGTCGAAGGTCGCGATCTTGTCGGCGAGCTCCTGCTGCTGGGCCTTCTTCTCCTCGTCGGTGAGTTCGCGGGCGTAGCCGCCCTCGCCCTCGGCGCCCTTGCCGGCCTCGAGCTCGAGGAACATCGCGCCGAGCGAGCGGACCTGCTCGGCGACGGCGGCGCGGACGTCGTAGCCCGTCACCTGGGCACCGAGCCGGCGCGCCGTGGCGATCGCCTGCAGGCCGGCGACGCCGGCGCCGAGCACGAGCACCTTCGCCGGCGGGACGGTCCCGGCGGCGGTCATCATCATCGGCAGGAAGCGCCCGAGGTAGTCCGTCGCGAGCAGGACGGACTTGTAGCCGGCGACGTTGGACTGCGAGGACAGCGCGTCCATCGCCTGCGCGCGGGAGATCCGCGGGATCGCCTCCATCGCGAAGGACGTCGTGCCGGCCTTGGCGAGCGCGCTGATCGTCTGCGGGTTGGAGAGCGGGCCGAGGAAGCCGACGAGGACGGTGTCGGCGCCGAGCTTCTCGATCTCGTCGGCGGTCGGGGCGGCGACCTTCGCGACGACGTCGGCGTTCCAGACGGCGTCGGAGATCGTCGCGCCGGCCTCCTCGTAGGCGGCGTCGGTGAGCATCGCCTCGTCGCCGGCGCCCGCCTCGACGAGGACCTCGAAGCCCTTGGCGGCCATCTTGCGCACGACCTCGGGCACGAGCGCGACGCGGCGCTCGCCTTCGACCGTCTCCTTGGGGACTCCCACCTGCATCGCGTGGCGCAACCTATCCGATCGCTGTTGCGCGGAGAGGGAAGGGCCTGCGGGCGAGGCCCGTCAGCGCCTGCGCGGTGACCCAGACCGGGCTCGTGATGCTCGTGCGCGAGTAGCGCACGGCGCCCGACGCGGCCTGCAGCGAGCGGATGTAGGCCAGCGGCGAGCGCGCGCCGCCGCGGCGCAGCCGGCGCGGGTCGCGGCCGGCGGCGACGAGGCCCTGGATCGCCCAGGCGGTCGACTGGGCGTTGGAGTCGTCGCCGGGCTGCAGCGGCAGGCCGCCGTCGGCGTTCTGGCGCGCGGCGAGGAAGGCGGCCGCGCGCGTGACGGTCCTCGTGCGCCGCTTGCCGGCGGCCACGAGCGCCTGCAGCGCCGCCGCCGTGTCGTCGATGCCGCTGTCGCCGCCCCTGCCGGCGAAGTTGAAGCCGCCGTCGGCGTTGTGCTCGGCCGCCAGCCAGCCCGCGGCGGCGCGGACCGTGCGGTCGCGCGCCGGGCGCCCCGCGGCGCGCAGCGCGAGGATCGCGAACGACGTCTGGTTGACGAGCCCGGCGAACGAGCCGTTCGCGCGGCGCTTGCGCACGAGCTCGGTGACGAGGTCGCGGCCGCCGACGGCGCGCGGCGAGCGCCGCGCGGCGGCGAGCGCGAGGATCGTGCGCTCGACGTCGCCGGTCGTCTTCACCTGGCCGATGCCCCGGACGATGTAGTCCACGGGCGAGCGCCCGCCCTTGCGCACCCGGCGCGGGTCGCGCCCGGCGGCGGCGAGCCCGAGCACCGCCCAGCTCGTGTGCAGCTGGCTCGACGGGCGCCCGCGGTCGGGGCCGAAGCCGCCGTCGGCGTTCTGCGCGCCCGCGAGGTACGTGATCGCCCGCGCCTGCGCGGGGTCGGAGGCGGCGGCGGCGCGCGCGTCGCCGCCGGACCCGAAGGCGCCGAAGCCGACGGCGAGCGCGAGCAGCACGCCGGCGCCGGCGCTCGCCGGCAGCGGCTTCCAGACGACCTCGAGGCGATCGCGGTAGCGCAGCAGCGAGCGGACGAGCAGCGGCCCGAACGCGAGGCAGTAGACGAGGTTGCCGGCCGCGTGGGCGACGTTGAACGGGATCCCCTGGCCGCCGAGGACGCGGTATTCGGCCCACGTGTGCTGCCCGGCGTAGAGGACCCAGAGGTGGAAGTCGAGAAACGAG
>DATJEE010000148.1:0-8745 GCA_035496995.1 Solirubrobacteraceae bacterium | reverse complement strand
CGAGCTTCGCCCAGACGGCGATGGCGGGATCGTCGAGGTAGCGCTGCAGCGCGACGAGCGGCGTATCGCCGATCGCACCGAGCACGCCGTCGACGGGGGCGCGCGTGGCGACGGTGGCCTGGACCGGCGTGATCACGGACAAGCTGTACCCGGATTGCCGCGCCGCGAGCGCGGGGGCGGCTCCGCGATCGCGGAGCCGCCCCGGGGTGCGCGGCCGCGCGGGCTAGGCGCCGGCGCGCTGCGCGGCGGCGTCGAGCACGCCGCTGCGGCCCTTGCGGTCGCGCTCGTAGGCGCGGACGGTGCGGGCCGTGTCCTTGTCAGCCTGGCGCAGGGCCGTGGTGATCGTCTCGACGCTCTGCTCGTCGTAGCCGGTCCACGGCTCCTCGCCGCTGAGCTTGGCGATCTTGTCGGTGATCGTCGCGCGGTTCTCGTGCCGGCGCTCGTAGGCGTCGATCATCCGCAGCTCGCGCTGGCTGAAGCCCTTGAGCTTCGCCGCGATGTCGGTCGCCGTCTGCTTGTCGTAGTCCTTGATCGGGAGGTCCTGCTCGGTGGCGACGGCGCCGTTGAGCGCGCCCTCCACCGCTGCGACTCCCGGGATCCTGCGGGCCTTGTCGGCAATGCTCATCGGTCGCTCCTTCGCTCAGGCGTTGGTGAGTTCGCGGTCGGCGGCCTTGAGGACGCCGGTGCGGTTCTTGTGGCTGCGCTCGTAGGCGCGGACCTTCTCGGCGCGCTCGTCGTCGCTGTTGGAGAGCACGGTCGTGACCTCGTCGGCGGTGAGCTCGTCGTAGCCGGCCCACGGCTCGTTGCCGCGCAGCGACGTGATGCGGCTGAGGACCGTCGTACGGTTCTGGTGCTTGCGCTCGTAGGCGTCGATCTTCGCCAGATCGATCTGCGACAGGCCCGTCAGCCTGCCCGTGATCTCGTCGGCCGTGAGCTTGTCGTAGCGCGCGATGGGGAGGTCGCCCTCGGAGGCGACGGCGCCCTTGATCTGGCCCTCGACCTGGGCGACGCCCGGCACCTTGCGTGCCTGGCGCGACGTGCGCTTGGCGCGCGCGGTCGTCGTGCGCACCGCGTCCTTCGCGGTCTCGCCGGCGTCGCGCACGGCGTCGGCCGCACCCGTCGTGGTCACGTCGAACGACGGGTTGCCCTTGACCTCGGCGCGCACCATCGTGTCCGTCAGCGTGGGGATGAGCTTCGCGATGCGCGCGAGCATCTTCTCCTCGTCCGCGCGGATCGACGCCGCGAGCTTGGCGGTCTGCGCGTCGCCGACGGCGGTCGCGAGACGCTCGAGCGCCGTGTAGGTCGCGATCTCCAGCGCCTCGGAGGCGTAGGCGTCCTTGGCGTTCTTGAGGATCTTCTCCTCGCCGCCGGAGCCGCGCAGCAGGTCCAACGGCGTCTTGCCGAGCGCCAGCGCCTGGCCGACGACGGTCCCGACCGCGCCGACGACCGCCGTCAGCGGATTGCCGTTCTGGCCGAGCACGTTCAGGCGATCCTGCAGGCGCGACGCGTGCTCGCGCGTCTCGCCCAGGTGCTGCTCGAGCGCGGTGCGGTAGCCGCTCTGCGGCGTCATCGCGATCTGCGCCTGCAACACGCGGGCGAGCGCGAGCTCGCTCGCGTGGGCCTCACCGAGGTACTGGACGACCTTCTTCTGGGAAGCGGTCATACAACTCCAATCGCATCGAAGGGCCCCCGGGACGACGACACCGGGGGCGGAAACTGAGATTGCCGGACGACTGGCTCTGGGCCCGGCAGGTGCTTCTACCGTGGGGCTAGCCGGGCGGGCCGAGATCCAAACGCGATCCGGTCCTCGTGTGCGCTCACTCACACATGGCGGTTGGCGGCGGTCCGGCGGTTCGCGATGATCTGCGGACGATGGGTCCCGCGCCCTCGCCGAACGACGCGACCCGCGCCGCCACGCTCGACGACGTGCCGGCCGTGGCGGCGTGCCTGGCGGACGCGTTCCACGAGGACCCGCTGTGGGGGCACTGGACCTTCCCGGATGCGGCGAGCCGCCCCGAGCGACTGCTGCCCTTCATGACGTTCTGGGCGACGTGCGCCGTACGTCTGCCGTGGGTGCGGATGTCCGACGGCTGCGAGACCGTGGCCCTGTGGACGCCGCCCGGCGAGCCGGAGCTGACGCCGGCCGAGGCCGCGCAGGTGGGTCCGCTGCTCGCCGAGCTCGTCGGGCCGCGCGCGCCGGAGGTCGAGGCGCTGTTCGAGCAGTTCGACGCCCACCACCCGCACGACGAGCGGCACTACTACCTCTGCTGGTGGGCCACGCACCGCGACCACGCGGGCCGCGGGCTCGGCACGGCGCTCATGCGCGACAACCTCGCGCGGATCGACGCCGAGCACATGCCCGCGTACCTCGAGAGCACGAACCCGGCGAACCTCGGGCGCTACGCGGCGCTCGGCTTCGAGGCCCGCGCCGAGTTCGGTCCGCCGGGCGGGCCGGTGATCACGACGATGTGGCGCGCCGCGCGCTGACGGCGGCTCGGCCGGCCGTCTGCCCTCAGTGGCCGCGGGGCGGGCCGGGGGGTCCGAGGATCTCGAGCCCGTTGCGGGCGCCGATCGGAAGGATGCGCGCCATGTCCGGCGGGCCGTCCAGCGGCGGCGGCAACACGAGCTCGGTCGCCGGTTCGCCGACCTCGCGGAGGAAGCCCTCGAACTGGAACGGCGCGAAGCCGACGAGGGCACGGGCGGCGTGCGTCTCGGCGATGAAGGTGTGCGGCACGCCCTTCGGACCGAACGCGAACGCGCCGGCCGGCAGCGACATGCGCGTGTCGCCGACGTAGAACGTGAACTCCCCGTCGAGCACGTAGAACCATTCGTCCTCTTCGGGGTGGACGTGCCAGGGCGAGCCCTCGCCGGCCCGCACGGTGATCTCGACCAACCCGTACGCGCCGCCGGTGTCCTGGCCGCTGATCTTGATGATCTCGAGCATCCCGAGCAGCCAGAAGGCCTCGCCCTCGTCTGTGTCCAGCCGATACCCGTCCGTCGCGCGCGCCGGTGAAATCGCGGTCATCTCCCGTCACCTCCCTGCTCGAGTGGTATACTCAACAACTGTACATTGGAGAACAGTTGCAGAGCGGACAATCCCACAGCGCACAACCATTGTCAACCCCGTCGCCGGAGCGGCTGCTGGCCTGGCGGCTCTACCTCGAGAGCGCGCTCGCGCTGATCGACGTGCTCGGCGCCGACATGCAGCGCGACAGCGGTCTCCCGGTCCGCTGGTACGACGTCCTGATCCACCTCGAGGACGCGCCCGATGGCGTGCGCATGAACGAGATCGCCGACAGGATCCTCTACAGCAAGAGCGGCCTCACCCGCATCATCGACGGGATGGAACGGGCCGGTCTCGTGCGCCGCGTCCGCCCCGAGGACGACCGGCGCTCGATCTTCGTGTTCCTCACCGACCAGGGCCGCGAGACGATGGAGCAAGCGCGCCTCCAGCACCGCAACTGGATCGAGCAGCACTTCTCCCGCCACCTCGCCGACGACGACATCGCAGCGCTCGTCCGCGCGCACGAGAAGCTCAACGCCCACGTCCGTACCCTGCGCCCGCGGCGCATCAGCGGTTAGTCGGCACATGCGCGTCCTGATCTCGTCGATGGGGCTCGTCGGTCACATCAATCCGCTCGTGCCGCTGGCCCGGGCGCTGGCGGCACGGGGGCACGAGATCCGGTGGGCCGCAGGGCCCGACGGCTGTGCGCGCGTCGAGCGGGCCGGCTTCGACGCCGTGCCCGCAGGCATCACGCAGGCCGTGCGCTGGGCCGAGATGGACCGCCGTTACCCGGAGATCGGCGAGCTGCCACCGCAGCAGCGCCCCGATGCGATGTTCCCGAAGCTCTTCGGGGCGATCAGCGCCCCGCCCGCGCTCGCGGACCTGCTGGCGCTCGTGCAGGCGTGGCGACCGGCGCTCGTGATCAACGACGCCGCCGAGCTCGCCGCTCCGATCGCCGCAGCGACCATCGGGGTGCCGCACGCGACGCACTCCTTCGGTGCGCTGCTTCCCGAGCACAGGGTGCGGGCCGGCGGAGAGGAGATCGCCGCGCTGTGGCGGGCGCAGGGGCTCCAGCCCCGCCCGTACGCCGGGCTCTACGACCACGTGTACATCGACAACTACCCGCCGTCCATGCAGCCGCCGGGCGACGATCATCTCGGTGCGCGGCACTACCTGCGACCGGTGCCGTTCGCCGGCGCGACGGTCGAGCGCCTCGACGCCGCGATCCTCGAGCGCACCGGAAAGCCGCTCGTCTACCTCACGTTCGGAACCGTCTTCAACGACTACCCGGCGTTCCCGGTCGCGGTGGCGGGGATCCACGACGCCGGTGTCGGCGCCGTCGTGACCGTCGGCCCCGATGCCGACCCGGCCGTCCTCGGCGAGCAGCCGTCCCGCGTGGTGGTCGAGCGCTATGTCCCTCAGACGCTGCTGCTTCCCGAATGCGACGTCGTGGCCTCGCACGCCGGGTCGGGGACCGCCCTCGCCGCGCTGTCGATGGGCATCCCGCAGCTCTGCCTGCCACAGGCCGCCGACCAGTTCCTCAACGCGGCGGCGATCGCACGCGCCGGCGCGGGCATCACGATCGCGCCGCAGGACATCGACCGGGCCGGTGTCGCCGCCGCGATCCGCCGGCTCCTCGACGAGGACGAGTACCGCGACGCGGCGCGCCGGATCGCCGGCGAGATCGCGGCGATGCCCTCGCCGGACGACGTCGCAGCCGAGCTCGAGACCCTCGTCTGATCCACCGCCGCGTCCGTAGGCTATGGCGATGACCAGCGACAGCGATCCAGCGGCGCAGCGCAGCGCCGTCGTCTTCGGAGCACGCAACCTCGGGCGCGCCGTGATCGAGGCGCTGCTGGCCCGGGGCTGGGCGGTCGCCGGCATCGCGCGGACCCAGGCCACGCGCGATGCCGTCAGCGCCGCCGGCGCGCTAGCGCTGGAGGCCGACATCACCGATCAGGCGAGCGTGCGCGACGCGGTCGCGGCGGCGGCCGAGGCCCACGGCGGCGTCGACCTCGTCCTCAACGCGGCCGCCGCGTACGGCGGCACGCGGACCGGACCGTTCGGCGGCGGGCCGATCGCCCAGGCCGACGCGGGCGCGTTCGACTCGTGGGCCTCCGCGCCGGCGCGCTCCGCGTTCGCGTTCCTCTCGGGCGCGGGCGCGTTCGCCGTCGCCCAGGGCCGCCCGGCGACGTTGATCCAGGTCACCGGCGGATCGGCCCGCCGCGCCCTGCCGGGCCGCGGGCTGTGGGCGGCGGGCTCCTTCGGCGTCCGCGCGATCACGCAGGCCGCCGCGCTCGAGCTCCGCGCTCAGGGCATCCACGTCGCGCTGCTGATCGTCGATGCCGGGATCGAGCCGATCGACGGCACGACGCGCGCCGGCGTCGACCCGGCAGCGCTCGCCGATCCCCGCGAGATCGCCGACGCGGTCCTGTTCCTGGCCGATCAGGGCGCGCGGTCGGCGACCCACGAGCTGCAGCTCACGCCGCTGGCGGAGACCTGGGTGCCCTGAGCGGCATCACGGCGCGCGGCGACCACGGGTCACTCGCCGCGCGCGAACGCCGTCGGCGGGTCCTGGAAGTGATGCAGCACTGCGACGTACATGACTGCTCCTACGCGGGCTGCTCGGCGGGGATCGCGCCGATCTGACGCGTCAGCCCGAGGACGTCCCAGTTCCACCAGGCCTCCTGGATGCGCCCGTCGGCCACGCGGTGGATGGTGATCCCGTGGACCTCGATCCGCCGGCCGGTCGGCGCGACGCCCAGCAGCTCGCCGTCGTGCGTGCCGTTCGAGACCCAGCGCGTCACGACGCGGTCGCCCTCGGCGAGCTGGTCCTCGATCGTGAACCGCAGATCGGAGACCCCCGCGCGATACTGCGCCATCTCCTCGCGCACCCCGTCGGGGCCGTAGGTGTCCTGCTCGTTGACGGGATCGTGGTCCTGGTAGTCGTCGTCGAACAACTCATCGATGACGTCGAGACGGCCCTGCGAGAAGACCTCCTCGAAGAACCGCCGCACGATCGCCCTGCTCTGCTCTGACATCGCTGCTCCCATCTCGTTGTGGATGACGCAACGAGCATCCCGCCGGCCGGATCGGCCAGCATCGGTGAGCTCACCTATTTCCCGGCGCGGTGTCGCACGGCGTAGGCCGTCGCCTCGCCGCGGTTCGTGAGGTCGAGCTTGAAGAGCACGCTCGCGACGTGGTGCTCGACGGTCTTGCGGCTGAGGAACAGCCGCTCGGCAATCCGCGGGTTCGACAGGCCCTCGCCGAGCAGGTCCAGCACCTCGAGCTCGCGCTTGGTCAGCACGCCGATCCGCTTCGGCCCGCTCCTCGAGGACTTGACGCCGTTGGCGCGCAGGAACGCGGCCGCCGCGTCGGCGTCGCGCCCGGCGCCGAGCTCCTCGAAGCCGGCGAGCGCCGCACGCGCCTCCGCGATCGCGACCTCCGGGGAATCGCCGGCCAGCGCCGCGGCGATCAGCAGCCGCGTCCGGGCCATCTCCAGCGGCATCCCCAGGCGCCGGAACCCCGCCAGCGCGCGCTCGAGGCAGGACACCGCCCGCCCACCGTCGGTGCTGAGCAGGACCCGGCCGAGCGTGCGCTCGGCGCGCGCGAGGATCGCGTCGCACTGCGCCCCGTGCTGGAGCAGGAGCTCCGCTCGCGACGCCACGTCCGCGGCCGAGTCGGCCTCGACGAGGAGGTCGAGCAGGGCCGCCGCTTCCAACGACACGTCGCCGAGCTCACGCAGGCGGCGATCGAGCAGCGCGGCGGCGACCGCGGGCCGGCCGCGTGCAAGCTCGATCGCGGCGACGGCGTAGACCGTCTCGGGCCGCTCGGCGAAGCCGTCCAGCAGCCGCTCGGCCTCCTCGAGCCGGCCCTGCGCAAGGCGCAGCTCCGCGAGCTTCGCCAGCGCCTGCGCGTGCAGCGCCGGCTCGGCGCGCGCGCCGATCCTCAGCGCCTCCGCCAGCTCCGTCTCGGCTTGCTCCCACTTGCCGGTTGCGAACAGGATGCTCGCGTATTGCGTGCGGCATGTCGTGTACAGGTGCGGCGAGCCGTAGCGACGATTGAACTCGTCGGCGGCCTGGATCCACTGGCCGGCACGCGTGAAGTCACCGGCCCGGCTGCAGGCGAGGATCGTGTTGCAGCTCGTGAGGACCACCGTGTCCGGGTTCTCGGGCTCGCCGCCCAGCGCCCCGGCCATCGCCTCGTCGAGCAGCGCGACGCCTGCGTCGACGTCGCCCATCACGACCAGCGCGAACCCGCGCTCGCTCAGCGCGCACAGCTCGAGATCGCCGTCGTGCGACGTCCGCGCGATCTCGCCGGCCTCGCTCGCCCAGCGCTCGGCCGCGCGCGGGTCGTCCTCGTCGCTGGCCGTGGCGGCGCGGCACAGCGCGACCCAGCCGCTCAGCGGCTCGAGGCCGGACTCCTCGACGATCCGTGACGCGCGCGCCAGCCATCCGCGCGACGCGGCGAAGTTGCCGAGGCTCGCCCGGTAGAGCAGGCACAGGTAGACCGCCGCCAGCGCCGCCTGCTCCGGATCCGGCCGCTGGCGAAATCCCGCGTACGCACGCTCGAGCAGCCGCACCGACGGCTCCGTCTCGCCAAGCCACCACAGCACGTTGCCCAGGCCGAAGAGCGCCTCGGCGATTTCGTCGTGCTCCAGCGCGGCCTCGAACCGCGCTCGAGCCGTGCGCCAGTCGCCCGCCTCGATGGCGCTCTGCGCCTCGCCGAGAAGCACCTCCAGCACCGGCTCCACGCACCGATCGTAGTGCGCATGGCGTCGCCGATTCCGCGCATCCGCGCGACGGGATCGGGACGCGACCGTCGGTCAGGCGCCCGCTCGGCTCGCGGTGGCTTCGTGGCCGCCGATGCGCCTGCCCTCGTACGTGGCGCCGCGCCGGGCGACTTCGAGCCCGGCGTCCCACCCCGGCGCGCGGCCGTGCGGCGGGGGTCGCAGCTGTGCGGCCGGCAGGCCCGCGGCCGCGAGCAGCCAGGCGATCACGGAGTTCGAGTTCCACATCTCCCCTGCCCCGAGCTCGTCGCGCCCCCACACCGGTCTGGGGGCGATTGCGACGAGGTCCAGCACCCGGCGCGCGACGCGTGGATCGGTGGTCAGGCGTTTCGGCTCGCCGACGGCAAAGTCGAGATCGGGAATCGATCCACCACGCCAGCAGCGGATCTCGTAACGAAACAGGCGCAGCCGGCCGATGTGGCGGCTGCCCACCGGCCCGGTGGCCACGACACCTCGGCTCGCCCCGTCAGCGTCGGGCGAAGGCGTCAACTCGATCGTGTGACGCGCGCCGCCGAGCTCGACGATGAGCGCGGCGTGGTAGAGGTCGCAGCGCCGGCGATGCTCCAGGGCGGCCTGAACGGCCTCGAAGACGCGGCCGTTGGCGCGGACGCAACGGCCGCCCGCGCCAAGCGGGATCCAGTAGAGCTCGACGGCGGCTGCCGGCGTCGTCTGCATCGCTGTGCCGAGGGGTCGCTGGAGCGTCCGGCTATTGCGCCAAGTACGCGACGACGTCGCTGTCTGCGATAACGCCGTGGTGCCTGATCTCGCCAATGCGCGTGTCGAGGCCCGGCATGGACGTGAACGGGACGGTTGTGAGCATCGGTGGTCTCCCCGGGGACGGTGCTGCGGACGCTAGTTGCGCGTTGAGCTCAGAACGTCCGGGTCAAGCCGCCGACGACGGCGGGAAACCACTGATGCCAGGGCCGGCGTGAGATGCGAACGTCGCGTCGCC
>DATJEE010000147.1:0-8358 GCA_035496995.1 Solirubrobacteraceae bacterium | reverse complement strand
ACCCGAAGGGCTCGATCGGCGAGGCCCGCGCCCGCGAGCTGCTCGGCCGCCAGCGCTACCACTCCGAGGCCAAGCGCCGCACGCGCGTGCCGGGCGTCGCGACCGGTCTTGCCTGGACGCCGGTCGGCGGCGACGTGCTGTTCATCGAGGCGACCGCCTTCGACGGCGAGGGCAAGCTCCAGATCACCGGGCAGCTCGGCGAGGTCATGAAGGAGTCCGCGCAGGCGGCGCTGTCCTACGTCCGCGTCCACCACGCCGAGCTCGCGCCCGAGCTGGCGTCGGACTGGTTTCGCACGCACGACATCCACATCCACGTCCCGGCGGGGGCGATCCCGAAGGACGGCCCGAGCGCCGGCATCACGATGGCGACGGCGCTCGCGTCGCTGCTGAGCGGCCGCCACGTCCGCGACGACGTCGCGATGACGGGCGAGATCACGCTCACCGGGCAGGTCCTGCCGATCGGCGGGCTGAAGGACAAGGCGCTCGCCGCCCAGCGCAACGGCATCTCGACGATCATCGCCCCGGAGCTCAACGAGTCCGACGTCGAGGAGATCCCCGAGCACCTGCGCAAGAAGCTGACGTTCCGCTTCGTCGGCCAGATCGGCGAGGTGCTCGAGGCGGCGCTGGAGCCCGTGCCGGAGCCTCCGGGGCCGTCACGGCGCCGCGCGCGACCGTCTGTGACCAACGGGGACCGGGTATATGCTCGGCGTAAGCAAGCGACCCGAGGTGAATGACATGGCAGCGAAGGACAAGGCCGGCGCCGCTGCAGCCGCAGCGCGTGGTGCGCGCGAGAACCCGTACGTCCAGCGGATCATCCAGGACGAGGAACTGCGCGACAACATGGTCGTGGCCTTCGAGGCTGCGAAGAACGCGTACGGCCGCCTGAACAACGGCAAGGCGCCGACGAAGGTCCTGATCGAGGACAAGAAGCTGCACAAGGACCTCAAGCGCTCGGCGGACGCCCTGCGCGACGCCGGGACGGCCCTGCGCGACGCGCCGAAGCACGCCAAGCCGGTGACCAAGCGCAAGGGCGGGATGGGCAAGTTCGTGCTCCTCGCGCTCGTCGGCGCCATCGCCGCGATCGCCCTGAGCGAGGGGCTGCGCGGCAAGGTGCTCGACGCGCTCTTCGGCGCCGAGGAGGAGTTCGACTACACCTCGAACACCGCGCCCGCCGCGCCGCCGCCGGAGACCGCGCCCGCGAAGTAGGCGCCGCGCGCCACGACGTCGTGCCCGAGGGCGCCCCGCAGGGGCGCCCTCGTCGTTTGGCGCGGGCCCTGGCCAGCCGGCCAACCGGGCGGCCACGTCCATTAGGCTGGGCTGTGATGGAAGCTGCGACGACGGGTGAGCGGACGCTGGCCGGCGAGAAGGCGGCACGGATCGTCGATGCGATGCGCACGTCGGTCGCCGAGCGCGGCACCGCCGGGTCGACGTTCGACCAGGTCGCGCGCGCGGCCGGTGTGTCGCGCGGCCTGCTGCACTACTACTTCGGCACGAAGGAGCGCCTGCTCGTCGAGGTCGTGCGGCGCGACTGCGACGTGCGGATGGCGGCGCTCGACGCCCAGCTCGCGCAGGCGCGCACCGCCGACGACTTCATCGCCGTGCTCGTCGCGAGCCTCGAGGACGTCGTCCGCAACGACCCCGGCTTCGTGACGCTCGTCTTCGAGCTGTTCGTCCTCTCGCGCCGCCACGAGGAGGTCGCCGCCGAGTTCTCCGAGCTCCTGCGCCGCCCGCGCGAGCAGGTCGCCGCGCTCCTGCGGGCCAAGGAGGCCGAGGGCGTCCTGCGGCTCGCCGCCGACCCCGACGCCGTCGTCGACGTGCTCTTCTCGCTCGCCGACGGGATCTGGCTGCGGATGCTCGCCGAGGACCGCGACTTCGGCCCGACGATCGCCGCCGGCGTGCAGTGCGTGCGCGCCCTGCTCGTCGACCCCGAGTAGCCCGCCGCTACTCCGTCGCGTTGAACTCCCAGATCGCGATCGCGAGCATGACGAGGCCGAGCGCGAACACGACGGCGACCTCCAGCAGCGCGGGCAGGTGCCAGCCCCACCACGTGACGCCGGGATCGAGCGCCGCGCGCGCGGGGGCGCTGAGGTCGAGGTGGCCGAAGACGAGGCGGCGCATCGGGTCGACGGCGTACGTCAGCGGGTCGATGCGGTTGAGGAACCCGAGCCAGCCCGGCAGCCCGGAGACCGGGAACAGCGCGCCGGAGATGAAGAACATCGGCATGACGATCATCTGCATGACGCCCATGAAGGCCTGGATCTGCTTGATGCGGATCGCGACCATGACGCCGAACGCCGTGATGCTGAAGGCCAGCAGCAGTTGCAGCCCGAAGATCCCGAGCAGCAGCAGCGGGTCGTAGGGCACGTGCACCGCGCCCGCGAGGGCGATGAGGATCAGCCCCTGCAGGCTCGCGACGGCGGCCCCGCCGAGGCACTTGCCGATGACGATCGAGCTGCGCCGCACCGGCGCGACCATCATCTCGCGCAGGAAGCCGAACTCGCGGTCCCAGACGATCGACGCGGCCGAGAACATCGCGGTGAACATCACCGTGATGCAGAGCACGCCGGGGTAGATGAACGTCGTCAGCGCGACGCCGTGGGTGCCGAACTGCGAGAGCTGCTGCAGCCCCGACCCGAGGACGAAGAGGAACAGCAGCGGCTGCACGAGCGACGTGACGATCCGCAGCCGGTCGTTGCGGAAGCGGATGAGCTCGCGGCGGAAGACGATCTTGATCGCGCGCAGCTCGCTGCGCAACGTGCGCGGCGGGACGGTGACGCGGATGACGGCTGCGGGCGCGGCGGCCGTCGTCACGAGCGGCTCCCGGACATGGCCTTCATGACCATCTTGTTGCGCGCCGAGGTCGAGGAATCCTCGGCGTCGCGGATCGTCGAGCCGGTGTGCGCCATGAAGACGTCGTCGAGCGTCGGCCGCGCGACACTGACCGAGACGATCGGGACGCCGAGCTCGGCGAACAGCCGCGGGACGAACTCCTCGCCGGACGGGACGTAGAACGTCACGGCGCCCTCGGCGATCTGCGCGTCGATGCCGAAGCGCTCGGCGAGCGCCGCGACCGCCGCATCGTCGTCGGCGGTGTGGATCGTCACGCGGTCGGCGCCGACCTGGGCCTTCAGCACGGCGGGCGTGTCGAGCACGACGATCTGGCCCTTGTCCATGATCGCGATCCGGTCGCAGAACTCGGCCTCGTCCATGTAGTGCGTCGTCATGAAGATCGTGATCTCCTCGGCGCGCTGCAGGGCGCGGATGTAGCGCCAGATCGAGCTGCGCGTCTGCGGGTCCAGGCCGATCGTCGGCTCGTCGAGGAACAGGACGCGCGGGGAGTGCAGGAAGCCGCGCGCGATCTCCAGGCGCCGCTTCATCCCGCCGGAGAACGTCATGACCTGCGTCGCGCGCCGCTCCCAGAGCCCGACCATCTCCAGGACCTGGCGCATCCGCCCGGCGACGAGCCCGGAGTCGACGCCGTAGAGCTCGGCGTGCATCCGCAGGTTCTGCTCGGCCGTGAGGTAGCCGTCGAGCGTCTGCTCCTGGAAGACGAGGCCGATGTGCCGGCGGACGTCGTCGCGCTCGGTCACGACGTCGTGACCGGCGACCCGCGCGCTGCCGCTCGTCGGCCTGGCGAGCGTGCAGAGCATGTTGATCGTCGTCGTCTTGCCGGCGCCGTTGGGGCCGAGGAAGCCGAAGATCTCGCCGGGCGCCACCGCGAAGCTCACGCCGCACACCGCCTCGATGTCGCCGTAGGACTTGCGCAGGTCCGCGACCTCGATGGCTTGGGCGTGGTCGTTCATGCCGTGCGCGAACCTTACGAGCTTCGCCCGCTCGCTCGCGAAGGTCGCCGCGTCGCGGTCAGCGGCGCAGCGCGACCCGGACGCGCGTCCCGGTCGGCGGGAGGAGCGAGCGCCACGCGACGATGCCGGCGTGGCGGCCGGTCAGCAGCGGGGCGCCGTCGACCGC
This sequence comes from Solirubrobacteraceae bacterium, assembly GCA_035496995.1. Classification (GTDB taxonomy): domain Bacteria; phylum Actinomycetota; class Thermoleophilia; order Solirubrobacterales; family Solirubrobacteraceae; genus CADCVQ01. The sequence continues at coordinate 4,389 of DATJEE010000147.1, read as the reverse complement.
GTCCTGCTCGGCGGCCCCCGAGAGGACGTGGGGGCGCCCGAGCCGCCCGCCGCGGAGGCGATCGGCGACCTGGACGGCGTTGATGCGGCGTGGGGAGCGCGACGAGCCGCTCCACGCGATCGTGAGGTCGCCGCGCGCGTCCTCGACGACGGCCGCCGGCGAGACGACGCTGTCGCCGGACCCGCTCACGCGCTGCGCGCGGCCCCAGCGGCCCGCGGCGGTGCTCTCGGCAAGCTCGACGGTCCGGGCGACCCAGGTCACGGCCGCGCGGCCGCCGGGGCCGACCGCGACGTCCGGCGCGCTGAGCACCGGGCGGCGGACCACGTCGACCGTGGCGTCGAACTTCGCGCTGCCGGCGTGGCGCATCGCCGCCTGGAGCACCTGCGGGCTGCCCGGCGCGTTCCAGACGGCGACCATGTCGCCCGCCGCGTCGCTCGCGATCTGCGGCAGCGACGCGCCGCCGGGCGACAGCTGCTGGACGGCGCCGAACGGCCGGCCCGCGGGCCGGATCGCGGCCTGCTCATGGCCGGCCGCGCGCCAGGTCACGACGACGGCGCCCGCCGCGCTCATCGCGACCCGTACCTGGTCGGCTCCGCCCGCGTCCGAGAGCGCGGCCGGTGCGCTCCAGGTCCCGTCGCGCGGCCGGTCGGCGACCTCGACGGTGCCGAGCCGCAGCCAGGCCGCGACGGCGTCGCCCGCGGCGTCGGCGGCGAGCACCGGAGCGTTGGCGGCGTCGCCGAGGACGTCCGCCGCCCACGCGGCGCCGGGCGCGTGGCGGGCGACGTGCAGCGCGTTGTCGGGACCGACCCAGCCGGCGAACGCCGTGCCGCGACCGTCCATCGCAACGGCGGGCGCGCGCCCCATGAGGAGGTTCGCCGGGCCGAGCACCTGGACCCGCTGCCATGTGCGCGGGGTCCGGATCGCGGCCTCGATGTTGCCGCTCGCGCCGCCGGGTCGCGCCCAGGCGACGATGCCGTCGCCGCGCGCGTCGCCCGCCACCGCGAGGCTCGCGGCCCCGGGCCCGGACAGCGCCTGCGGGCGGCTCCAGAGGGCGGCCGCGTAGGCCACGGCCGGCAGCGTCAGCACGACCGCTGCCCCGAGCGGCCCGATCCGGCGTAGGCACGATCGCATGAGGCGCTCCTCCGGGTTGCTCGCCGCGATCGTACGCCCGGCGCGGGGTGCCGGGGAGAAATCACGCCTCGTGCAGCGTGCGGCGAAGTGTGCGCAACGTCACACTTGGCTGGCCAGCCAGCCAATGGCATGATCCCCGCCATGCAGGCCCTCATGCTCAGGCTCTCGGCAACGCTGCACCGCCGCCGTCGCCTCGTCCTCGTCGCCTGGGCCCTGGCCCTCGTCGCGGCGCTGCCGTTCGCCGCGCAGCAGTCCGAACGCCTGACCGGCGGCGGCTTCGCCGTCCCCGGCTCGCAGGCGGTCGCCGTGCAGGACGCAGTCGAGCACGACTTCGGCGTGGCGCAGCGCTCGAAGCTCGGTGTCGTCCTGATCGCGCGCAAGGGCGCGACGGCCGCCGACGCCCGCGCGGCGCTCGCGCGGCTGCAGCGCGCGACGCAGCGCGTCGACCATGTCGCGGTGACCGCGGCGGCGCTCGCCCGGGCGCGGCAGGCCGGGGCCCGCACCGTCGTCGTCCCGCTGCGCGTCGACGTCGACGACTGGAAGGCCGTCGACGTCGCGAGCGACCTGCGCACCGCGCTCGGGATCGGCACGCCGCGCGGCTCCGGCGGCGCCGTCACGACGCACCTCATCGGCCAGGGCGCGCTCTGGGCCGGCCTGCAGGACGTATCCAAGAAGGACCTCGCGATGGCCGAGGGCTTCGGCTTCCCGATCGTCGCGCTCATCCTGCTGCTCGTCTTCGGCTCGCTCGCCGCCGCGGCGCTGCCGCTCGCGCTGGGGTTCGTCTCGGTCGTCGTCACCGGGGCGCTGATCTACGTCCTGTCGCGCCAGATGGAGATGTCGGTCTTCACGACGAACATGGCGTCGATGATCGGGATCGGAGTCGCCGTCGACTACTCGCTCTTCATCCTCGCCCGCTATCGCGAGGAGATCGCCGCCGGCCGCACGCTCGAGGACGCGCGCGGGATCGCGCTGGCGACCTCCGGCATCGCCGTGCTCTTCAGCGGCCTGACCGTCATCGCCTCGCTCGCCGGCCTGCTGCTCGTCGACACGACCGCGCTGCGGTCGATGGCGCTCGGGGCGATCCTCGTCGTCGCCGTGTCGGTCCTGACGGCCTCGACGCTGCTGCCGGCGCTCATCTCGCTGCTCGGGCGCCGCGCGCACGAGCCGGGGCGCGTGTTCGGCCGCTTCGCCGCTGCCCGGCGCGCGCGCCGCGGCGAACGCGCCCCCTTCTGGGAGCGCTGGACGACGTTCGTCATGCGCCGCCCGCTCGTCGCGATCGCCGCGTCGGCGAGCGTCCTGCTCGTGCTCGCGATCCCCGCCCTGAGCCTCGAGACGGCCGACGGCGCGCTGGACCAGTTTCCCGCCGGCCACGAGATCCGCGCCGGCTTCGCCGCGGCGGCCGCCCAGGTCGGGCCGGGTGCGCTGAGCCCGGTCGTCGTCGTCGCGCACACGCGCCACGGCGCCGTCGGCGACCCGCGCAACGCCGCCGCCGTGCGCGCCCTGCGCGCCGCGCTGGCCGGCGATCGCGAGGTCGTGGCGGTCGCCGCGCCCGTCGCCGCGCGCGACGAGCGCGCCGTGCTGCTGGAGGCGACGCCGCGCGCCGACGGCGAGCGCCCGGAGACGAAGGCGCTCGTCAAGCGCCTGCGCGGCGCGCTGCCGGCGGCGGCGCCCGGCCTGCGCGTCGACGTCGGCGGCACGACCGCCGGGCTCGTCGACTTCAACGCGAAGGTCAGCGGGTCGCTGTGGCTGATCGTGCTCTTCGTCCTGGCGCTGAGCTACACCGTGCTGCTCGTGCTCCTGCGCTCGGTCGTGCTGCCGCTGAAGGCCGTCGTGATGAACCTCCTGTCCGTCGGCGCGGCCTACGGCGTCGTCGTCGCGGTCTTCCAGTGGGGCTGGGTCGACGGGCTGTTCGGCTTCCAGTCGCTCGGGCACGTCGACACGATCACCCCGCCGCTCGTGCTGGCGGTCGTCTTCGGGCTGTCGATGGACTACGAGGTCTTCCTGCTCACGCGCATCCGCGAGCGCCACGCGGCGACGGGCGACACGCGCGCGGCGGTCGCCGGCGGCCTGGCGAGCAGCGCGCGGACGATCACGAGCGCGGCGCTCATCATGGTCGCCGTCTTCGCGACGTTCGTCGCCACCGGCGTGCCGTCGATCCAGCAGATCGGCCTCGGCACGGCGGTCGCGATCGCGCTCGACGCGACGCTCGTGCGGCTCGTCCTCGTGCCCGCCGCGATGGCGGTCATGGGGCGCTGGAACTGGTGGCTGCCGCGGCCGCTGCGGGCGATCCTCCCGCGCGCCGAGCTCGAGCGCTTCGAGCCCGCCCGCTCGCCCGCCTGAAGTTCCGCGCGCCCCTGACGATCACGGTCGCATGGGGTTCGTCGACTTCTGGCGCATGCCGGCCGGTGAGGCCGAGCGGTTCCTCGCCGCCTACGTGGCCGAGCGCGAGGCGCGCCTGGACTGGTTCGCGTGGCAGAGCGGCATGCGGCCCGACGGGTCGCGCGACGGGCTCGTCGCGACCTGGGGCTGGATCACGAGCTGGTGGCTGCAGGGCGGCGACGAGGCCGAGGGCCCGCCCTACCCGATCTGGCACCCGACGCGCTCGGACCCGCGCTACGGCGGTGTCGGGACCGGGCCCGCGCTGCTGATGTGCGACGCCGCCGGCTTCGTGTGGGCCGACCACGTGCTCGCCGAGCTGCCCGCCGCGCGCTGGCGCCGCTGCGACACCGACGGCCTGATCTTCAACCACCCCGTGCTGCAGGTTCCCGGCGGCGACCCCCTGTGCCCGTTCGAGCTCGCCTACAGCTGCATGCTCGCGCTGAAGGACGACCTCGCCGAGCGCGCCGGCAAGCCGGCCGGCCGCGACCCGGAGGCGCTGGCGATCTGGGCCGACGGGTGGATCGCCCGCGCGCGCGGCGCGGCGGGCGGCGACGACGAGGTTGGCGCTCAGGCGCTCTCGGTCGAGGCGCCCTCGAGCACCTGATCGCCGAAGAGCTTGGCGTTGGCGCCGATGCGGTGAAAGACGCCGGGGTCCAGCGGCAGCGTCACGGACGCCATCCACGGCGGGTCGGCGATGCCGCGCAGCTCGGCGCGCAGGGTCGCGGTGTTGACCTGGTCGTGCGTGACGACGAACGTCAGGTGGTCGAGCTGCGAGACCCAGCGCCGCTCGCCGTCCCAGCCCTGCTGGTCGGCGTAGAGCCCGTCGAAGAACTCGTGCAGGAGCTGGTCCTCGTACGGGGATTCGGGGCAGATCATCTC